>JANLYH010000006.1:0-16725 GCA_031365545.1 Pyrinomonadaceae bacterium | reverse complement strand
GAAGGCGGGCGACACACGCCGTTCTTCACGGGTTACCGGCCACAGTTTTACTTTCGGACCACGGACGTAACGGGGGTGGCGCATTTGCCGGCGGGAGTAGAGATGGTGATGCCGGGAGACAACGTGGCGATGGAGATCGAGCTGATCGCGCCAATCGCGATGGAGAAGGGTTTGCGGTTCGCGATTCGTGAAGGCGGTCGCACGGTGGGCGCCGGCACGGTTTCGGATATCGTGGAATAGTCAGTGACCGGTAGTCAGTAATCGGAAATGAGTTAGGAAATTTATGCCACGCGACAATATTGTTCTTCAGTGTAGTGCTTGTAAGAGCCGTAACTACGTAACGACCAAGAATAAGAAGACCACGCCTGATCGGCTTGAGTTCAGCAAGTTCTGTCGCCGTTGCCGCAAACACACTGATCATAAAGAAACTAAGTAACTATGAACGCGGAACGCGGAACGATGAATGAAGAAAGAGTTCAGCGTTCATAGTTCCACGATCATCGTTGCACACAGGGGTATAGTGTCAACGGTTAGCACGTCGGTCTCCAAAACCGCAAGTCCGGGTTCGAATCCTGGTACCCCTGCCAGAGAATTAGTTAGCAGAAGCTGTTATTAAGTCGGCAATATTATGGATGACATAGAAAACCAGGATGCGCCTTTACCAGCTCCGCGCGCCGCTCGCTTTGGCGAGGGTGGCGAAGGTAAGGGAGCGCGCCGCGAGCGCGGCTTGAGCGGCCCGCGAGTAGGCCCGCTCGGTCGTCTGTCGCAATTCCTACGCGACGTGCGCGCGGAAATGAAACGCGTGTCGTGGCCTTCGGTCAAAGAAGTCAAGAACACGACCATCATCACGCTGGTTGCGGTGATCTTCTTTGCAATTTATTTATTTCTGGTAGATCGCATATGGGCGTTCCTGTTGTTACAGCTCAATCACTTATTGAATTGGATGACCGGATCCGCCTAAGCGGCAAGGAAGCAATTTTGATGCAGCAGTGGTTCATACTACATACGTATTCGGGGCACGAGAAGAAGGTTCGCGACAGCCTTAAGGCTCGCGTGCGCGACACCGATCTTCAAGCCGAGATCACGGAAGTGCTGGTGCCGACCGAGACGGTCGTCGAAATGCGCGGTAACAAGCGCATCGAATCGTCGCGCATGTTTTATCCGGGATACGTGCTCGTGCAGATCGAGTGTGATGACCGTGGTCATATTCCTGACAACGTGTTTCACATGATCAAGTCTACGCCCAAAGTGACCGGCTTTGTTGGCGGACACAACCCGACACCGCTCACGCCCCAGGAAGTGGATCAGATTGTCCACAATGTGACGGAGGCGGCTGAGAAACCGAAGCCAAAGTTTTCTTACGCAGCCGGCGAAACAGTCCGCATCAAGTCGGGCCCGTTTCAGAGTTTTACTGGTAAGGTTGAAGAAGTTAACGAAGATAAGTCGACGCTAAAAGTGACGGTCACGATCTTTGGCAGATCGACGCCAGTGGAATTGAACTTCCTGGATGTTGAGAAAGTTACTTTCGCGGAAGAAGAATGAAAGGAAGTGAATCGTAAATCGTAAATATTGAATAGAGCCTTTAGGGCTTGAGGTTTTCACTATTTACTATTCACGATTCACGATTTACTAAGCCATGGCGAAGAAAATAACAGGCTATATCAAGTTGCAGGTCCCCGCGGGCAAGGCCAATCCGGCGCCACCTATTGGGCCGGCTCTCGGCCAGCACGGCGTCAATATCATGGAGTTCTGCAAGGCATTTAACGCAAAGACCGCGCAGATGGATCCCGATCTAAAGATTCCGGTGGTCATTACCGTTTACGCCGACCGCTCGTTTACCTTTGAAACAAAGACGCCGCCGGCGGCAGACTTATTAAAGAAGGCGGCGGGCATTGCGAAGGGTTCGGGCAAGCCCAACCGCGAAAAGGTGGGAACGATCTCGAAGGCAAAGATTGAAGAAATTGCCAAGACAAAGATTCAGGATCTAAACACGACGAGTTTGGAATCGGCAATTAAAACCATCTCCGGCACGGCCCGGCAGATGGGACTTACGATTGAGTAATTGGGAGTTCGGATTGCGGATTATTGCATATCCGAATCGCATTGAGAGGGAGAGATAAAGGAAGCCACGAAGCGGAAGGCAAATCAGCATTCCGCAATCAGCAATCCGAAATCTCGCTCGCACCTCAGGAGTACCCCATGAAGAAGCACGGCAAGAAATACAATTTGGCGGCTGAGAAGATTGAGGTTGGGCGCAAGTACAACCTCGAAGAAGCCGTTTCGAAGGTTAAACAGATTGCCTTCGCCAAGTTTGACGAGACAGTTGAATTGACGGTGTGGCTGGGGGTTGATCCCCGCAAAGCCGATCAGCTCGTGCGCGGCACGATCGTACTGCCCCACGGACTCGGTAAGTCAAAGACGGTCCTCGTGATAGCGCAGGGCGATAAGATTAAAGAGGCCGAAGAGGCAGGCGCGGATTTTGTCGGCGGCGAAGACATGGTTGACAAAATTAAGGGCGGCTGGCTCGACTTCGATGCCGTTGTTTCCACCCCTGACATGATGCGACTCGTCGGCGGCCTGGGAAAGGTGCTGGGCCCACGAGGTCTGATGCCAAATCCCAAGACCGGTACTGTGACCTTCGACGTGAAGACCGCAGTCAGGGAGACCAAAGCCGGCAAGGTCGAGTATCGCGTTGACAAGACGGGCGTAATTCACGTTCCGGTTGGCAAGGTTTCCTTTGAAGCTGACAAGCTTCGCGATAATACTCGCTCACTGCTCGAAGCCGTGGTGAAGTCGAAGCCATCAACCGCTAAAGGTAAGTATGTGAAGAAGGTCAACCTGGCGGCCACGATGAGTCCTGGCGTGCTGATCGATGAAGCGGCGTATGTCAAATAGGCGTCAAATAGGTGAGGAACCAGACAGATGAAAACCAGAGCACAGAAACAAAAAGATTTGGAAGCTCTCACGGAGCAGTTTAAGAACGCTAAAGCCGCGATGCTGGTCGGATTCAAGGGCATGACTGTCCCGAAGGATCAGGAACTCCGCAATCAGTTGCGGGAAGCCGGCGTCAGTTATGGGGTGGTGAAAAACACTTTGGCTCGCAAGGCCGCCGAGGGCACCGCGTTGGCAGCGGCTGCGGATCAGTTTAAGGGTGTTACGGCGGTGGCCCTAAGCGACAAAGATCCGGTGGGTCTTTCAAAAGCGATCGCAAAGTTTACCAAGGCCAATCCGGATATTTTTAAGTTTAAGGTGGGTATCGTCGAGGGCAACGTCGTCGCTCTGCAGGATGTAGAAGCGATCGCCAGCTTGCCTTCGAAGGAAGAATTGATCTCGAAAGTCATGTTTCTGCTCAACGCCCAGGCACAGCGATTCGTCACTGTGTTGTCGGCGGTGCCGCGTAATTTGGCTATCGTGGTCAAACAGATTGGTGATCAGAAGGGCGGCGAGGCCGCCTAAAATTTCGAAATTCGAATTTCGAAATTCGAGTTTTCAGGAGTCAGTGGGCCGGACGCGGAAAACGAGCGCAGCGATAGTCAGATCGCAGTTGGCGCTTCCGACATTTTTCCAGTTGCGATGCAAGCAACTCGAAAAGAGTCCCGTGGGTTCTGCTGCGAAACGTAAAACAACAGCACCCAGGAACCCTTTGAGGAGGATAGAAAGGTAATCATGGCAGCAACACGTGAAGATGTTATTGAGTTTTTGAAGAGCATGACGCTTCTGGAAGCATCACAGCTCGTTAAAGAGCTGGAAGAGACTTTTGGCGTTTCCGCAGCGGCAGCAGCGGTTGCGGCTCCGGCGGCAGGTGGTGGCGGCGAGGCCGCAGCACCGGCTGAAGAGAAAACGGAATTCGACGTAATTCTGCAGGCCGTCGGTGGCAACAAGATCAATGTGATCAAGGTTGTGCGCGAGGTGACTGCGCTTGGTTTGAAAGAAGCCAAGGATCTCGTCGAGGCAGCGCCGAAGCCGGTGAAGGAAGGCGTTTCGAAAGAAGAAGCCGAGACCGTCCGCCAGAAGCTGGCTGACGCAGGCGCAACTGTCGAAGTGAAATAGTTAGTCCAAAGCCCAATGTTCAGGGTCCAATGTCTGGTTAACCAGGCGGACTTTGGACATTGGACTTGAGATATTGGACCGGTGTTTGGTGGCTTGACACTCAGAGACTTGGTGGTTAAGTTAAGAGAGTATTGAGGCGCTGGCGTTATTCCGAAAAAATTCGACAAGAAATCACCCGCTTTTTAGTGATTAAGCGGTCGGGGCATTCTGCGCTCTGACCGCGCCTTGGCGTCTCTAGGCATTGCGGATTGCTGATTTCAGAATGCGGATTTTGAAACCGCGCTGTTGGTTTTTGGATTCCGCAATCCGAAATCCGCACTCAGAAATTCTAATAAGGAACCTCTCATGCAAGGAAATCTGCTTCATTCAGCAAATACAGGATTGGGAAGACGCACGAGTCAGGCGCCTGAGCGCGTCGACTTTTCTAAGATTTCGACCGCCGTGCGCATTCCGAATCTGATTGAGATCCAACGCGAATCGTATAACCGTTTTCTGCAGATGGATTTCCTGCCGGAAGAGCGTGAGAACACCGGCCTCCAGGCTGTGTTCCAGTCAGTCTTCCCCATCTCCGATTTTCGTGGGACGGCGACGCTCGATTTCGTTGAGTATCAGATCGGCAATTGGCAGTGCAAGTGCGGACGGCTGGAAGGTCTCAACTACCTGCGCGCAAATTGTAAGCACTGCGGCTCCACTATCAAGGTCAATCCGCTGGCAGCAGGCGAAACGCTTTGTCACAAGTGCGGCACCTTCAACTCGGTACGCCCCCAGCTTTGCGAAAACTGCGGCGAGCCCGTCGGCCTGAAGCACAAGCATGACCAGCAGGAGTGTCAGGAACGCGGCATGAGTTATAGCGTTCCGCTCAAGGTCAAGATTCGGCTTACCGTATACGACAAAGATCCGGAAACCGAAGTGCTCTCGATTCGCGATATCAAGGAAGAAGAAGTTTTCTTTGGCGAAATTCCTCTGATGACCGACAACGGCACGTTCATCATCAACGGCACCGAGCGCGTCATTGTTTCCCAGTTACACCGCTCGCCTGGAGTCTTCTTCAAACGCGGCGCGATCTACATCGCCAAGATTATTCCCTACCGCGGTTCGTGGGTTGAGTTTGAATACGACCAGAAGAACCTGCTTTACGTTCGCGTTGGCAAGCGCAAGTTTCTGGCTTCGATTTTCCTGCGAGCCCTTGGTCTCTGGTTTGGCAAGGTGATCGACGGCAAGCTGGTGAAGAGCGACTCCATTTTGGAAGAAAGGGTGAAGAACGCTTCATTTGCCGACGAAGATATCCTGCGCGCCCTTTACGTTACCGACGAGATTAGGGTCGAAGACGGTCGGCTGATGATGCAGGTGCCCGAGCAGGGGTCGACCAGCCTGGTAGGCATGAAGGTCGACTTTGATATCAAGGGACGCGGTCCCGATCCCATCGTTCGCACCGGCAAGAAGGTTACCAGTTCGGCACTGGAAGCCCTGCGCAAGGCAAACATCGGCGAAGTCGAGATGGAGACTTCGCAGTTTGAGGGCGCCTACGCTCTTTCTGACATCGTCAACAAGGAAAGTGGCGAGGTCATCCTCGAAGCGAACAATGAAATCAATCCGGCGAAGTTGCAGGAGATCGTCGAAGGCGGCATCGACAGCTTCTCAGTTTTCTTCCCCGAGCGCGACGACATTGGTTCCATTCTCGCCCAGACGCTGAAGAAGGATGTAATCACCAAGCCGGTGGATGCGTTGCTGGAAATTTACCGCAAAATGCGTCCCGGCGATCCGCCGACTGTCCAGACTGCTTACAAATTGCTGGAAGCGATGTTTTTCGATCCGCGCAAGTTTGATTTCTCGCGCGTGGGCCGACTGAAGTTCAACATCAAGATGGGCAAGCCGGAACGCGATCGGATTAACGATCCGCTGCTCTCAGCCAAGGACTTTTACGATGTGGTTTCTTACGTGTTGAAGATGCGCAAGAACCCTTCGGAGTTTCAAGCTGATGACATCGACCACCTCGGCAATCGTCGCGTGCGCGCCGTAGGTGAACTGCTGGAAAACCAGTTTCGCATCGGCCTCGAGCGCATGGAGCGTGCGATCAAGGAGAAGATGTCGATTCATCAGGAAATGCAGACCACGATGCCGCGCGACCTAATCAACGCCAAGCCCGTGACTGCTGCTGTGCGCGAGTTTTTTGGTTCGAGTCAGCTCTCGCAGTTCATGGATCAGACCAATCCGCTTTCGGAGATCACCCATAAACGCCGGCTCTCGGCGCTGGGACCAGGCGGCTTGTCGCGCGAGCGCGCCGGCTTCGAAGTCCGGGACGTTCACCCAACTCACTACGGCCGAATTTGCCCGATTGAGACGCCTGAAGGTCCGAACATCGGTTTGATTTCCAGTCTCTCTTGTTTCGCGCGCATTAATGAGTTTGGCTTCATCGAAGCTCCCTACCGGAAGGTAACGGACGGCAAAGTTCTGGAATACGTTCGCGTCCTAAACGGCGGGGACACCAAGTTGAAGCACGGCGAACATATGCCGCTGGACGAAGTGGAGAAGATTAACAAAAAGGTCAGCGCCGGGGCCCGCAAGGCCGACTTTGAGCCGTGGCCTTTTTACCTGACCGCCTGGGAAGAAGATAAGCACGTGGTTGGCCAGGCGAACATTCTCCTGGACGAAACCGGCTACATCGTCAACGACCGCAACGCTGCTCGGAAAGCCGGGGAATTCATCCTGGCTTTGCGCAAAGACATTGAATACGTTGACGTCTCTCCGAAGCAGCTCGTTTCGGTTGCGGCCTCGCTGATTCCGTTTCTCGAAAACGACGATGCCAACCGCGCCCTGATGGGTTCGAACATGCAGCGCCAGTCAGTGCCGTTGCTGCGCGCGGAAGCGCCTTACATCGGCACCGGCATGGAGAAAACTACGGCGCGCGATTCCGGTGCCGTTGTGACCGCGAAACGCGACGGCGTAGTTGACTACGTTGACTCCGAGCGCGCCATCATCAAGGCCGATCACAACGTTGACGGCACGATTTCGCGCGAAGTTACGGCGGACATTTACACGCTAATCAAGTTCAAACGCTCAAACCAGAATACCTGCATCAACCAGCGGCCGATCGTGCACGTAGGCGAGCGGGTCTCTAAGGGACAGGTCATAGCCGACGGGCCTTGTACCGATCGCGGTGAGCTGGCGTTGGGTCGCAACGTGCTGGTGGCTTTCATGCCCTGGCGCGGCTATAACTTTGAGGACGCCATTCTCGTTTCCGAGCGTTTGGTCAAAGACGATTACTACACCTCGATCCACATTGAGGAACTCGAAATCGAGGCCCGCGATACTAAGTTGGGCCCTGAAGAAATCACGCGCGACATTCCGAACGTCGGCGAAAATATGCTGCGCGATCTCGATGAGAGCGGCATCATTCGCATCGGCGCCCAGGTTAAGCCTGGTTCTATTCTCGTCGGGAAGGTTACGCCCAAGGGCGAAACCCAACTGACTGCGGAAGAGAAACTCCTGCGCGCAATCTTTGGTGAAAAGGCCGGCGACGTTAAAGACGCTTCGTTGGTTTCACCTCCGGGCATCGACGGTACGGTTGTCGATGTGCAGGTGTTCACTCGTAAGGGGCAGGAGAAGGATCAGCGTTCGCTGGCCATCGAACAGGAAGAAGAAGATCGGCTGCGGCGCGACCTTGAGGATGAAACTCGTATCCTGCGTGAGCAGCGCGACCAGCGCATCCGCGAGCTTCTCGAAGGACGCAAGCTATCAGCCGACTTGACTGTCAATCGCGAAGTGGTTATTCCGAAAGGCGAAACCATCACTCGCGAGATGCTGGAAGGCGTTGAAGCGAAGGTCCTGCGGAAAGTGCAGATGGCATCGACGCGCGTTGATGTAGGCGCGGAGATCAAGGAATACGAAGATCGCACCGAGCGGCAAATCAAAATTCTCTCGGACATTTACGAAGAGAAGATTGCCAAGCTTCGTCAGGGCGATGAACTCGCGCCCGGCGTCATCAAGATGGTGAAGGTCTTCATCGCCATGAAGCGCAAGCTCTCGGTGGGCGACAAAATGGCCGGCCGTCACGGAAACAAGGGTGTCATCGCCCGGATTTTGCCGGAAGAAGACATGCCTTACCTGCCGGATGGTACGCCGGTTGAAATCGTGCTCAACCCGCTCGGCGTGCCTTCGCGCATGAACGTGGGGCAGATTTTAGAAACGCACCTTGGCTGGGCGGCGCGCGTTTTAGGAGTTCACTTTGCTACGCCGGTTTTCGACGGAGCAACTGAAGCCGAGATCAAGCAGAAACTAAAACTGGCCGGCGATAAGGCTACGGAGATGGGTCTCCCGGAGATCATCAACGAATCAGGCAAGGCCATTCTTTACGACGGACTGTCAGGTGATCCGTTTGAGCAAAAGGTGACAGTCGGTTACATCTACATGCTCAAGCTGTCGCACCTGGTAGACGACAAGATTCACGCGCGTTCGATCGGACCGTACAGCCTGATTACGCAACAGCCGTTGGGTGGTAAGGCGCAATTCGGCGGTCAGCGTTTTGGAGAGATGGAAGTTTGGGCGCTGGAAGCCTATGGCGCCGCTCACATTCTTCAAGAGTTGCTGACGGCGAAATCGGATGACGTAGCCGGGCGCTCCAAGATTTATGAGGCCATCGTTAAGGGTGAGGCTGATTTCGATCCGGGTCTGCCGGAATCGTTCAACGTGCTGGTTCGCGAACTTCAGTCGCTGTGTCTGGATGTTGAGCTAATTAATAAGAAAGTACCTGGCAATGGCGATGGCACTGAAGAGGGCGTTGGTGAAGCGCTCATAACGAGCGCGGCGGAATAATAGAGACTGTCCAAAGTCTAACGTCCAAAGTCCAAGGTCAATTCGACTTAGCGGACCTTGGATCTTGGACATTGGACCTGGGACTCGTTCGGAGAAAAGATGTTTCGATTTCAACAAGAGAAGACGCAATTAGCTCCTGACTTTGAAGCAATTAGAATCTCGCTGGCCTCGCCGGACAAAATCCGGCAATGGTCGCATGGCGAGGTGACAAAGCCGGAGACGATCAACTACCGCACCTTCAAGCCGGAGCGTGACGGACTTTTCTGCGCGCGCATTTTTGGCCCGGTCGCTGATTGGGAGTGTCTCTGCGGGAAGTACAAACGCATGAAGCACCGCGGCGTTATCTGCGACAAGTGTGGCGTGGAGGTGACGCAAGCGAAGGTACGCCGCGAGCGCCTCGGTCATATTGATCTCGCCAGCCCGTGTTCTCACGTTTGGTTTTTCAAGGGACTGCCTTCACGCATTGGCCATCTGCTCGACATTCCGCTGCGCGAGTTGGAAAAGGTTCTCTATTTTGAGTCGTACATCGTCATCGATCCGGGTGATGTTCCCGGAATCAAGGAGCGCGAACTGCTCTCGGATGAGCGCTATCGCGAACTCGTCAGAGACTATCCGGCGCAGTTTGTTGCCAAGATGGGCGCCGAAGCGATCAAAGAGCTGCTAATGATGGTAAAGGTCGAGGAACTCTCGATCGAACTGCGCAAACGCATGCGCGAAGAGACTTCGCAGCAGAAAAAACTTAAATACTCGAAGCGCCTGAAAGTTGCCACCAGCTTTCTGAAGTCGGGTAATCATCCGGAATGGATGATCCTTGATGTCATCCCGGTCATTCCACCTGAGCTGCGCCCGCTGGTGCCCCTCGATGGTGGACGTTTCGCTACCTCGGATCTCAACGATTTGTATCGTCGCGTTATCAATCGCAACAACCGTCTGAAGAAGCTGATGGAGTTGCGCGCGCCGGAAGTAATTGTGCGTAACGAAAAGCGTATGCTCCAGGAAGCGGTAGACGCGTTGTTTGATAACGGCCGTCGCGGTCGGGTGCTGCGCGGCGTAAACAATCGCCCCCTGAAGTCGCTGAGTGGAACGCTCAAAGGTAAGCAGGGACGTTTCCGTCAGAACCTGCTGGGCAAGCGTGTTGATTATTCAGGACGTTCGGTGATCGTTGTCGGTCCGGAGTTGAAGCTGCACCAGTGTGGCTTGCCGAAGAAGATGGCGCTCGAGCTGTTCAAGCCGTTTATTTATAACCAACTAGAGAAACAGGGGCATGCGGCTACCATCAAGCAGGCCCGCGAAATGGTTGAGCGTCAGGAGCCGGTGGTCTGGGACATCCTCGAAGAAGTAATTCGCGAACATCCAGTGCTGCTAAACCGCGCGCCGACCCTCCATCGTCTGGGAATTCAGGCGTTTGAGCCGGTGCTGGTTGAAGGCAAAGCCATCAAGATTCACCCGCTCGTTTGTACCGCTTTCAATGCCGACTTCGATGGCGACCAAATGGCGGTGCACATTCCGCTGTCGCCCGAAGCGCAGATCGAAGCGGCGGTGTTAATGCTCTCCAGCAACAACATTCTCAGTCCCGCGAGCGGTCAGCCAATCGCTGTGCCTTCGCAGGACATCGTGTTGGGAATTTATTACTTGACGCGCGACAAGCCTGGTGCAAAGGGCGAGGGTCGCGTCTTCGCTTCGCTGGAAGAGGTGCTGCTGGCGCTCGACGCCAAGGAAGTTACGACCCAAACGCCGATCAAGCTGCGTATTCAGGGAGACCTGATTGATCTAACGCAGGAACACGATCCGCAGGACATTCTGCGGGCGGCCGTGCAGGAAGATGTGCGTCGCGTAATCGACACCACGGTAGGTCGCGTTATCTTTAACGATTCGATCCCGCCAGGCCTGCCCTTCTTCAATGGCACGCTCAAGAAAAAGGGACTGCAGTCGCTCGTCAACTATTCGCACATTCGTCTCGGCCACGAGATGACGGTGAAGATGCTCGACGATTTAAAGAACCTTGGTTTTCTTTACGCCACCAAGGCCGGCATTTCGATCGGCATCGATGATCTGGTAACGCCGGATGCCAAGAAGCCTTTAGTTAATAAAGCTGAAGCAGATGTCATCGCGGTCGAGCAGCAATATCTCGACGGTGTGATCACTTCCGGTGAACGCTACAACAAAGTCATCGCCATCTGGTCTGAGGTGACTGATAAAGTCGCCAAGGAAATGTTCAAAGCGATGGACGAGCGCGAGAAATCCTCCGGCGAGCTCAATCCAATTCTCGTTATGAGCGATTCCGGTGCGCGCGGTAGCGCCCAGCAGATTCGCCAGCTCGCGGGTATGCGCGGATTGATGGCCAAGCCCTCCGGCGAAATCATCGAGACGCCGATCAAGGCAAACTTCCGCGAAGGCCTGGACGTTTTGCAGTACTTCATTTCAACGCACGGCGCTCGCAAGGGTCTAGCCGACACCGCGTTGAAAACGGCCGACTCAGGTTACCTGACCCGTCGTCTCGTAGACGTTGCTCAGGACGTCATCATCAGTGAGCCGGATTGCGGCACGCTGCGTGGTATTTCCGCCAGCGCCATCATTGAAGGCGGCGAGGAGATTGAGTCGTTGCGAGACCGCATCGTCGGTCGCATCGCCCTCGAAGATGTTATCGACCCGGTCGAAGGTCGAGTAATCGTCGACTCCAATGCGGAGATTGACGAGGATCTCTCGTCTGAGATTCAGCGTTCCGGGGTCCAGCGAGTGCGCATTCGTTCCGTGTTGACCTGCGAGTCGCGTCGCGGCTGCTGCATCAAGTGCTACGGTCGCAACCTGGCGACAGGCCGGCCGGTGGAAATCGGCGAGGCGGTGGGTGTGATTGCCGCGCAGTCAATCGGTGAACCGGGCACGCAGCTCACGATGCGTACATTCCACATCGGTGGTACGGCGCGTTTGGAAGAGTCTTCGAAACACGAAGCGCGCCAGGATGGAACTATCAAGTTCCTTGACCTGCAAACCGTTAAGAGCCGCAAGGGCGAACGCATCGCGATGAACCGCAATGGCTCGCTAACAATCATTGACGATCGTGGTCGTGAGGCCGCGCGCTATCAGATCGTTTATGGCGCGCACATTCTCGTGGAAGACGGCGCGAGAGTAACCCAGGATCAACTGTTGGCAACATGGGATCCGTTTACCTTCGCGATTCTTACCGAAGTCGCTGGTCACGTGAAGTATCAGGATTTGAAGGAAGGCGTGACGTTTGACGAAGAGGTCGACGAAGTAACCGGACAGTCTCGCATGGTCGTAAAAGACTCGCCTGACGAGAAGAAACAGCCCCGGCTGGAAATTCGCAGCGCCAGCAATAAGATGCTGAAGACGTACCAGATGCCGGTGCGGGCCAACCTGATGGTGGTCGATGCTGAAGACGTGGAGCCAGGCGATATCATTGCCAAGATTCCGCGGGAAACGACCAAGACCAAAGACATCACGGGCGGTCTGCCGCGCGTAGTTGAGTTGTTTGAAGCGCGGCGGCCAGCCGAAACGGCGATTATGTCGGAGATCGACGGCATCGTTAAACTTGGTGAAATCTCCAAGGGTAAACGCAAACTGATCGTTACCGGCGACGACGCTGAGGAGCGGGATTATGACATCCCGCGCGGCACACACATCAACGTGCAGGAAGGTGATCGCGTACGTGCCGGCGAAGCTTTGATGGACGGCCCGCTGAACCCACACGACATCCTGCGCGTGCTCGGTATGCAGCGCTTGCAGGAGTATCTCGTCAATGAAATCCAGGAGGTTTACCGCCTGCAGGGCGTGAACATTAACGTCAAGCACATCGAAGTTATCGTGCGTCAGATGTTGCGCTGGGTGAAGATCAAGGAAGTTGGCGACACTGACTTCCTGCTCGAGGAGCAGGTGGATCGTTTCCGCTTTACTGATGAAAACGAGCGCGTCAACAACGAAAAAGGCGAAGTTGCACAGGCCGAGCCGCTCTTGCTCGGTATCACTAAGGCTTCGCTCTCAACTGACTCCTTCATTTCCGCGGCTTCGTTCCAGGAGACAACCCGCGTGCTTACCGAAGCCGCTATCTCGGGACGCATCGATTATCTGCGCGGTTTGAAAGAGAACGTCATCATGGGTCGGTTGATTCCTGCCGGGACCGGCATGGAGTATTACCGTAACGTTGAGATTGCGCGTGACGAATCGATCGATCAGATTCGCGAGCGCGACCTTGATGATTTTCCCGACATCGTAGGCGGACACGAAATGCCGACTCCTCCCACGCGCGAGCCGTTGGTTGCCGCGGGAGCGGACGGCGAAGTTGAGGACGCGGCCGAGTAGGACACGTATTCCTGCCTGTCCGAAGTGCATCAAACCCCGAGCTTCCAAAAAGAAATAGGACAGGCAGGAATGCCTGTCCTACTTTTTTGCTTAGCGATCGCCACCCGGAGCGAGGCGAGCCAGGGCGTCGACTCGGGCGCGAAATGCACCGGTCAACATCTCCACCTCAGCACTGGAATAAAGAGTTTCTCCGATCGCTTTTTGACGAGTAGCTGACCCGGGGCAGAACCGCAGCACGCCCGTAAAATGTCATCACGCGCTTAAATCGAAAAAATCAGCGACAAGATCCGAGGTTGACTGTAAGTCGGCGCGTCAGCGTCGCGCCATTCTCGCATCTCTCGAAGTACAAACCCAGACGATAAACCGGCGCTCACGTAATCCGAGACATCGTGGATAAACGCCGGCACCAGTTGGCGCTCGCCAGTTCTTGCGTTACTAAACTGCGCCTGACCGCCTGACAGTTGACGCATCGGATGCAACTCGCAGAGAAAGAATTCGCCTTCCGCGACAAGCACGCGTGCAGCTTCCGCAAAAACCGGCGCCAGATTGTCGACATGTTCGAGTACCAGCATCGCTATCACAACATCTGCCGAAGCATTTTCGAGCGGCCAGGTTGTGCGCACATCGTGCTGCACAAACCGGACTCGTGCATCGTTCACGCGAGCTCTTGCCTTCGCGAGCATCGCTTCAGAAAAGTCCAACGCTACGATATTCGTAGAACCCGTTTCCGGTCGGGCCAGCCATGGCGTGTTGCGCCCCGTGCCGCAACCAACCTCGATTACTCTGCGACCGGCGAGATTGAGATCAACCTGCCTCAACGTTTCTCCCGCCAGGTCGCGCGTCCGATTTTGATCGAGGTCGTAGGTTTCGGCCCAATCATCATAGGCGGCGGCAACATCGGATTGTTCTGACGCTTTAGTCATTGAAAACTTTCTCTTGCTAGATTCCCGATTGGCAGACTAATCTCGGTCGCTCTCCCGTCGCCAGCAAATTGATAATGAATGTAAACCCCGAAATGCCGAGCGCCCCGCAAACGTCTTCTTTTGCCTGGTTAGTCAAACTGTTCGCGCCTGCAGCCGCCGTCGATCCATTAACAGACTCCGAAGAGATTGCCAGCGAATATCGTCGCTGGCAACGGCGAGTGTTGTTCTCTTCCATAATCGGGTACGCGACTTTTTATTTTGTGCGTAAGAACCTCAGCGTTGCGATGCCGGTAATGGAACATAGTTTAGGCATACAGAAAACTCAGCTCGGTCTCTTTCTCACGCTTCACGGGCTGCTCTATGGCGTTTCGAAGTTTGCCAACGGCTTTTTCGGCGATCGCGCCAATGCCCGGGTGCTAATGGTAACCGGACTCGCCATGTCTGCAATTCTAAACCTGTTATTCGGCTTCAATTCGACTGTACTCGCGCTCGGAATTATCTGGACCTTAAACGGTTGGTTCCAGGGAATGGGGTTTCCGCCCTGTGCTCGCTTGATGTCCAACTGGTTTTCCCCGAAAGAACTGGCAACGAAGTTTTCACTTTGGAATATGTCACATCCGATTGGCGGCGGCTTGATCGTGATCCTGAGCGGCTATCTTGTCGGAGTTAACTGGCGTCTCTGCTTTATTATTCCAGCCGGTCTCGCCCTGGTTTGCGCCGTGTTCCTTTGGTTCACGTTGCCGGACACGCCGCCAAGTGTAGGCCTGCCGGAAGTGGAGGGTACCGAGTATCACGCCGGCGCTGATGCGGCTGGCGGCGAAACAAGATCCAAAACGAATAAAGAAACGAGCGAAGAGTTTAGGCTATTTGTTTACAAACAAGTCTTCTGCAACAAGTACATCTGGATTGTTTCCCTGGCAAACTTCTTTGTTTACATCATTCGTTATGCAGTGCTGGACTGGGGACCGACACTGCTGACGGAGTCGAAACACATTAGGATTGTGCACGCGGGTTGGATGGTCGCCGGTTTTGAATTCAGTGGATTATTTGGTGCGGTCATTGGTGGTTGGTTGACCGACAAGTATTTCGCCGGCCGCGCTGTTCGCGTCTGTTTGATTTACATGGTCCTGGCTGGCGTCTCAGTCTTCTTATTTTGGAGAATACCGGGCCAGTCGGAACTCGTAACAGCGGCGTTACTCGGCGCCGCGGGTTTTTTCATTTATGGTCCGCAGTGTTTGCTCGCCGTTACGGCTGCGAACCTGGCAACAAAAAAAGCGGCAGCAACCGCGATTGGACTGACCAGCATTTTCGGTTATGCCAGTACGGTGTTTTCGGGATGGGGTCTCGGCGCGCTCGTCCAGAACTATGGGTGGAACGTGGCTTTCGCGGGCTTGATAATCGTTGCCGGGCTAGGTTCAATGTTGTTCGCGCTGGCCTGGCACGCACAGGCAGATGGCTATGGGCAAGGATGAAGGCAGAAGGATGAAGGATGAAAAGACAGTTGCTTAGAACGGGTCGGCTGTTGGCGACGGTAATCGTATTCAGCGGAGTCTTTGCTCAAGAAGGGTCAGCGCCTCAGAAATTTGAGACGAAGATGGCCGACGTTCCGTTTGCGCGAATTGCCGAGTCGCACGAGATCGATCGACGGTGTCCGGCTACTGGTAAAGCAGACAACAACCTTTATCACTACTCGCAAAACGCGGCCAAGAATAACTTCACCGCAAGGGGCAATCCTGTTCCCCTGAAGTTCAGCGATTTCAACCGACTACAGCTAACGAGCGAGCAGCAGATCGAGACCGGCAAGATCGTTCTGCAGGGAAAGTATCCCGAGAATCGACAACGGCTGGAAAAGCTGATCAAGGTGCACGGCAAATCGATTGGCGAAGGAAGCGTCGTGTCGCTTCAGGCTTATGTGTTCAATGCCAACTACGCGAACACAAAGTACAGCAAGCTGTCTGACGGCAGGCCTGCCCGAGGTGAAGCAGTCGATTGTGACAACCCGGAACTTGACTGGAACGACATTCACATCGCACTCAGTCCGAACACGAATGCGACCACCGACGAATGTTGGACTGTCACCGCCGAGATTAGTCCGCACTACCGGCCCGCGGTGTGGGGCCGGTTTCACGACGGACAAAACCCTGATATCGAGGCTTTGATACCGGGATTGCTGAAGCAGCGAGTTGTAGAAAACCGGACCAGTAACGCTCCTCCGCTCAAACTCCGGCTAACCGGTCCGTTATTCTACGATGCCAGTCACCGGCCTTGTATCTTTAGCGCCGGGAAGATAGCAGAGCGCCATTCGCCCGAGCGCCGTTCCATTTGGGAGATTCACCCGCTCTATCGCATCGAGGTTTACGACGCGTTGAAGCATCGCTGGTCCGATCTGGATCGTTGGGCGACTACAACAGGAAAATAAGCGAGAAACTCAGTTGGGTCTAACAGCCACTCAAATCAAAAAAATTCCCGGGGCTCGCAAAGCGACCCTGCCGGAATTCATCGCACCGCAACTGGCAACGCTGGTCGATAAGCCACCGGCTGGTGATGAGTGGCTGCATGAATTGAAGTTTGATGGTTATCGCATGGTTTGTCACTTGAATCGCGGCAAGGCGCAATTCTGGAG
>JANLYH010000005.1:0-30167 GCA_031365545.1 Pyrinomonadaceae bacterium | reverse complement strand
GAAGGCGGGCGACACACGCCGTTCTTCACGGGTTACCGGCCACAGTTTTACTTTCGGACCACGGACGTAACGGGGGTGGCGCATTTGCCGGCGGGAGTAGAGATGGTGATGCCGGGAGACAACGTGGCGATGGAGATCGAGTTGATCGCGCCAATCGCGATGGAGAAGGGTTTGCGGTTCGCGATTCGTGAAGGCGGTCGCACGGTGGGCGCCGGCACGGTTTCGGATATCGTGGAATAGTCATCAGTAATCAGCAATCAGCCGTCAGCGAGCTGACGACACTTGATTTGCTGAAAGCTGATTGCTGAAAGCTGAGAGCTAAAAATGCTTAACGAAAAAATCAGAATCAGACTGAAAGCCTACGACCATCGCGTGTTGGATCAGTCCACCGCGGAGATTGTGGAAACTGCGAAGCGGACGGGTGCGCGGGTGGCCGGGCCGATACCTTTGCCCACCGTCAAGAACAAGTGGACCGTGCTCCGCTCGCCACATGTCGACAAGAAGTCGCGTGAGCAGTTTGAGATCAGGACGCACAAGCGTCTGATGGACATTCTCGACCCGACACCGCAGACGGTTGACGCGCTAATGAAGCTCGATCTTCCCGCGGGCGTCGACGTGGAAATCAAGGCTTTCGGCAGGCAATAAGTAAGAATAATGAAGGATGAACGCGGGACGCGGAACTGAAACAGTTCATCATTCATCGTTCCGACTTGATAGTTGAGGTTAATGATGATTAACGGAATCATCGGAAGAAAAATTGGCATGACGCAGATTTTTGCGGCAGACGGCATGGTTACGCCGGTCACCGTGATTAAGGCTGGGCCGTGCGTGGTGGTGCAAAAGAAAACTTCGTCTGGCGCCGACGGCTATAACGCCGTCCAGGTCGGACTGGTGGACGAGCGGCCGCCGAAACTAAAAAACGTGACGAGGCCAATGCGTGGACACTTTGAGAAAACCGGTGGCGGAATCCCGCCGACCCGCATTCTCAAGGAGTTTCGTTTGGATGAATCCTCGAGCGAGCTGAATGTTGGCGATAAGATTCTGGTCGATCAATTTGCCGATGGCGATGTGGTCGACGTAGTCGGCAAGTCAAAGGGTCGCGGCTTTGCCGGCACGGTCAAGCGTCATAATTTTAATCGCGGACCTGAGTCGCACGGCTCGATGAACGTGCGCGCGCCTGGTTCCATCGGCGCATCGGCGTATCCATCGCGGGTTATTAAAGGCACGCGATCGTCTGGTCACATGGGCGATGAACGCGTCACGATAAAGGGGCTGACCGTGGCCCGAGTTGATGCGGAAAACAACCTGCTGATGATTCGCGGCGCCGTTCCGGGTGCGAACGGCAGTGTGGTGGTCGTGCAAAAAGCGGACCGACAGAAAAAGAAATGACCGCAGACGGTAGACCGCCGACGGGACGTTGAGTCCGTCGCCGGTCCGCGGTCGCCGGTCGGTTTAGGGAGTTAATTATGCCTACCGTTAAGGTGCGCAATTTAAAGAATGAAGAAGTCGGCGAGGTCGAGCTATCTGACGCCGTGTTTGATGTACCTCTAAACGAGGGCCTCATTCACGCAGCCGTTAGAAACTTCATGGCCAACGCCCGCCAGGGAACGTCAGCCACCAAGACGCGCGGCGACGTAGCCGGCTCTGGTCGCAAACTCTGGAAGCAAAAAGGCACGGGCCGCGCCCGTATCGCCTCGCTTCGTTCACCCTTGTGGAAGGGCGGCGGCAACGTACACGGCCCACAGCCGCGCGACTGGTCATACAACATGCCCAAGAAGATGCGGCAGGGAGCCTTGCGCTCCGCGCTTTCCGAGCGTGTTCGTGAAGGCAAGGTGACGCTGGTCGACGGTTGGACGCTGAAGACGCCGAAGACAAAAGATTTTGTTGCTTCGCTCGGGAAGTTAGGGTTCGCCGGGAAGACCTTGATTGTTGACTCGCTGGATAACGACAACCTGATTCTCTCAACGAGAAATGTGCAAAGCGCGAAAGTTGTCAATAGCTTTGCCTTGAATATCTACGACCTGCTTTACCACGAGCGGCTGATTATTTCCGAAGCGGCCGTTAGAGAGCTCGAGCAACTTCTCGGTCCAAAGAAAGACACCGCGGCGCCGCAGGCGGAAGAAAAAATAGCAGCGGCTGCGACTGAGAGCGACGCCCCGGCAAAGCCAAAGCGCGCGAAGAAGGCGAAAGTTGTTGAAGCACCAGAAAGCCAGGAGGCGACTGAAAAATGAGAACGGTTTGGGACATCATTAAGTCGCCGGTGATTACGGAGAAGGCGCTGGTTGCGAAGGAAGAGTCGCAGGACAAAGAACAGTTGTTAACGTTTCGCGTCGATCGGCGCGCGACCAAGCCGGAAATCAAGTCGGCTGTTGAATCCATTTTCCAGGTGAAAGTGGATCGCGTGCGCACCATCAACTTTCAGGGAAAGATGGCCCGGCGTGGACGCTTCGAAGGTCGCAAGCCGTCCTGGAAGAAGGCTTACGTGACGTTGAAGCATGGTGAGAAGCCAGTCGATTACGGCGAAAGCGTCTAGTTTTGAGTTTCAAGTTTCGAGTTTCAAGTTAAAAGAAACTCGGAAGGCGAAACCTGGAACTGGAAACTTGAAACTCGAAACTTTTTAAGTTATGGGAATAAAGAAACTAACACCAACATCCCCAGCGCGACGGTATCAAACCTATCTAACGCGAGATGAGTTAACCGCCGGTGCAGTTCCCGAAAAGTCGCTACTCGAGCCAAAGAAACGGATCTCGGGTCGCAACAACGACGGACGCATCACCGTGCGGCGACGTGGCGGCGGTCATAAGCGCTTCTATCGCATCGTGGATTTCAAGCGCGACAAAGAGGGTATTGCCGGTCGCGTTACGCAGATTGAATACGATCCGAATCGCTCCGCGCACATCGCTCTTATCACCTATCTCGACGGTGAGAAGCGCTACATCATCGCGCCCAGCGGGATCGAGGTTGGCAAGACAATCATGAGTGGCGCGGAAGCCGATATTTTGCCGGGCAATACGTTGCCGTTAATCAATATTCCGCTCGGCACGCAGATTCATAACATCGAGCTGCGCCCCGGAAAAGGTGGGCAGATGGCCCGCTCAGCCGGCGCCTTTGCGCAACTGGTTGCCAAGGAAGGCGACTACGCGCAATTGCGTATGCCGTCAGGCGAGGTGCGACGCGTGCCTTTGGTTTGTCGCGCAACGATTGGTCAGGTTGGCAACATCGAGCACGAGAACGTTTCGTTTGGTAAGGCCGGTCGCTCGCGTTGGAAGGGCATTCGCCCACACGTGCGGGGCGTTGCCATGAATCCGGTCGACCATCCGCATGGTGGTGGTGAAGGAAAAACCTCTGGTGGCCGTAATCCGGTAACGCCCTGGGGTATCCCGACGCGGGGTTACAAGACGAGAAGCAATAAGCGAACGCAGCGAATGATTTTGAAGGACCGAAGGACTAAATAAATTTCGCATTGCGAAATTCGGATTGCGGATTTAAGAACCCGCTTTCAATCCGAAATTCGCAATCCGAAATCCGAAATGGAGCGATATGGCACGTTCAGTTAAAAAGGGACCATTCATCGACAAGCACGTTCAGGCAGCCGTGGATCGAATCCGGGCCAGCGGCAATCGGCCGCCGGTGATCAAGACCTGGTCGCGGCGTTCGACGATCTCGCCGGACATGGTGGGGCTTACTTTTGGCGTGCACAACGGCAAGCGGCATCTGCCAATCTACGTTACGGAAAACATGGTGGGTCACAAGCTTGGTGAGTTTGCTCCTACGCGCACCTTCAAAGGGCATTCAGGCACGAAAGTAGAAAAGGCGACCAAGGTAGCGCCGGCGGCAAAATAGAGTTTCGAGTTCGGAGTTTCGAGTTCCGAGTTTGGATCACCAACTTGAAATTTGAAATTCGCAACTCGGAACTGGGGATTGAATATGGAAGCGACAGCAAGTGCAAAGTATCTAAGGGGGTCGGCGCAAAAAGCGCGACTCGTCGTGGATATGATTCGCGGTCAGGACGTGAACAAGGCTTTGGCCATTTTGCGATTTTCGACCAAGCGCACGTCCACGTTAATTGAGAAGTGTGTGCGTTCGGCCATTGCCAACGCCAATGAAGCGGCAGAAAAGGCCAATGTGGCTATCGACCCGGATGATCTCTGGGTGAAGATCGCTTACGTGGATCGCGGGCCGACCAAAGGCCGTCGTCGCGTGCGTCCGGCGCCGCAGGGGCGCGCCTATCGCGAGCAACGCCACTTTTGCCACATAACCATTCGGCTTTCGAATGACGCACGCCCGGAGCCTAGCGGCAAAACAGGCGGGGTGAAGCCGGCGAAGCTGGTTGAAAACAAATCTCGGAAACGGGGCGGAGCAGCCGCCGCGCCGCGTGCAAAGCGAGTGGCGCCGCAGGCTGAAACCTCGAAGAGCGCGGCCGACACTGCGAGTGAGCAGAAGCCGGCCAGGCGGGCTTCGAAGAAGAAGGCCACAAAGTCAGAAGAGTAGATCGAGGGCACTAATCTCAGATTTAAAATTTCAGATCTCAGATTACAAAACTCAGGTCTCAGATTGAACGCAAACGACTGGAGAAGATTGTGGGTCAGAAAGTTCATCCTTACGGATTCCGCCTTGGCTATAACAAGGATTGGCATTCCCACTGGTTCGCGAAGAAGCAGTATGCCGAGTACCTGTTAGAGGATCTCAAGCTCAAGCGCGATCTGAAGCAGCGTTTCGCCGGCGCCGGAGTTTCCCACGTTGATATTGAACGTGCGGCAAACCGGCTCAAGATCATTATTTACACTTCGCGACCAGGCATCATCATCGGCCGCAAGGGCGCGGAAATCGACAAGCTGAAGACCGACCTTTCAGCCAAGACCGGACGCGAAGTCCTGGTTTCGATTCAGGAAATTCATAAACCGGAATTGAATGCGCAACTGCAAGCCGAAAAGATTGCGGCGCAGCTCGAGAAGCGCATTGCTTTTCGCCGCGCCATGCGCAAGGCCGTGGAGGAGTCACTTAGATTTGGCGCCCAGGGAATCAAGGTCAAGGTTAGTGGCCGTCTAAACGGCGCCGAGATCGCTCGTAGTGAGTGGCACCTTCAGGGGCAGCTGCCGTTGCACACGCTGAGGGCGGACATTGACTACGGTTTAGCTGAAGCGCGCACCACGTTTGGTCAGATTGGCGTGAAGGTTTGGATTTATCGCGGCGAGATTCTCGATGCCAAAGCCGCTATGGCTCGCGGCACTGGATCGGATCCGATTAACGAAACGCGTATGGGCGAGCGCGAGCGACGTCCCCGCACCCGTCGCGAGCGTGAAGGCGGCGGCGGTTCTGACGGTAGACGGCCGCGCGGCGAAAACGGATAAAAGCAGTAAATAGTAAATCGTGAATCGTAAATAGCTAAGAACATTTACTCGATCCGACTATTCACCATTTACGATTGACGATTTACGAAGGTAACTCATTATGTTGATGCCGAAAAAAGTTAAGCACCGAAAGCAGATGCGCGGACGCATGAGTGGCGTCGCGACTCGCGGCAGCGAGATCAGCTTCGGTGAGTACGGGCTCAAGTGTTTGGAGCCGGCTTGGATTACCGACCGGCAGATTGAAGCGGCGCGTATTGCGATGACGCGCCACATTAAGCGCGGCGGCAAGATTTGGATTCGCATGTTTCCCGATAAGCCGGTAACCAAGAAACCGGCTGAGACGCGCATGGGCAAGGGCAAGGGTGCACCGGAATACTGGGTGGCAGTGGTTAAGCCGGGCAGGATTCTTTACGAGATTGAGGGTGTGGATGAGAAGACAGCGCGCGACGCGATGCGCTTGGCGGCGCAGAAACTTCCCATCAAGACGAAATTTGTTACCCGGGCGGATCAAGAGGGAGGCGCGATCTAGTTATGAAACGGCGTGAAGAGCTGGACAAGTATCACGAGTTGTCGGAAGAAGAGCTGGCGGCGGAAACCGCCCGTTTGAAAGAGTCGCTTTTTCGGCTGAAGTTTAAGCTGGCCCTGGGCGAAGTGGACGCGGTCAAACGCATTCGCGAGGAAAAAAGATCGCTGGCCCGGCTGCATACGATTACGCGACAACGCCAACCGCAGGCGCAGAAATAAGGGTGCCGGCTGGGGCAGAACAAACAAGCATTAACCGCCGGGCGAACCGGCAAGCTGAGTGAAAAGAATGGCAGAAGAGAATCAAGCAGAGACAAACACCGGTGTAACCGGTTCCGACGTGCCGGACACCGCCGGTGAAACAGCGGCTGTCGTCGCCGCCCCGGACGCAAAGACAGCGCGCGCGCATCGTTCGCAGAAGGTTGGAGCTGTAGTTTCCGACAAAATGCAGAAGACGGTGGTAGTTCGCGTGGATCGTCTGGTGCGCCATACCAAATACCGTCGCTACGTGCGTCGCACTTCAAAGTTCATGGCTCATGATGAGTTGGGTGCGACTATCGGCGACAAGGTGAGAATTGTTGAAACACGTCCGATGTCTGCACGGAAGCGTTGGCGTGTAATTGAGATTGTGCAGAAGGCAGCAAAATAGCAGTGACCAGTGACCGGTGGCCAGTGACCAGTAAAAGATTTTACTCATCACTCATCACTCATCACTCATCACTCGAACGGAGTGAGCAATGATTCAGATGCAGACATCTCTGGATGTCGCCGACAATTCAGGTGCCAGGCGGGTGGAGATGATCATGCCCATCGGCGGCTCCACCGGAAAGATCGCCAGCCTGGGTGATCGGATCAAGGTGACCGTTAAGGAAGCGTCGCCTGATGGCACGATCAAAAAGGGAACGGTCCAGGATGCAGTCATCGTTCGCACGCGCAAAGAGGTGCGGCGCAAAGATGGAACCTACATCCGTTTCGATCAAAATGCCGCGGTCCTGATTAAGGAAGACGGCACCCCGATTGGCACGCGCGTGTTCGGCCCGGTGGCGCGCGAACTGCGCGACAAAAACTTCATGAAAATCGTGTCACTCGCGCCGGAGGTTATTTAAGGGTTATGGCGGCAAAAAAGCGCTCGAAAATTAAGAAAAACGATCAGGTGGTGATCATCGCGGGCCGTGACAAAGGCAAGCGCGGTCGGGTCCTCGAAGTCGCGCCGGTCACGGGAAAGATAAAAGTTGAAGGCGCCGGGGTGATCAAGCGACACCAGAAGGCAAACCCGCAAAGCAACCGCGGCGGTGGCATTATCGAGAAGGAAGCCTTTATCAACATATCCAACGTCCAGTTGATCGATCCACAGTCGGGTAAGCCGACGCGCATCAAGTATCAAGTTGAGGGTGACGGAACCAAAATTCGCGTCGCCACTGGCAGCGGACATTCGCTGGAGAAATAAGGACGGTAAAGAGTGAAGGGTAAAAAGTGAAAAGGGAATTTGTCGTCGTTACTTTTCACTGTTCACTATTTACGATTCACCGAGGTTCAAAATGGCAGCAAGGTTAAAAGAGCGGTATCAAAAGGAAGTTGCTCCGGCGATCGCCAAGGAGTTTGGCATCAAGAATCCAATGGCGATTCCGCGCGTTCAGAAAGTCGTCCTGAACATGGGAATGGGCGAGGCTGTTGCCAATGCCAAGATTCTCGACACAGCAACCGACGAACTTCGTTCCATCACTGGTCAGAAGCCGGTGATCACGAAGGCGAAGAAGTCGATCGCCTCGTTCAAGCTGCGTCAGGGAATGCCCATTGGCGTGATGGTGACGCTGCGCGGCGATCGGATGTACGAATTTCTTGACCGGCTGGTGTCGATTGCGCTGCCGCGCGTGCGAGATTTCCGCGGAGTTTCACCAAAAGCTTTTGATGGTCGTGGTAACTACACGATCGGCGTACGCGAGCAGTTGATTTTTCCCGAGATCGACTTCAACAAAGTCGACAAGTTACGCGGCATGAACATTTCAATCATTACCACGGCCCGAAACGATGAACAGGCTCGGGCGCTTTTGAAGGGGCTGGGGATGCCCTTCAGGGCGTAAAGCAGAGGTCAGAGGCCAGATATCAGATGTCAGTCCGGCCCTGAAATTACTTCTTAACTGACATCTGACCGCTGATATCTAAATTGTTATGGCAAAGAAATCACTAATTGCGAAATCGCAGCGAAAGCCGAAATTTGCGGTCCGTGCCTATACGCGTTGTAAGCGGTGCGGCCGGGCGCGAGGTTACTTGCGCAAGTTTAGTTTATGCCGCATCTGTTTTCGGCAACTGGCGCTTGAGGGTCAAATCCCTGGCGTCGTTAAGTCTAGTTGGTAAGGTATTTTGGATTTTTGATTGCTGATTTGCGAGTAGGGTCCACTGCGGCCGCCGTAAATCGCAAATCAAAAATCTAAAATCGCAAATCGGGAGTTAAGAATGACTGATCCTATTGCCGATATGTTGACGCGAATCCGCAATGCTATTGCGGCCAAGCATTCGCGCGCGGATATTCCGGCTTCGAAGCTGAAACTTGAGATTGCCCGTATTCTGAAAGAAGAGGGTTATATCAATAACTTTGTACTGAAGGGCGAAGGCCTGAAGCGCACCATTCGGATTTTTCTCCGCTACGACGCGCGCGGCACTTCTTCCATCACTTACCTGCAGCGCGTTTCGCGACCGGGCCGACGTGTCTACGTGGGTTCGAGCGAAATCCCTAAAGTGCTGGGCGGGTATGGAGTGAACATCGTTTCTACTTCTAAAGGTTTAATGAGCGGGAAAGCAGCGCGTCGCGAAAATATGGGCGGCGAACTGTTGGCGCAGATTTATTAAGAAGTGAAGAGTGAAAGGTGAAGAGTGAAAAGTAAGAAAACGAAGTTTGCTTTTCCGGCTTATTATTTTTTACTTGTCACTTTTCACTGAGGTTAAATTATGTCGCGCATTGGCAAGAAAATAATCACACTACCCAAAGGCGTCTCGGTGACCATCGGGGAACAGGTGCTCGAAGTGAAGGGACCAAAAGGCAGTTTGAAGACGCCGATTCCCGAAGGTATTAGTTTCAAACTCGAAGGCGATGAGCTTCGGGCTGAGCGGACTGCGGATCATTTGGCGCCACTGCACGGTCTGGCGCGGGCGTTGGCCAATAATGCCATCGTCGGAGTAACCGAAGGATTCACTAAGCAGATGGACGTGGTTGGCGTTGGCTATAAAGCGGACGTGCAGGCAAAGCGGATCGTTTTTGCTCTCGGGTATTCACATCCGATTGATTTTCCTTTGCCCGACGGAGTCGAAGCGAAGGCCGAGCGCATGACCACCAAGGGCAGCATTCAGCAGTATCAAACGACGCTGACTCTGACGAGCATCGACAAGCAGAAGCTCGGACAGGTTGCCGCCGAGATGCACAAGCTCCGCAAGCCGGACGCCTACAAAGGAAAGGGCATTCGCTACGCTGGCGTGCCCATCAAGCTGAAGCCCGGCAAGACAGGTAAATAGTAAATCGTAAATCGGAATAGATAAACCTGCCATCTGCGATTAACGATTCATGAGGAAGAAATGGCAAATACGAGTAGAGCAACAGTACGCGAGGCAATTCACCGACGAATTCGCCGCAAGGTAAAAGGCAGCAGTGAGCGGCCCCGGTTGGCCGTCTACCGCAGTCTGAATCATATCTATGCGCAGGTAGTTGACGATCAGCTCGGTAAGACGATCGTGTCTGCGTCGACTACTGAGAAGGACTTGCGCGGATCTTCCGGCGGCAACCTCGATGCGGCGCGACGTATTGGCAAGGCGATTGCCGAACGCGCTTTGGGAAAAGGAATCGAGAGCGTGGTGTTTGACCGTGGTGGTTACCTGTATCACGGGCGAATCAAGGCGTTGACCGATGCCGCTCGTGAGGCCGGCCTGAATAAGAATGAAGTTGCGGCGGCCGCGGCGGAAGAACCTGCGGAGCCGGCAGCCGAAGCGACTGAAGGTAAAGCGGAAGGAAAGCCGCGTAAGAAAGTCAAAGAAAAGCAATGAGACAACCTAAGCAGCGTATCTCGGCCGCCGGCCTGGATCTAAAAGATCAAGTTATCTCGATCAACCGCGTAACCAAAGTGGTAAAGGGCGGCAAAAACATGTCGTTCGCCGCGCTAGTGGTGGTTGGTGACGAAGGCGGTCATGTGGGCTTTGGCACCGGCAAGGCGCGGGAAGTGCCCCTGGCGATTAAGAAAGCAATCGAGGCCGCGAAGAAGAGTTTGATTCGCGTACCTTTGATTCAGAATACCGTGCCGCACCAGTTAACGGGAAAGTTTGGCGCCGGGCGAGTGTTGGTCAAACCCGCTTCCCAGGGAACTGGCGTGATCGCCGGTGGTGCAGTGCGCGCCGTGATGCAGGCAGTAGGCGTTCATGACGTGCGCACCAAGGTCCTTGGTTCTACTAATCCGCACAATGTGGTGCGCGCAACCTTTGACGCGCTATTGCGGATGAAAGACCCGATGGAGTTGGCGCGGCTGCGCGGCAAGCAGATCGAAGAAATCTAAGAACGGTAATGGTAAAGGGTCAATCGTAAATAGAACGACCCTGTCGCAATTTAGAAGTTATTATTTACCATTTACCAGATTGAGGAAGAGCGATGCCGAAAAAAGCAAAGAGTGAGACCGCCAAGGCGAAGAGTGCAGCGAGCGATGGCAAGATCCGCATCCAGTATTACCGCAGCTTTATTGCCACGCCCAAGACTCATAAGCAGATGGTTCGCAGTCTGGGCTTGACGAAGCTTAATCAGGTCGTCGAGCGTCCGGATAATGCTTCCATGCGCGGCGCGGTCGCCAAGATTCCGCATCTCTTGCGAATTGTTGAATAGTGAGTTCAAAGGCAAATAATCATGGTCTTAAGTCTTAACAATCTAAAACCCAGCAAGGGTTCTGTGCACAAGAAGAAACGCGTGGGCCGAGGTCCGGGTTCCGGCCTGGGAAAGACTGCCGGCCGCGGTGAGAAGGGGCAGAAATCGCGCTCCGGTTATTCCGCCAAAATCGGATTTGAAGGCGGCCAGATGCCGCTGCATCGTCGTTTGCCGAAACGTGGTTTCACCAACATCTTCAAAAAGCGCTGGCTCGAGGTTAGCCTGGGCGCGCTTGATCGTAGCTTTGCGGCCAACGAAGAAATCACTCCCGAACTCCTGCATGCGCGCGGCATAATTAAGAAGGCCAAGCACGACGTAGTAGTCCTTGGCAATGGTGAGTTGTCGAAGCCACTTCGCATTTCGGCGCATCGCTTCACCAAAAGCGCGCGCGAGAAAATCGAAAAGGCCGGCGGAGCGATAACGGAAATTGGCAAAGTAGCGTAGCCCGGGGAGCACGAGCGAAAGGACGCTAATGGACAAGTTTTTTGCCGCTGTTCGGAATATGTTTAGTGTGCCGGATCTTCGCCGGCGCATTTTGTTTACGCTTGGCATGCTCGCCGTCTACCGACTGGGCGCCCACATTGGCGCTCCCGGAATCAACAAAGATCGTCTCGATCAGGTTTGGCACGACGTTGCGGGAACGTTGCTGGGTGTGTTGGATCTCTTCTCCGGCGGAAATTTCCGGACCATCTCAATTTTTGCACTCGGCGTTACCCCATATATCACCGCCTCAATCATTTTGCAGCTGATGACCGTTGTCTCCCCGCAGCTCAAGAAACTGCAGGAAGAGGGCGAGATGGGCCGGCAGAAGATTAACCAGTGGACCCGTTATCTGACCGTTGGTCTGGCCGGTATTCAGACTTCTTTTGTTGCGCACTGGCTACAGGTTAACGGTGTTGGCGCGCCCACCTGGGGCTTTTTGTTGACGACGGTACTTACCCTGACCACGGGCACCATCTTTGTCATGTGGCTTGGTGAACAGATTACGGATCGCGGGGTGGGCAATGGAATTTCGCTGCTGATTTTTGCCGGCATCGTTATTGGTCTGCCGCGCGGCGTCCAACAGGTTTCCGAGCGACTGCGCAGTGGCGACACGCTGGAGACGCTCGGCGTTTTCGGTCTGGTGGTGGCTCTGGTCGCGATCATCGCTTTCATCGTTTTTGTCGAGGCGGCCAGACGGAAAGTTCCCGTCAGTTACGCCAAACGTCACGTTGGCCGACAGCTTGTGGGTGGTCAGCAAACTACCATGCCGCTGAAGATCAACATGGGCGGTGTTATTCCGGTTATCTTTGCGTCTTCAGTGCTCTCAATGCCACAGAGTTTGTTTGCGGCTTTTCCGCCTGATCCCGCCAAGCTGAATACGACCTGGGGCAAGGTTTGGACCTTCTTTCAAACTTTCCATGCCAGCGATCCCTATTACGAGTTGATCTTTCTGACGTTGATTGTCTTCTTTACTTTCTTTTATGTCTCGATTGTGTTCAACGTAGAAGAAGTGGCCGACAACCTTCGAAAACACGGTGGCTTTATGCCGGGCATTCGTCCGGGCCGAGCTACTGCGGAGTATCTCAATGGCATACTGACTCGGTTGACCGTCGTTGGCGCCGTCTACCTGGCGCTGGTGGCTTTTGTGCCGCAGTTTATGTTGAGCGGTTTCAAAGTTGCTCGCCTGCCGATGATTGGTACCTGGCTTGATCAGTTTGTGAGCGGCACTCCCGGTCTGTCCTGGATCCCGACCGGAATGGGTTATCAGTTTTACTTCGGCGGTACTTCGCTTCTGATTCTTGTCGGCGTGGCCATGGATACGGTGGCGCAAATTGAGGCCCAACTTGTGATGCGGAACTACGAAGGGTTCCTTGGAGGTGGAGGTCGTCTCCGGGGAAGAAGGGCCTAGACACAGAAGGTGCTAGATGTTGGTCAGTTCTAGCATCTGGCATCCAACATCTCTTTGCATGGCGAAAATCATAGTTTTGATGGGAGCGCCTGGTGCCGGAAAAGGCACGCAGGCGCGCTTGCTTCATGAGCGCCTGGATTTGCCGCAGATTTCTACCGGCGACATGTTTCGTGCGCTGAAAGAAGCACACACCCCGCTGGCGGCTGAAGTGCGGTCGTTGATGGAAGCCGGGCAACTGGTACCCGACGACGTCACCATACGAGTGGTGCAGGAACGCACCGCGCGCGACGATTGCCGTGAAGGCTACATCCTCGATGGCTTTCCGCGTACGCCGGCACAGGCGGCCATGCTCGAGGCCTTGGCGGCTGAGCAGGGCGAGAAGATTCAGGCAATTGAGATTGAGGTGCCGCGCGAGTTACTCGCAAAGCGAATGGTGGGCCGCCGGAATTGTCCGGTGTGCGGCGAAATTTATAACCTTTATTTCAAGCCACCGAAGTTTGATAACGTTTGTGATTTTCATCCAGACACTCAACTTAATCACCGCGCGGATGACAATGCGGGCACGGTCGAGGCGCGGCTCGCTACTTATGAGGAGCAAACACGACCTTTGCTTGACTACTACAAAGTGGCAAATCTGTTGCACGTGGTTGACGGTACAAGAGAGCCGGAACTTATTTACGCGGACATCTTGAGAAGAGTGAAAAGTGAAGAGTGAAAACTGAAAAGTAAAGAGGCAAACGTGAAAGGTTAGGTAATAGTGAATATTACCCCTTTTACTTTTCACCCTTCACTTTTCACTAGGCTACTTATTTCATGATTATCGGTAAGTCGAAAAAAGAAATTGATAAAATGCGGGCCGCTGGCCAGCTCACGGGCCTCGTTCTGCATGAGATTAGAAAGCTGGCTAAGCCCGGCATCTCGACGATCGAAATAGATCGGGCCGCTGAAAAGATGATCCGCGATGCCGGCGGATTACCGACCTTCAAGGGCTATCACGGTTTTCCCTATTCCATCTGCGCATCTGTCAACGAGCAGGTCGTTCACGGGTTCCCATCCGCTTACATACTGCAGGACGGCGACATTTTTTCTATCGATTGCGGCGTTACGCTCGAGGGGTTTGTGGGAGACACGGCGACCACGGTTCCGATCGGCAACGTGAGCGATGAATGCCTGGCGCTGGTTCGAGTTACGGAAGAGTGTTTAGACCTGGCGATTGAGCAATGCCGGCCCGGCAAACACCTGGGCGATATCGGAGCCGCTGTACAACAGCACGCCGAGGCACTTGGTTACTCCGTTGTCCGTGAGTACGTTGGCCACGGCATTGGGCGCCGCATGCATGAGGATCCACAGATACCAAACTACGGCAAGCCGGGTCAGGGTCCGAAAATAAAGGCGGGATATGTTTTCGCCGTTGAGCCGATGATCAATTTGGGAACCCACCATACCCGGGTTTTAGCGGATGGCTGGACCGTAGTAACCCTGGACGGAAAGCCCAGTGCCCATACCGAGCACACCATCGCCATAACGGAGGAAGGGCCGGAAGTGCTCACAAAAATAGCCTCCGAGAAGAGCTCCGACGTGCTTCAGGCGACAACAACATGAGTCTGTAACCCTAACGGCCAGCGCGGCTTGGCAAAGGCATTAGGGCGTGTTACCATTTGCAGTTTGTCGGTACAGGGCAAGATTCGTTCTGAGCGAATATGGCGAAGGAAGAAGCTATAGAGGTTATGGCGACGGTCCTTGAGACCTTGCCTAACGCTATGTTTCGAGTTGAGTTGGAAGACACTCAGCACCAGCTACGACCTGAACCGTGGACGAATTACCTACCGCTACAAGTGAGAGCGGTGATTAGCAAGACGATGACAGAGGGTTGATGAAATGAAAGTCCGGGCTTCGGTCAAAAAAATGTGTGACAAGTGCAAGGTCATTCACCGCAAAGGCGTGGTGCGTGTGATTTGCGTAAATCCGAAACACAAGCAGCGGCAGGGCTAGAAATTTTCGTTTGGAGTTCCGGTATTGTCGCAGGGCAAGCGAAACCCAAAGTTGAACTGGAGAGTACTTAGCAAAAATGGCACGTGTAGCAGGCGTCGATCTTCCACCGAATAAACGGGCCGAGGTTGGGCTGACTTACATTTACGGTATCGGTCGTTCGCGCGCAAGCTCGATTCTAACTGAAGCCGCAGTCAACCTTGATACTCGGATAAAGGATTTGAGCGAGGACGAACTGATTCGCATCAGGGCAATTCTGGAAGCGCAAGGTGAAATTGAAGGCGATCTGCGGAAGCGCATCCAGATGGACATCAAGCGGTTGATGGACATCGGCTGCTACCGTGGACTGCGACACCGCCGCTCATTGCCGGTGCGTGGTCAGCGCACCCATACCAACGCGCGCACTCGGAAAGGTCCCCGACGGATGACGGTTGCGAAGAAGAAGGCTCCAGGGAAGAAATAGAGATAGTCCGTTGTCCGTCGACCGTGGTCCGTTGCAAAGACCACTGACCACTGACCACTGACCACAGACAAAGTTATGGCAAAAGCATCAGGAAAGAAAAAAGTTTTTCGCAAGAAAGAGAAGAAGAATGTGCCGATGGGCATTGCCCACGTTGCCGCCTCTTTCAATAACACGATGATCTCGATTACCGATCTGGAAGGTAATCTGATCGCTCAGTCTTCGGCCGGAGCGCGAGGGTTTAGAGGATCGCGCAAGGGCACACCGTTCGCGGCCCAACAGGCAGCTTATGAAGCAGCCAAGAAAGCGCACGAGGCCGGCATGCAGCAATGCGAAGTTAGAGTTAAAGGCCCAGGCGGTGGCCGCGAGTCTGCGATCCGCGCAATTGCTAACGCCGGGATAAGAGTAGTAACCATTCGCGACACGACACCTATTCCCCATAACGGTTGTCGGCCACCAAAGCGTCGCAGAGTTTAGTTTGTTTGTATCAGTGATGTCAGTTTTGAGATCACTGATTTGAAAGTTTGTAACCTAAAGGACGAAGGGCTCGCGTAATGCGCAGTCTGTAAACTTTTCCGTCGAATTTAGACTGGAGGCAGAAACAGTTGGCTAGGTATAGAGATGCGGTGTGCCGCTTGTGCCGCCGCGAAGGCGCAAAGCTTTTTTTAAAAGGTGATCGTTGCTACAAACCTTCTTGTCCGATTGAGAAGCGCGGGACCCAGCCGCCCGGACAGCACGGCAATACCATGCGCCGCGGTAAAGCGCTGGTTGGCTACGGCCTGCAGTTGCGTGAAAAGCAGAAGGTAAAGCGGATCTACTTTGTTCTTGAAGGCCAGTTTCGTAACTACTTCGAACGCGCGGCGCGCATGAAGGGAATCACGGGTGAAAACCTGTTGTCCCTGCTTGAGCGACGCCTTGATAACGCAGTCTACCGCGCAGGGTTTTCAACCTCTCGTCGCCAGGCGCGGCAGTTGGTTAACCATGGCCACATCCTGGTCAACGGGAAAAAAGTAGATATTCCCTCGTATCAAGTCAGGGCCGGCGAGGCAATCAGTATCAAAGAAGGCAGCCGCAAAAACCCGCACATCGAAGGCGCATGGCAAACCGCCTCCGGGCGCGGACGCCCGTCCTGGATCTCGCAGGATGGCGGTGATATGGCGGCTAAAATCAGCGGCTTGCCCACGCGCGAAGATATCGATCGCTCAATCAATGAGCAGCTTATCGTCGAGCTTTATAGCAAGTAATTTGCAGACCCGCGGGCTGAAGGAAAAACGACAGCCTGGCGGACAACGCCTCTTTCTACATTGGGAATTGAAAAGCTATGGCTATTGATCAAAATAATCTTTGGACCGGATTTCAGATGCCTCGTCGTTTGGCAGCAGACTCGGAAACGCTCACCGAACGGTACGGCAGCTTTTCCGCGCAACCTTTTGAGCGCGGCTTCGGCACCACAGTGGGCAACTCGCTACGCCGAGCGTTGCTGTCCTCGATTGAGGGTGCGGCAGTTACGGCCGTAAAGATCGAAGGTGTCGAGCACGAATTCTCCTCGATTAAGGGAGTAGTGGAAGACGCCACCGACGTAATTTTGAATTTGAAGCAGGTGCCCTTCAAGCTCCACGGCGGCGAGTCGAAGACCCTGCGGATTTCAAAAGAATCGGCCGGGGAAGTTACGGCAGCCGACATCGAAGCCGATGCCGACGTCGAAGTGCTGGATCCTACGGTGCATATTGCGACCGTTAGCGAAGGTGGTTCATTAAAGGTGGAAATGCGGCTCAAGCGCGGCCGCGGTTACGTTTCGGCTGACAGAAACTTCGACGAAGACCTTTCGCTTGGTTACATTCCCATTGATGCGGTGCACACGCCGGTCAAGAAGGTCAACTATACAGTTGAAGCTGCGCGACTCGGTCAGAACACCGAATTTGACAAGCTCACGATCGAAGTTTGGACAGACGGCTCGGTAAAGCCTGAAGATTCGATCGGGCTGGCAGCCAAGTTGATCAAGGATCACATGTCGATCTTTATCAACTTTGAAGAGGACACGGACGACTTCGCCTATTCGAAGATCGAGCGACCACCGCTGCCACGAAATGATCAACTCGATCGTTCGGTTGACGAACTGGAGTTGTCGGTCCGCTCTTACAATTGTTTGAAGAATGCCGATATCCGGACGATTCGTGATCTGGTGCAACGCAGCGAACGCGAAATGCTTGCTACCAAGAATTTCGGCAAGAAGTCGTTGAACGAAATCAAGGAAATCCTGAACGGGATGGGCTTGGACTTCGGGATGGAATTTGACGAACAGGGAAATCCGATTCCGGGTACCGGAGGTCGCGATGGCGCCGACCTTAGCGATTTCGCTGACGGCGACGACGAATAGTAGCGTAGTTCAGGCGCGCCGGCGCCCTAACCAGAAGAATTGAGATTACGGGTTTTTTAGAGTCATGCGACATCAAAAAGCACATCGCAAACTTGGACGAACCAGCGAGCATCGCATGTCACTGCTGCGCAACCTTGCCGTATCGCTGATTAATGCCCGCGAAGAGCGTATTGTTACCACGCTCCCGAAAGCAAAGGAGCTGCGGCCTTTTATTGAACGCGCCATTACGCTCTCTCGCAAAGCCAGCCAGCTTACCGGCGACGACACCGGCCCGCGCGCACTACATTTGCGCCGGCAGGCGGCCGGATTCTTTCACGCGGGAAATATGCAGGCTGCCGCCGCCACGGGAAAACGCGGACAAGCGCGTTTACCTCGCACCGCAGGTGTCGCAGCGTTGAAACGTTTGTTTGATGAACTCGGTGACCGTTACAAGGATCGTCCCGGAGGTTACACCCGGATACTGAAGTTGGGACGGCGCGCCGGTGACAATGCCGAACTCGCAATCATTGAGTTGGTTGGTAACCAGGGCGAGCTTGAGGCGCTGGAAGCCGCAAAGAAACGTAAGTCGCCTGGCCCAAAGAAGAAGAAGGCTACCGATCCGAAACCGATCTCCCGTAACATCAGCAAGAAAGAAGCGGTTGAGGTTGCGGCTCCGGCTGCGGAAGTTGCTGAACCAATAGCAGCGGACTCCGCGGTCGAAACTGACACGGCGAGTGCTGCAGCGGAAACTCCTGAGCCTGAGTCAGGTAAAACCGAAGAGAGCTAGACTCTTGCGATTAACTGGCGCTAAGTGCTGATATTTCACACGCGGCCGGGAATGCCCCAAATGACGACCGGCAATGCGCCCTCGAGTCTTTTGGGGCTCAACAATTTGAGCGGGTAAGGTTGGTCGTTTGAGTACCGCTTTCGCAACGGGGAAAAAGATGAGCGATCCCGGAAGTCAAAAAGCAGAGCTAGAGATCACAGCGGAAAGCGAACAGGTCGCGAGTTCCAGCGAGCCGGCCCCTGCGCGACGTCGTCGCAGTCGCTCACTTGCCGCTGAGAGTTCGGTAAACATGGACGAGTTGCGCGAGCTTGTGCAACTCATCAATGAAAACGACTTCAATGAGTTTGAGCTTGAGCGCGAAGGCTTTCGCGTGCGGTTTCGCCGCGGCATGGAAATCAGCGAAGTGGCCCGGCGCGAGTTGACTGCGGGCGGCAGCGCTACTGAACCCTCTCCAACACTTGCACCGTCTCATCCCGGAGCCAAAGCCCAAACTGAAGCCTCCGAAGATCAGGACCTTTACATCATTCCTTCGCCGATAGTCGGCACCTTTTATCGCGCCGCTTCTCCAAACAGCGATTCGTTTGTGAAGATTGGCAGCATCGTCGAAGCAGATTCGGTTGTCTGCATTATCGAAGCGATGAAGTTGATGAATGAAATCCAGGCTGAAACTGCCGGCGAAGTGGCAAAGATTTACGTCGAGAATGGGCAACCGGTCGAGTATGGTCAGCCGCTCTTCGGCATCAGAAAGTAAGTCCAAAATCCAAGGTCCAAAGTCTAATGTCCGCTGTGGCAGGAAGACTTTGGACTTTGGACATTGGACTTTGAACACAAGATGAAACCTGAACTGAGAAAGTTCAAGAAGATACTGATCGCCAACCGCGGTGAAATTGCCTGTCGCATAATCTGGACTTGCAAGGAGATGGGCATTCGCACGGTCGCGGTGCACAGCGACGTGGATCGCGATTCGCTGCATGTTCGCTTTGCTGACGAGGCCGCTTGTATTGGTCCGGCGCCATCAGCTCAAAGCTACCTGAATATCCCCGCCATCATCAGTACCGCCGAAATTTTTAATGTCGACGCTATTCATCCCGGTTACGGGTTCCTGGCTGAATCGTCTTACTTCGCCGAAATTTGTGCCGCCTGCAATATAAAGTTCATTGGACCACCGGCGAATATCATTCGTTTGATGGGTGACAAGGTCGAAGCCCGCCGCGCGATGGCTGAAGCCGGCTTGCCGGTGCTGCCGGGAAGTCCGGAACCAATAACCTCGGAAGCTGAGGGTTTGAAGTTGGCCCGCGAAATTGGCTTTCCGGTGATCGTCAAAGCCGCAGCCGGGGGTGGCGGTCGCGGCATGCGCATCGTTCATACCGCTGAGGAACTAGGCAAAGCTTTGGAAACCGCATCGACGGAAGCGGCCGCGGCTTTCAAGGATGGCAGTGTCTACATCGAACGCTACCTGCAGAATCCGCGACACATCGAGATTCAGGTGTTGGCTGATGAGTATGGCGACTGCATTCACCTTGGTGAGCGCGAGTGTTCGATCCAGCGGCGTCACCAGAAGCTCCTGGAAGAGGCTCCTTCGCCGGTGCTATCGCCGAAGTTGCGCAACCAAATGGGTGCTGCGGCAGTCGCTGCTTGCAAGCAGCTCGGCTATGCGAGCGCCGGTACAGTGGAATTTCTGCTGGACGAGGACAATAAGTTTTACTTCATGGAGATGAACACGCGCATTCAAGTCGAGCATGCGGTAACGGAGATGGTCACGCTGGCCGACATTGTGCGCAATCAAATTCGCATTGCGGAAGGCGAACCGCTAGGGTTTACGCAGGACGATCTGCTTATCGTTGGTCATGCGATCGAATGCCGGGTGAACGCGGAAAATCCGGAGACGTTTGCGCCTTCGCCGGGGTTGATTACTGCTTTTAATTTGCCGGGTGGGCCCGGAGTTCGCGTTGACACATATGTGTATGCGGGCTATCGCGTGCCGCCGTTTTACGATTCGATGATTGCCAAAGTTATCACGCATGCGCGGACGCGCGAGCTGGCCATCGCCCGCATGAAGCGAGCTTTGGAAGCGATGGTAATTGAAGGCATCAAGACGACGATTCCGCTACATTTGAAGATCCTGGATGATCCGGACTTTAGGGCTGGCAAAATTTCGACCAGCTTTATGGAGCACTTCCTTAAGCAAAACGGCACTAAAGTGTTGAAGTCAGAGAGTGGAGTCGGAGCATTGGTGGGATGAAAGCGTGAGCGGTTGCCGTTTGCGTACAAGATGCCTATAATATCCGACTTTTCGATCAGCGCCCGGCGCGTCTGAGAGGTTTAATCGATGGCATATGCAATCATAAAGACAGGCGGCAAGCAATTTGCCGTCGCACAGGGCAGCACGATTCGTATTCCCTCAATCGAAGCCGAAGCCGGCAAGTCGATTGAGTTGGATGTCTTGTTAACCGCCGGGAGCGGCGGAGACGCCGATAGCACCGTAGTGGGCGCGGGAAAGGTGTCGGCTACTGTGATTGATCACGGCCGCGGCACCAAGATCCTGGTTTTCAAGAAGAAGCGGCGCAAACAGTACAAACGAAAACAGGGTCATCGTCAGGGTTACACGACGATTACAATTGACTCAATAAAGCAGTGAGAAGTGAAAAGTGAAGAGTGAAAAGTGCTGGTGAGTTTGTGGTCTTCACTTATCACTCTTCACTGATCTTCTGGGAGTTCAGCTATGGCACACAAAAAGGGAGTTGGCTCATCTCGCAACGGCCGCGATTCCAATTCGCAGCGATTGGGCTTGAAGAAGTTTGGTGGCGAGAACGTTCTTGGCGGCAACATTCTTGCCCGGCAGCGGGGAACGAAATGGAAGCCCGGGAAAAACGTCGGCCGTGGCAAGGACGACACCTTGTTTGCGCTGGTTTCCGGCGTAGTGAAGTTTGAAGACAAGGGCCGTTCCGGAAAATTCATCAGTGTCTACCCGGGGGAGCAGGCGCCTTCAGCATAGACAGTGAAAACGAAAAAAACGCTTCACGCGACGCCTGAGCCAAGTCTCGAGACTTTGCGACCGGCGTCTTTTGATTTGGGCTTTCCATTTAAATGTTTATTGATCGCGTTAAGATTCATGTGCAGGGTGGCCACGGAGGCAACGGCGTAACGGCTTTTCGGCGAGAGAAGTTTGTGCCTCGCGGCGGACCTTCGGGCGGCGATGGCGGTCGCGGTGGTGATGTTTGGGTGGTGGCAGATTCCTCTCTCAACACTTTGCTTCATCTTCGTTATAACCCTGAGCACATCGCCGATCGTGGCCGGCACGGTGAAGGTTCCAATTGCTCGGGTCGCGATGGTGAGCACCGAACGATACGAGTACCGGTAGGTACGCAGATCTTTGACAGTACAAACGGGGAACTTCTGCAGGATCTAGCTGCGGATGGCTCGCGCTGGTTGGCCGCAAAAGGCGGCCGCGGCGGATTTGGTAATTCCCATTTCGCAACGTCAACCAATCGAGCGCCGCGTTACCACCAAAGCGGCAGTGAAGGTGAAGAGCTTGATTTGCAGCTCGAGTTGAAACTGCTTGCTGATGTCGGCCTGGTGGGATTTCCTAACGCCGGGAAGTCCACTTTTATTTCAACCGTGTCGGCTGCAAAACCCAAAGTCGCCGCCTATCCGTTCACAACTCTCGAACCAAATCTCGGGGTGGTTGACCTGGGCGACTTTCGCACGTTTGTGATGGCGGATATGCCGGGTTTGATCGAAGGCGCGCACGAAGGCGCAGGCCTGGGCGATCGTTTTCTTCGTCACATCGAACGAACAAAACTGTTGCTGCACCTGGTGGATGTTTCCTCAGCCTCGGGACGCGATGCAGTTACGGATTATCTAATAGTGAATCACGAGTTGCGATCTTACAATCCGGCGCTGGCGCAGCGACCACAAATCGTGGTTGCTACCAAGATCGATGCGCTCGACGAACCCGAACGGCTGGCAGCGTTGCGACGCCAGGCGGCGGCTGATGGCCTGCCGTTCTATGAAATTTCTTCGGTGACGAACAAAGGCACGAAGGAACTAGTGGCGGCAATCGCCGCACGCCTTGATGAGTTAACGGAAGCGACGCGACAGGCCGCTGTGATCGAGTTGGCGCAAGCGTAAGACAGGCATTCCTGCCTGTCCTTAGTCGAAGTGGGGTCGTAAAGCGGACAGACAGGAATGCCTGTCTTACGAAAATGGAACAGCCGAAGCGCATTGCTATTTACGGCGGCACCTTTGATCCGGTTCATGCGGGGCATCTGGAAATCGCCCGGCGAGTTTTACAGCTATTTGAGATCGACAAATTTCTGTTTGTGCCGGCGTGGGTGGCGCCCCACAAACTTGATCGTGATGTCTCGCCGGCGCTCCATCGCTACGCGATGTTGACGCTGGCCACAAAGGCGGATCCGCGACTATATGTTTCGTCATTCGAGCTCGATGCTCCGGGCCGGCAATACACGGTTGATACGCTGTCGCACTTCCGTTCGCAGTATGGCGAATCTGCCGATCTCTTCTTTGTTATGGGCGCAGACTCATGGGCGGAGATTACAACCTGGCGAGAATGGCGACGTCTGTTGACACTGGCTAATCTGATCGTGGTAACGCGGCCGGGCTACGAGATCACCATTGCAGACGTGGGCGAGGAAGTTTCGCAGAGCGTTGTTGATTTACGTGGCCACGGCGGCAGGGAAGCTATCGAGCCCGGCGCGCGCAAGGTTTTTGTGACTGATACCGTGATGCTCGACGTCTCCGCTTCGGCGATCAGGCGCGTGGCCGGCGAGAATGAAACTGAGAAGTTAGATCGACTTGTACCGCCCGAAGTTGCGGAATACATAAGAAAGTACCGGCTGTACCGAAATACAAATAATGTCTAATTCAACTATCAAGGAACAATCCCTAAGTCCGGCGACCAGCGGTAGCCTGCAGCTCAAAGCGACTGCCAAAGAAGTAGAACCCGCGCAGCTTGACGAAAGAGTTTGGATGGCCCTCGCGGCCGCTGCGGAAAAAAAAGCAATCAACACAGTAGTGCTGGATTTGCGCGAGATAGCCAGCTTTACGGACTATTTCATCATTGCCAGCGGCACGAATGAACGTCAGGTTCAGGCCATTTCTGACTCGGTAGTGGAAACGCTTAAACAGGCTGGCTCGCCGGTGATTCGCGTGGAAGGTTACAAAACGGCGGAATGGATCCTGCTCGACTACGGTGACTTTGTGATGCACGTCTTTGGTGAGCAATCCCGAATATTTTATGACCTCGAAAGACTTTGGCGCGAGTCGCAACGAGTCGAGTTGCCACCCGAATTCGCCAACGATGCCCATAGTTCTTTGAGAAGTGAATCGTGATCGAAATCGTTGCGCACTCAGAGACGATGCGCGAGGCGGTTCGTCTCGCGGAGCGTGTTGCTGCAACCAGCGCGAACGTCCTGATAACCGGTGAGTCGGGTGTTGGCAAGGACGCCGTTGCTTTTTACATCCACTCCCATTCAAGTCGTGCCGGGGAGTCGTTTGTAAAGATAGATTGTGGGACGCTTCCCAGCGGCTTGCTGGAAGCTGAGCTGTTTGGTTATGAACGCGGCGCTTTTACTGGCGCTACCGAGGGAAAGCCTGGGCGGCTTGAGGCGTCGCATCGCGGGACTCTGGTTCTCGATGAAATCGCGCATCTGTCGATCGAGTCGCAGGCGAAGTTGCTGCGCGTTATTGAAACGAGAGAATTCGAGCGACTGGGCGGACGTAAGACCATCAAGGTGGATGCGCGGCTAATTGCTCTCACGAATGTTGACTTAAGCGATGCGGTAAAGCGTCAGCACTTTCGCGAGGACCTGTATTACCGGCTGCACGTGGTGAACATTGAAGTGCCACCGTTGAGAGAACGCCGTGAAGACCTGGGGGAGCTGGCGGCTTCTTTCATGAAGTCTTATTCGGCGAAGCACGGACGTCAAGTAGCAGATCTTTCTCCGGAGGCGCTGGCCCTGCTGGCAGAATATCAATTCCCGGGCAATGTTCGCGAGCTCGCTAATACGATCGAACGCGCGGTGATTGTTTCTACGGGAAAGCTGATTGAGCTGGAGGATTTGCCGGAACCAATTCGCGTGGCCGTGAGCCTGCAGCGACGACGGGCGGTGCCCCAATCGCTGGCCGAAGTTGAAGCAGAATATGTGGCGGAAATCCTGACGATTGCCAAGGGAAATAAAACCGAAGCGGCACGAATCCTGGGCATCAGCCGGAAGAACCTCTATGAGAAGCTGGCGCGGCAAAAGGGAAAGGATGAAGGATGAAGGATGCGGCTGCGAGTGATTTGGACAGGCAAGACCCGAGACGCCCATCTGCGAGCGCTCGTCGATGACTATCTGAAAAGGCTTTCGCATTTTGCGCGCTGTGAGATATCCGAGTTTCGTGAAAGAGCCACGACTGGGAACAAGACGGGCATCGATAAAGATTCGAAGCGCATCTCAGACGGGCTGCGTGAGGGGGCAATAACTGTTTTGCTGGATCCGGAAGGGACGGAGTGGAGCTCAGCGCAGTTGGCCGGCATGATTCAGGGTTGGCAAGATAGCGGTACCAAGGAAGTGGCTTTTATTGTGGGGGGACCAAACGGAGTATCGGCGGAACTCTCGGCGCGGGCAAACAAGCGCTGGAGTCTTTCACGTTTGACCTTGACTCACGAAATGGCCCGGGTTGTGTTGCTGGAACAGTTGTACCGAGCATACACGATCATTCACGGTTTGCCGTATCAGAAGTAAGTAATCCAGATGAGGCGAGAAAGTAACAAGTAGGGTGGAGGAACAAACGCATAATGGACAAGAGAAGAGTACGAGTTTTTCGCGATAAGCTGATAGTTCGGCGCGAGAGTTTGGTGGGCCAGGTTCAGCAGGCCGAGCTGTACAGTCGCGAACGCGACGCCGAAGCCACGCAAGACCCGGCGGACATGGCGGCCAATGCTTACACCAAAGAACTGCTGGTTTCGATGTCCGACAATGATCGGCAAATGCTCAATCTGATCGACGAGGCGCTGGTGCGCATCGACGATAGCGGCTATGGCAAGTGCATTCGCTGCGGGCTGGCAGTGCCGGATAAGCGCTTGGAAGCGGTGCCCTGGGCCCGTCATTGCGTCCCTTGCCAGGAGCTCCAGGAGCGCGGCGTGCTCGCCGAAGACGAAGAATAGAACTTATCTGCGCTTGATGACATAATCACGGCCTCCTCGAGCTTGTTGCTCAGGAGGCCGTTGGTTTTCTAGCAGTTTCGAGTTTCAAGTTTCAAGTTCTGGCTGCGAGTGATTCATGTCACGGTCGAGCTTCCCCACTTCAAACTTAAGACTGGGAACTTGAAACTTGAAACAGGTTTTCTATGCTTCTGACGCGCGCATCCGATCTCTGTTACGACTCCCTGCTGACGCTCGTCTATCCGCAAGCGTGTGCTGTTTGTGGTGGCAGTGTAGAGTCGCGGGCCTTGGGAGTGGCTTGCGCGAATTGCTGGCAACGAACTCGTATCTTTTCGGGCGCGGAAGTCAGGTGCTGGAAGTGTGGATTGCCGTCGACGGGAACGGTGCCCGTCGAGAAGCGCGCAGACGTTCGCTGTCGCCGCTGCAACGAGGATGCATTTACTGCGGCGCGGGCCTGTGGCGTTTACGAAGGAGCGTTGCGGGCCTCAGTGTTGCAGCTCAAACGCACACCGCACATCTGCCAAAAGCTGCGTGAGCAATTGCGCTACGCGCAGCAACAGTCTCCACTCAATCGTGCCACCCGAATCATTCCGGTGCCGTTGCATGCTGAACGCGAGCAGGCCCGTGGCTTCAATCAAGCAACTCTGATTGGCCGCGAACTTTCGCGAGCCACCTCGTTGCCGCTTGATGAAGTAAACTTAGTGCGCGTGAAGAATGTCATTCGTCACCGCGCGGGCATGGACGCGAAGGGCCGACGAGACACTGTTGCCGATGCCTTTCGCGTGACGCATCCCGCTCTCGTGAAAGGTGAACGCGTCTTGCTCGTGGACGATGTGTTCACCACCGGAGCCACGGTCTCTTCCTGTGCCGAGGCGCTCGTGGCGGCGGGCGCCGCGGAAGTTTTCGTGCTTACAATTGCGCGGCCAGTGCGCTATTGACTCTCAACCACGAAGAGTGCCGGAGTGGCTGGATCATCGAGAGTTGCTATTCTACTCTCGAGTGAAGCGAGCATGAGTCCGTTTTTACGGGCGACGTGAAGCAGGTATGCGTCCGTCCACTGACGATGACCTTGCATCGAACGCAATCCCAAGTCCGTGAAAGGCACATCGTCGCTCACAAAAACATGACCCTCAGTCTCCGTGAATTCTCGCAGCGTTGCGAGTGGCTCCGATATCTTGAGGCGGGGCAACTGCTGATCTCCGCGCTCATTTTTCATGGGGCGCGTAGCGAAGCGTAGGAAGCCGCCTTGCACAGTTGGTGTTGTATAGAATCGGTCGAGTGATTCGACGAAGCGGCGGGCAGGCAGATGCATAACGTGATCGGCAAAAACTGTTGCAATGATCACGTTGACGTCTAACAGCGCCTCAGTCGGCGTCGAGGGCATCGTCAATTTCTTGTTGGGTGATGGAGTTTCCTGTTGGCGGCACGAGCGGCAATCGTCGGTTCAGTTCTTCCTGTCCCTGAAGGCGCTCCGCGAGATGGCGGAACAATTCCTTCTGCTGCGTCTCTGGCAGCGCATCCACGGCAGCTTCGATTTCATGGAGGGTGTCCATGCGGAAAGGCTAGCATTGCCTGGGTGGCGACTTCAAGTATTGTCGTTCGTGATGACCGATCGGATCAGCCATTGAATCCGATTAATTGATCTATACTCTTTCCCATGTATCATCAGTTTCTTGCAGGAAACTTATTGTCAAAAGGTAGCCTGTGGATTTCGCGCTTGCATTTAAGAGAAAGCATTCGAGGTGAGAGTTTCGAACGCTAAAGGGTAAACCATGACTGGACCGAGAATACTTTACGATCCGATTGAACCATTCGACACTGGCCGCCTGAAGGTCTCGCCGGTTCATGAGCTTTACTACGAACAGTGTGGCAACCCGAAAGGGAAGCCGGTGGTCTTTCTGCACGGCGGACCGGGCGGCGGAGTTTCTGGGGACTACCGTCGCTACTTCAACCCGTCGGTCTATCGCGTTGTGCTCTTCGATCAGCGCGGCTCGGGGAAGAGCACACCCCACGCGAGTCTCGAAGACAACACTACCTGGCACCTCGTTGAAGACATCGAAAGCTTACGCGAGCATCTGGGCATCAGGACCTGGCAAGTTTTCGGCGGCTCGTGGGGCAGCACACTCGCGCTCGCCTACGCGGAAACTCACCCCGATCGTGTTGCCGAGCTCGTGTTGCGCGGAATCTTTCTTTGTCGTTCCAAAGAGATTAAGTGGTTCTACCAGGAAGGTGCGAGCGAGATTTTCCCGGACGTGTGGGAAGAGTATTTGCAAGTTATTCCTAAAGGCGAACGCGCAGACATGGTGAGCGCTTATCACCGCAGATTGACTAGCGAGGACGATGCCGTTCGTCTCGAAGCAGCGCGCGCTTGGAGTATCTGGGAAGGCAGCACCTCCAAACTGTTTTTCGATCCCGCTATGATTGAGAAGTTTGCCGATCCGGAATTTGCCCTGGCGTTTGCCCGCATTGAATGTCACTACTTCATGAACAACGCCTTCTTCAGTTCCGACAATTATCTGATCGAGAATGTTGGCAGAATTCGCGGCATTCCCGGCGTCATTGTGCAAGGGCGTTACGATGTAGTTTGCCCCATCACGAGTGCCTGGGACCTCCATCGGGCCTGGCCTGAAGCGAAGCTTTGCATCATTCCCGACGCGGGGCATTCCATTAGCGAGCCCGGAATCGTCGACGCTCTGGTTGAAGCTACCGACAACTTCGGACGGAGTTGGCAAGCCACCGCCCAGAAGTGAGTTAGGAGGGGTCTTGCCAGTCACCGGGCCTTCTTGCTTGTCACTACCTCGGCCGCTCGCGTAATATCGGCCTTGTATGACCGGTAGAGTCTTAGTGCTGAATGCTTCGTTTGAGCCCATTAATGTGTGCAACGAAAGGCGCGCAGTGGTCATGATCTTTAAGGGCGTGGCGCGCGTCGAAGAGCACAATGGCCACATGTTGCATTCAGCAAAACTGACAATCCATGCACCATCGGTGATCCGGCTGACTGAGTATATTCATATCCCGTTTGAGCGACGCTCGCTTTCGCGGAAAAACATTCTGCTGCGCGATCATTCCTCGTGCCAGTATTGTGGCCGTCAATATGCACCTTCGGAGCTTACGTTGGATCACGTGTTGCCCCGTTCACGCAGCGGGGAATCCTCGTGGGACAATTTGGTGGCTTGCTGCAAGAAGTGTAATCACAAAAAGGGGAACCGGACTCCCGAAGAATCAGGCATGCACCTGTTGCGACGGCCGCGCGGTTTCTCGTTGCACGTGAATCGCCAAATTATGCGTTATTTGGGTCGCGCCGACCTGACGTGGAGGAAATATCTCTTCTACGAATCTGACAATGGCGAGTAAGAGTCGCCCGTCCGAATTTCACTGGAGTTTGCTCAACATGAGAAAGAGGAAGTTATGAACGAGATAGTCTTAGCAATTGGCGGACTGGGAACACCCGAGCTTCTGGTAATCGCCGTAGTAATTTTTCTGCTGTTCGGCGCCACCCGGCTGCCGCAACTGGCGAAGTCGCTGGGCCAAAGCAAACGCGCCTTCAAAGAGGGCTTAGATGAGGCGGAGAAAGAAGCTCAGAAGGACGCCAAAGACAAGCCGGCATAGTCCCTTCGTGGTCGAGCAGTGCTGAGTAGCTTCACTGACTCAGCGCTTTCTTCCCCATCATTATTGTTGCCTTAGCCGTGAGCGCAAAGGCGAGGCCGCGGCTCTCCTCGTTTACAATTCGTAACATCTCGTCAATGACCGCTTGGTGGGTCGCAGGCGGCAGTGTCTCAAACCAGATCGGCAGCAGAAAATCAGAAATGAGTGGCGAACTAAAAAACGCTTCGGCTGATTCGTAGTCAAACGCTTCAGGCCTTGTTTCAGCAGTAACGTTCTCAAGTCCTGCCTGTTCCCCGATCTCTTCTAACTTTGACACTGAAGGCAAAATTGTTATTAGACTTTCGATGTCTTCCTCGTGAGCAATCAACCCCAGGTTGTGCAGGGCCTCCCAGTAAAATGAAAAGAACTCCCCGAAGCTCGAGAAGGTTGGCAGCACCAGTGCGACCAATGCTCCCGGCGCCGCGACCCTGGCCAGCTCCGCAAACATTTCCGGAATACGCTCGCTATGGACCAGCGAGCCGTCGCCAACTACGAGGTTGAATTGATCGTCTTCGAGCGTCAGGTGATCCACTCGTTGCTGGCTAAACTCGACGGGGGCTTTCTCTGTCGCCTTTGCTTTCGCTCGAGCCAGCTCGAGGTTCTCGTTGCTTTCATCTACACCGAAAAACCGCAGATCCTTGCCGGCTCGTTCCTGGAGAGCGATCACATGGCTAGCGGTGCCGGCCGCCACATAAAGCGCGCGACCCTTCTTTGGCAACACAAGATGCTCATCGATCAAACTCGGCGAAGCGTTCACCCCAATCAGGGGCGACGAATAAGTCCTGTAGAAACGCGAGTTCCTTGCTCGTTTTGGGGGTTATCATTTTTGTAGTAGGACAGGCATTCCTGCCTGTCCGATTCTTGAGAACTCTCCACAAGGACAGACAGGAATGTCTGTCCTACTCCTCCTCGAAGTACTTCTTGCCCCGGAGCGATTCCGGCAGGCAATCCATTTCATCCCTTGCGTCCGCGTCGTTGTGGACATAGCGGTAACCTTCGCCGTAACCAAGGTGCTTCACCAGCGGAGTGACTGCATTTCGCAAGTGAAGCGGCACCGGTTCGCGCGCGGTGTCCGCCGCATCAGCAGCAGCGGCGCTATATGCC
>JANLYH010000047.1:0-39700 GCA_031365545.1 Pyrinomonadaceae bacterium | reverse complement strand
GGATCTAGTTTCGCCCAGGGCGACCAGGCGTTCCACTTATGGAAATCGTTGACCTGCGCGAAGACTACCTCCGCAGGGGCGTTGATTGCAGTTGAGCGCTCGACTTGGTAGGTCGCCGGTTGGAGCAGAATAACGACCACGAGAATAACGATCACGACTGCGAGGCCGATGAGAATCTTCTTAATCATGGGGGCTGTCTCCTTAGTTTGACCCAGAGCCGGGCAATTGCGGTTGTCATCTTAGCGAAGTGTTGCGGCGGTCGTCCAAGCCGCTGGGCCAATTCCGCAGCTTAACCCTTTTTTCGTGTCACCTTTGCTTCATTATGTTTTATGCGCGCCCTGACGAGTTTTTTGACCAGCGAGGCAGGCAGGGGCTTGCTGACTGTAAAGCGGATCGTGCCTTTAGAGGTTTTGTAGTTCTTCAGTTCTTCCTGGAAGGACTCCATGACCCCTGACCCCGGGAAAAAACTGCAGTGGTCCTTGAATGCCGCAAACGCTACCAACATCCCGTGATGTTTGAACATCGGCATCTGATAGCTAATGACCTCGACCGCTTGCGGCGCCGCCGCTCTTATTACCTGACGAAGTTTCTCGAGCGCGGCGCGAGCATCAACCGGCACAGCAGCCAGATATTCATCGACGTTTTTTGCAACTCGCTTCTTGGCGGAAAATGATTTGATCATGATTGTGCTCCTTTTCCGGCGCCCCGTTGGGGCAGTCCTTAAAGTGCGTGATTCATGTTGAGCTCAGCGCCGCTGAAGATTGGCTGGGCCCAACGAACGCAGTCAACGATGTGTGATGCTAATCCGCCGGTCGCATTATCAAGCTCAGGCTGTGTAATATCTAGTCAGACCCGCAAAATATTTCAAGGAAGAAGACAATGAGTTCTGTGTTAGATGGCTCCGTGGAAGCCAATGAAATCAAGGGATCATCATGGCAAACATTTCGAATTCGAACCGAACATTTTTGTTCTCCCTAATACTCTTTGCAACTCTGCTGTCTACCAGTTGCCGACAGCCCTCGGACAATTCAAAGGGAACAGATATGTCTCCGAGTTTGACGGGCACATGGAAGGCGAAGCTGCAGTTCCAAACCGGCGCACTTGCCGAGATAAAAGATCTCGAATTCATGTATGTGTTCAACGCCGGCGGCACGATGACCGAATCATCCAACTATGATGCTGCGCCTCCGGTACCACCTGCCTATGGAATCTGGAAGCATATAGGCGGCAATGACTATGAAGCAAAGTATGAGTTCTATCTAACGCGAATTCCCAGCCCGGCAGAGAGCAAAAGCAGCAGCGGAGGTTGGCTTCCGGCTGGTCATGGCGTGTTGAAGGAGAAGATTAGTCTTGCACCTGACGGGAATTCTTTTACGTCAACGATTTGGTACGAAGCCTATGATCAGCTAAACAAGCCAATTCCGGGTGGAGGTGAGGCGCAAGGACAGGGGACAAGACTACAGTTTTGAGTTGGCAAGGATGAAGGATGAAGAAGAGGTTCATCCTCTCCAAGTGGTTCCGAAAGTTCTTGGGTCTACCAACTCTAGATTCGACGCGTTTACTCGCAAGAGCGGCCCTTAGGAGGGCTGTTGAGCAATAAGGTCAAGCATGATCAAGGTGAACCGTTGTGATCGCTGGACCGGTCGCTTTGTCGACCCACCAGGTTGTCGCTGACCCGGTGAGTTGCCGAGAATCTTGCATAGTGGGTCGAAGAACACAGAACCGGGAGCAGTAGCGACCGGGTCTGGTATGCGCTATAGACTATCGGCCAAATGGCCGAATATTGCGACGACAATGTTCCTTTGGCTTACCTGATTACCTTTCGGGCTTACCGTACCTGGCTCCATGGAGACCGGCGCGGATCAGTTGATCGCCTTCACAACCGCTACGGCAGTCCTCGCATTCCACATAACGAACCGTGGCGGAAATACAATCAGAGCACGCTCGCGAATCCACCAGTCAAACTAAAACATCGACAAATAGTTTTGGTCGAGGAGGCCATTCGCGAGACATGCAAAATTCGCAATTGGGGATTCTGGACAACGAATGTGCGATCGAACCACGTACACACAGTCGTGTCCGCGCCCTGCAAACCCGAGCCGGTACTGAGTGCCCTTAAGGCGAACGCCACGCGAAAATTGCGAGAGGCCGGTTACTGGCGTTCAAGCAGAAGTCCTTGGGCGGATCGGGGGAGCAGGGAGTATTTATGGACAGAGAGCGATGTCATTAACGCCGTGGTGTACGTCGAGTATGATCAAGGCGAACCGTTGTGAACGCTGGACCGGTCGCTTTGTCGACCCACCAGGTTGTCGCTGACCCGGTCGCTACGGCTCCCGGTTCTGCATTCGTTGACCCACCAGGTTGTCGCTGACCCAGGTCAAGTAATTCGGAAAGAGGCAGGTCCCAACTTAGAACTCAAAGTCAATCGAGAAGCGGATTCGGCGCGGCGCAGCAAACGACGACGGCGCGCGAAAGGTCGAAAGCGGTGTGAGTCCCGAACCAAAGAAAGGATTGAGACCCAGGACATTAGGATGGTTGAATAGATTGAAAGCCTCAACCACGAGATCGAGCCTTCGTCGCTCGCCGCAGGGAAAGTATTTGAGCGCGCGCAGGTCTGCGTTGATAAATCTCGGCGTGTGGAGAGTGTTTCGTTCGAAACCCAGAGGCCTCGACGCAAGAGGGAAGGCGCCGCTTCCTTCATCGTCAGCTCCAGTCAAAGCGTTAACCGGCCGCCCACTGCTAAGAGTCACAATCGGCGCGACCTCAATATGGCCCAGCAGCGTTACCAATAGATCATCCTTTTCTTTGCCGCCACCTTTGCTCCCTTCCTCTTCGCCGATGGGCAGATCAAACAAGGCACTGACTACAAAGCGTTGGCGCACGTCCTGTCGTGAGAGTGCGCGTTCGGCGCGCAAGTCGAAAGGGTTCTGAGGCTGCTCATCAAAGTCTGAAGCATCGTCGGTTGTTTTCGAGAACGTATAGGAAGCAAGAAATTCGAATTCGTTACTTAGCCGCTTGTTAAGGGCAAGAGTCAGGCCGTTGTAAGTAGAGCTTGCCGAATCTTCGATCTGGTAAACAGCATCAAAGCGTGGGTCGCTTCTTGCGGGGCCAAACACAGAACGACCAAGTTGTTGTGGGCTAGGATTGGGGAAGCCGAGTGTAGCCGCGTTTGCCGTAGTGAGCACGACTGGCGGCAGAAGATTAACGTTTCGGATGCGCGGCAGATGAATCCCGTGCGTGAAGAGATAATCAGCCCTCAACGTCAGATCCTGATTCAACAATCGCTCGACGCCGACGTTCATCTGCGCGCTGTAGGGTGTTACAAAACCCGAGTCGGCGCGAAAGATTGACGGAGCAATACCAACAACGGGAGTTAGAGCTCGACCACCCTCTGTTGTAGCAAACACGCTTGCCGCAAGTTGGTCCCTCGCTATTTGTTCAAAGCTCTGTACTCCGTTTTTCTGAAGGGCACGGTTGAGGAAGGCAAGCGGCAGTCGATCATAAAAAAGTCCAAAGCCGCCGCGCACCACCCACTCTTTTGCAGGACTCCAGGCCAAGCCGAGGCGTGGACTAAGATTGTTGGTATCAGTCGGAAAGGTAGACGGTAGCTGTTCCACATCGTAGCGCCCACCCAGGTTAAGCGTAAGTTGCGGTGTCACGCGCCATTGGTTTTGAAGAAAGACGCCGAAACTGGTCACGCCAAATTCCGTGGCGGAGGCGCCGAATGATTGTCGCCAGATTGCGGGCCGACCGGCAGCGAAGTCAGCAACTGTGCGAAAGATGAAGAGTCCGCCGAATCCGTCGCGCGCGGCGTTGCGGAGTGAAACATGGTTGACGGTGGCGCCGCCCTTCCACTCGCTGCGCCCCTGAGACAGAGAAATATTTTCAACTATCTGCTCGCGCGTTTCGTTGCGCGTTGCGTCGGCATCGAAGGAACGGCCAAAGCGAGCGAGCCCAACGATCTCAACGCCCGGCCCGACGCTGTCGCCGGCGCGCGTTAAGACATGGCGCTTGCTTACTTGAAAGCGAAAATCGTTAACCAGCTTTGGTGAAATTACGGAGATGGCCGACCCGGTCGCTTGATAGTCTTTCGTGTAGACGGAGCCGCGCGCGGATCTGTCGGCCAGCACGTCGGTGTTAAAGCCATCGCCGCGATCGCGCAGTTTCGTGAAGGCGAAACGAAAATTCAAAGTGTGACGTTGGGAAGCGATAAGGGTCAGCTTACCGGCCAGCTCGGTCTCGTCCGCGCCAATCGGAAAACGTCCGGCTGTAACGGACCTAACGGCAAGGCGGGGTGCGAAGCCGGAAGCTAAGAGCGAGTTTATGCGCGTGCGAGTTGCAGAAGAGATCTCCGCTTCGTCCTCCGCAGACAAGTGTTCTTGTTCCGCCGCCGCGTAGAAGAAGAGCCGGTCACGTTTGAGCGGGCCGCCGAGAGCAACTCCGGGCTGCACCCGTCGAAATCGCAAGCGGCTCGCGGGGAATGGATCAGAGAAAGGCTCGCGGGCATTGAAGCGTTCGTGTGAGAAGAATGTGAAAGCGTCCCCGTGAAACTGATTCTCTCCCACCCTCGTAATGACATTAATTGCGCCGCCCGCCGCCCCGCCAAACTCCGCCGACTGGCCGTTGTTTACAATCTGAAACTCGCGAATGATTTCGGGCGAAAGCGCGATGCGGGCCGCGCCGGTAGTTTCATCCGTATTGTCGAGCCCATCAATAGAGATCGAGTTGCTGCGTGTGCGCAGACCGCCGAAAGTGAAGCCACTATCCGCAAGCGGCGACCCTGACGCTGCGCCTACGCTTCCGGAAGTTGGTTGATTTGCAGGAGCAACTCCGGGAGCTAGCAATGTGAATTCCAAATAGTTGCGACTATTAACGGGAAGTTCTTCAATGCGTTCCGGATCAATCGAAGTAGTGACGGCAGTTTGTGTGACATCAAGGGCGGGGGGCCTGTCGGTGACTGTCACCTGAGCGTTGACACCGGCTGCAGGCAAAGAGATATCGAGTAGAGTCGTTCGACCGAGAGCCAGGGTCACTTCCGAATTAACATAAGGAGCGAACCCCGCGGCTTCTGCTCTTACCTCGTAGCCTCCCACCGCGAGAGCCGAAACCCGGTAACTGCCGTCAGGCTCGCTGGTGACACTGCGCGTTTGGTTAGTCGTCAGGCTGCGCAGCGTGATCTGGCTGCCGGGAATGATTGCTCCGGCGGTATCGCGAACCGAACCGGACAGCGCGGCGGTAGTGGCGGAATCTTGCGCGCGTGAAAGAGGCGCTGCGAAGGTAAATAAGGAAACGATTGCTACTGCCAGACTAAATCTTCGGATAATGTATTGCTGAGAACCGCTGTCGCGCTTGGCTTCTTGCTTCACCGCCATTTCCCCTCGCTCTCCACTGTTTTATTGATACTACGCTTTGAAGGGAGCATTGGACAAAAGCAGGAGCAGTTGCTCACATGAGGACCATAGCATGACCACTCCAAGACGGGCGATGCTTGCTGACGATGACGGCACTGCGCTAATTATTTGCCTGCCACTTCGCTCCCGTGCTACAGCTTTCTACGGGAGGCGGGGTAGCTAATGGGACACAACCACGGCAGCAGTTCGATTCTAACCGGTCGCTGGTTGGCGCTGTCAATTTTCATTACACTCCTCTTCGTAGTTGCCGAAGCGATCACTGGTTACTTCTCCCACTCCCTCGCCCTCCTTTCTGATTCCGGGCATAACTTCGCAGACGCGCTGGCGCTCGTGTTCTCCTGGTACGGCATCTGGATCGCAGGCAAACCATCGACGGCACAGCGCACGTTTGGCTATCACCGCGTGGGCATTCTTGCCGCTTTAGTTAATGCTGTATCGCTAGTTGTGATCGCGCTCCTCATCTTCTGGGAAGCGGGCACACGCTTGCGTCATCCTGAGCCGGTGCGGAGCACGCCAATGATCGTGGTCGCGCTGGTCGCGATCCTGTTGAACACCGTAATTAGTCTTTGGCTAAAGAGCGCGGCTAAAACGGACCTCAACGTCCGCAGTGCTTACATGCATATGCTGGGAGACGCAATCTCGGCCGCCGGGGTTGTCATAGCGGGAGTGATCGTCGCCATAACCGGGGCGTCGATCGCCGACCCAATTGTTTCTGTCTTGATTGGTATACTCATCTTGTGGAGTTCGTGGGGAATTCTCAAAGAGTCAGTCAATATCCTTTTGGAAGGAATTCCCGAAGGGATGGATATGGCGGCGGTAGAGCGGACTATCAGCGGTGTGCATGGGGTCCTGGCCGTTCATGACCTGCACGTGTGGATGGTGGGTTCCGGCATGGTTTGTTGTAGCTGCCACGTAATGGTCAATGAGCAGAGTGTGCGAAGCGGGGAAAACGTGCTCCGCGCAGTAACTGAAGAGTTAGAACACAATTTCGGTGTGGCACATACAACTATCCAGGTGGAAGTCGAAGGCTGCGAGCCAAACGACATGTACTGCGTGAAGAGAGCAGCGGAGCAGGCGGATGAGCCTGACCAGCATTAAGCTCTCTGGCAGCTCTCCGCTAAGATAGGACGACCGGAAAGCAAAGAGGTTATGACTAAGCAGAAAGACTCGTACGAAGGACACTCGCGCGCTACCAACCACGCGCATAAAGATGGTAGCGCCCATGAAGGTGAACACCGTGACGAGGGTGCTCCAACTGATGGCGACCACGGCCACGATCACGTAGGCGGGTCCCACGGCCACGTGCACGGCACAATTGACCCGTCCATTACTGCTAGTGATAGAGGATTGTGGGCGGTTAAGTGGTCTTTCGTCGGGCTCTTCATTACCACGCTTATCCAGATTGTCATTTTCTATTTTTCGGGAAGTATCGCACTTCTGGCCGACGCGATTCATAACCTTGGCGATAGCTGTACAGCCGTTCCCCTTGGCATGGCTTTCGTTTTGGGAAAGCGCAAGCCGAGCAAACGATTCACCTACGGTTACGGGCGCGTGGAAGATTTGGCCGGCTTGGTTGTCGTGCTCACCATCCTGGCCAGCGCAGCCTTTGCCGGTTATGAATCCATCAACCGATTCTTTCACCCTAAACCTGTTGGCTACTTGTGGGCTGTGGCCGTGGGCTCAATCGTCGGCTTTATTGGGAACGAAAGCGTCGCCGTGTTTCGCATCAAGGTCGGTAAGGAAATGGGGAGCGCCGCCCTGATCGCCGATGGCTACCACGCGCGCACCGATGGAATTGCCAGTCTCGCGGTTCTCGTGAGTGCTGCCGGTGTTTACTTCGGCTATCCATTAGCTGATCCGATCATCGGGATTCTAATGACGATCCTTATTTTACGGATTGTTTGGGAGTCTGCCGCCGCAGTCTTCACCCGCATCCTAGACGGCGTTGACCCGGACGTGCCAAATAAGATTAGGGAGCAGGCAAAGCAAACGAAAGGGGTGGAAGCGGTGAGTGAGGTACGGGTGCGCTGGCTCGGGCACAGGATGCACGCCGAACTCAACCTGGCGGTGAATCAGAACCTTTCAGTTGAGGAAGGTCACGATATTGCTAACCAGGCGCGCCATAATCTTTTGCATAATCTCCAATTTCTTTCAGGTGTCACAATCCATGTTGACCCCGGCAATGCGTCTGGGGAAACACACCATCATATCGAGAAGCATGCGCACGATGATGAGCCTGCCCATTCTCACTGAGTGCATATCCGCAGAAAGACGGAGGGTCGACAGAATTAATTGGAGAATATGAGTCAAATCGATCAGACCGGGGATGTAAATCGCGCGCGACTTGTTCGTAGAGGTCGCAAGCTCGAATATTTTACGATTGGCTATAACAGTCTCGAAGGCATCATTGCGATCATCGCAGGGCTTATTGCCGGAAGTATCGCCCTCGTCGGTTTCGGCTTTGACAGCCTGATTGAGGTGACCTCTGGCGTGACGTTGCTTTGGCGATTGCATGCTGACGCGAATGAGGCGAGGCGCGAGCGAGTTGAAGCGATCAGCATAAAAATCGTCGGCGTCTGTTTTGTCATCCTTGCCGTCTATGTCACCTGCGACTCAATCAAGTCCCTATGGCAGCGTGAAGCACCCGCAGAAAGTTTGCCTGGCATTGTCCTGGCCGCTGTCTCCCTGGTAGTAATGCCACTCTTGGTACGTGCCAAGCGAAGGATAGCGCGAGGGATCAAAAGCAATGCCTTAATGGCCGACTCTAAACAGACTGAGCTTTGCACGTATCTTTCGGCGATCCTGCTCGGCGGACTGCTGCTAAACGCCTTTCTCGGTTTGTGGTGGGCTGACGCGGTTGCGGCGCTGGTAATGGTACCTATCATCGCCAACGAGGGAATTCAGGCACTGCGCGGCGAAACGTGCTGTGATGATGACTAGACGCGCCATATGGTCTTGACAGGCTTTTAGGTATTTCACTAGAGTGGGTGTTGGCTGTGTTGAAGAAACTGACAAACCTCCTGCTTATTCTGACTGTGGCGTCCAGCGTCGCGGCAGGCGTGCCACTCCATTCGAATGAACAGGAATGCAGCATGGGCAGCGATATGGATTGCTGCCGGAAAGCGCTCATGGCCTCCCAGACACCGGAGGTGGCTGCTGCGCGATTGTGCTGCGTGGTGAACTGCTCCACTGATGGCACAACAAATCCGACGAGCAATTCAAACCTGGCACCTCAGTCGCAGTTCGTTGTTTCGACACATCCTGCAACTGGGTCAGCCGTCCTGAATTCTCGTTTGCCTCTCCGCTTCATCGCTTTAGCACACAGTCCACCCGGCTACTCGGAACCCACCTACATTCGTCATCTCGCCCTCCTGATTTAGCAACCTAAAGGTAGTAGTGCGTCTTGTTGCAACTTCTGATGAAGTTGCATTGAGCATTTGTGCATTCGTGCGTCTCATGAGTGCGCTGTGCGTCTCTACTCTTTGGGAGGTGAAAGATGAAGAAAACGCTAATCGTAATCACACTTGTCATGAGTGCTGCTCTCATTGCCTGCGGGCCCAAGGCGAATCAAGGCGTTTCGACGGGCAAGGCTGTCAAATCAATCGCCGTTGGAAACCTGACTGCAATTCTCTCGAGTGAGAGCGGAACGCTAAGGCGCGGCGATCAGGAAGTCATGCTGTCGTTTACAGACGGCGCAGGTAAGCCTGTCGATGTCGGCGCAGCTTCGCTCAATTTTCACATGCCACAGATGGGCACCATGCAGGAGATGAACGATGCGACCTCGCTAACAACTACAACAACTCCAGGTATCTATCGCGGCAAAGTGAATATCGAGGTGCCCGGTGAGTGGCAAGGGCAAATCGCTTACGAAGGGGCGGCCGGAAAAGGGAAGGCCACATTCAGCGTAAACGCCCACTAATATGATTCACCGTCTTATTGAGCTTAGCTTGCGCAACCGCGGCTTCGTGATAGTGCTTTATGTCGCCTTGGCTGCCTGGGGCTATTGGGCCTTGCTGCGAACTCCGATCGATGCGATTCCGGATTTGTCTGACAACCAGGTCATCGTCTTTACAGACTGGACCGGACGCTCGCCGCAGGAGGTCGAGGATCAGGTTACCTATCCCCTGGTGACAAATCTACAGGGACTTCCCGGCGTACGGGTTGTACGGGCCAGTTCTGCGTTCAGCTTCTCGATGGTCAATATCATCTTTGAAGATAACGTCGATCTCTACTGGGCGCGGACGCGTGTTCTTGAGAGGTTGAATCTCGTCACGAAGCAGTTGCCGCAAGGAGTGATACCGACGCTCGGGCCCGACGCGACGGGCGTGGGGCAAGTCTTCTGGTACACGCTCGAAAGTGACCAAAACAATCTTCGGGAGCTGAGGACACTACAAGACTGGTACGTTCGCTATCAGTTGAATTCGGTTCCGGGAGTTGCCGAGGTTGCCAGCGTTGGCGGCTACGTGCAGCAGTACCAAATTGACGTGGATCCGAACAAGCTGCGCGCTTATTCAATCCCGCTATCTACGGTCGTAGAAGCGGTCGAGCGCTCGAACAATAACGTTGGCGGTAATGTCGTAGAACAGGCAGGGCAATGGACTGTAGTGCGCGGCATTGGTTTGATTGAGTCAGTCGGGGATGTGGAGAACATCGTCATCGGCGCGCCGAATGGGATGCCGCTCTATGTGCGAAACGTGGCTGAGGTGAAACTCGGCAACGCCTTTCGCACCGGAGCGTTGGACAAGAACGGCAAGGAGGCGGTCGGGGGAGTAGTGATTGCACGCTACGGCGTTAACACGCTTGACGTGATCGATGCAGTGAAGCAGAAGATCAATGCTCTGCAGGCTGGCCTGCCGCCGGGCGTCCGAATCGTTTCTTTCTACGATCGCACGCAGCTCATCGAAAGAGCGACGCACACGTTGAAGCGGGCGCTAATCGAAGAACTCCTTCTCGTCACTCTGGCGCATATTCTTTTCCTGGCACACTTCCGCTCGATCCTGATCGTAACAATCCCGCTGCCGCTCGCAGTATTAGTCTCCTTTTTGTTCATGCGCTACATGGGCATCAGCTCGAATCTGATGTCGCTCGCGGGAATCGCTATTGCTATTGGCGTGCTGGTGGATGCGGGAATCGTTGTTACCGAGAATGCGTTCCGCTTTTTAGAGCAGCGAAAGATCGATCCACGCGATCGAAAAGCCGTTTGGCAGACGGTCCTCGATTCAACCAGGTTAGTAGGACGGCCAGTCTTCTTTTCCATGGCCATCATCGTCCTGGCCTTCATTCCGGTCTTTTCACTAACCGGCCAGGAAGGGAAGCTCTTCCATCCGCTGGCTTTCACAAAGACCTTTGCGATGGTCGGCGCCACGATTATTGCTGTAACGCTGGTGCCGGTGCTCTGTACATATTTGCTGGGGGGCAAGTTTCACTCGGAACAATCGAATCCCGTGATGCGCGGGCTTCACTTTATTTACCGTCCCGCCCTGCAATTCGCCTTACGCCATCGCCTTCTCACGGTGTCAATTGCCTTTGTGCTCTTTGCAGGTGCAATTGTTTTGGCGACCGGGATTGGCAGAGAGTTTATGCCGCCGCTGAACGAAGGCGACCTCATGTACATGCCCGTGACCGATCCGGCCATCTCCATTGATGAAGCGCTGAAAATCATGAGCAAGCAGGACGAGATACTGAAGAGCTTTCCGGAGGTCGAGTCCGCGGTGGGAAAGGCTGGCCGGGCAGAGACATCGACCGATCCGGCGCCAGTGAACATGAACGAGACGATTGTTCATCTGAAGTCGCCCGAGCAATGGCGTAACGGCGTGACGCGAGAGTCCTTAATAACTGAAATGGATGAGAAGCTGCGAATGCCGGGGGTTACGAATATCTGGACGCAGCCGATCATCAATCGCATCGACATGCTTACAACGGGAATTCGCTCGCAGGTTGGGATAAAGATCTTCGGCAACGACTTAAAAACGTTGGAAGATGTATCGCGGCGGATAGCCGAGGTAGTCCGTACGGTTCCCGGCGCCAAGGATGTATATCCCGAGCAGATCAGTGGCGCGCCTTATCTTGATATTCACATCAACCGCACGGCCGCAGCGCGTTACGGAATCGACACGCGCATGATCGAAGATGCTATCGAAAAAGGAATTGGTGAGACGAACCTTTCGATCACTATCGAAGGTCGCCGGCGATTTCCGATGCGCGTTCGTTACGCGTCGCAATTTCGCGGCAGTCCGGAAGCTATAGCGCAGATTCCCATCACCTCGCCGACCGGGGCTGCAATTCCACTCGCTCAACTAGCGGACATTCGCTCGGTTGAGGGGCCGACGATGATCTCCAGCGAGAACGGTTTGCTGCGCGGTACAGTGCTTCTGAATGTGCGCGGTCGTGACGTGGGCAGTTTCGTCGACGAATCGCAACGCGCGATTAGCAGTCAGGTGCAATTACCCGCCGGCTACTACATTGCCTGGAGTGGTCAGTATGAAAACCAACTGCGAGCGCGCAATCGGCTGCTGATTGTCATACCAATTGTGCTCGTGATCATCTTTGGGCTGCTTTACCTAACCTACCATTCCGTCGCGGAAGCAGCGCACGTACTGCTTGCGGTTCCTTTCGCGCTTACCGGAGGTATCTATCTCCTCTGGCTGTTGCACTACAACTTCTCAGTCGCAGTCTGGGTCGGGTTCATCGCACTGTTCGGCACGGCAGTGCAAACCGGCGTTGTGATGGTTATCTATCTGAAAGAAGCCGTGGAGCGAAGGCGTGAACGGGACGGCGTACTCACGCGAGACACTTTGATGCAGGCAATAACCGAAGGCGCGTTGCTGCGTCTGCGGCCAAAGGTAATGACCGTTTCAACGGTAGTGGCCGGATTGCTTCCCATCATGTGGAGCACGAGTGCGGGCGCTGAAGTGATGAAGCCTCTGGCGACGCCCGTACTTGGTGGCATGGTGTCGAGTCTGCTGCATGTGCTGATCGTGACGCCCGTGATTTTCTTCTGGCTGCACGAGCGGCAACTAAGAAGGCAACAACGTGGCACAGTACCTTCTGTGAGCGTTCAGTCACCGTCAGACAAGGAATCAAAATGAGAAGGACTACGCAGCAATTCCTTTGGTGCTTCGTACTCATGGCGACTCTTTGGGGCGCTGGAGCGAGTGCCGTTGCCGCAAAGCGAAGAATACAAATTGCCAAGATCGAAATCATCGCTAAAGGTTATAAACCCGCGAACGTCAAGCTGCGGCGTGGCGTGCCCGCGCGCTTGACCTTTGTGCGGACAACAGATGCGACCTGCGTTAGAGAGATTGTATTGTCTTACTTCAACGTGCGGCGGGAACTGCCCTTGAACGAACCGGTCGTCGTTAGTTTCACCCCAAGGAAGCGAGGCTCATTCACTTTCGCGTGCGGCATGAACATGATGCGTGGGGAACTGATTGTGCGCTGATGAGAACTCTAAGCAAGAAAATCTCGTGCCTTGGCTGCGTCATTTTGCTGGCGCTTGGGCAAGCCTCTTCCAGGATATGGGCCCAATCCCCGGCGACTAGTGCAGGCGATTCCTCGCTGTTAGCGCGTTACATCGATCAGACTGCCGGAATGAGTGCCGATGAAGCGGTCACCTACGCGCTCGCGCACAACGGTGACCTGCTGGCGACTCGCAAGGAACTGGAGGCTGCGCAAGCGTTGGTGAAACAGGCTGGCTTTCGCCCAAATCCCAAGCTCGATATTGAAGGTTCGCGGCAAGTAAACGGTAAGGATAACAACGCGATGGCCAGCGCTTCGGTGCCTTTGGAGCTTGGCGGGCGCCGTGCGGCCCGGATCTCGGTGGCCGAGCGTGAGCTTGAGTTGCGCGAGCATGAACTCCGGAATCGCGAGCGATTGCTTGCGGCGGAAGTAAGAATGAAGTTTGGCGAAACCTTAGCCCAAGGACTGAGACTCGCATTCACCGAGGATCTGCTGGCAAACAACCAGCGTGGTTACAACCTGATTGCCGCGCGAGTAACGGAAGGTGCCAGCGCTCCACTGGAACAGAACATGGCGCTGGTGGAGTTGAACCGCTTGCGGTCCATGCGCGAAAACGTGGAAGGCAGAGTCATAGTCCTGGTTCTTGAATTACAAACTCTCATCGGCATGCCTCCGGAACAACCGTTGCGACTACGCGGAGACTTCAACAGTTTGATTGATCCGCTTGTGCCGGTCGCGGTCGAAACAGAACGGGCGTTGCGTGAACGTCCTGATCTTCTGGCAGCGCGAACAAGGGAGAGTCTCGGGGCCGCACGCATCGAACAAGCGCGCGCCGCCGGTCGCCTGGACGCCGGCGTCATGGCGGGATACGAGCGCATGAATTCGAGCTTCCCGGTGTTTGGAATTAACGACAACGGCCAGTTGCGACCGGTGCAGGATGTTTTTCATTTTCTGAAGTTTGGCATCTCGCTTGAACTGCCGGTTCGCAACAAAAACCAGGGCGCGATAGAGGCGGCAGTTGTCGAGACCGAAGCAGCGAGGCAGCGTCGCGAGTTTGCCGAGCTTACTGCGCGTCGAGAAGTGGCGGCTGCCTATGCAAAGTATGAGCGCGCCGCGCGGGCAATGGAGATCTTTCGGCACGGCGTAAGGGACCAGGCGAAAGCCAACCTGGACGTTGTCAGACAGACCTACGAGCTGGGGTCAAAAACATTGCTTGATTACATCGCCGAACAACGACGGTTCATCGAGCTCGAAACCGATTTTATCGATGCGCAACTTGCAACCTATTCCGCGCGCGTCGAGATTGAGCGGGCTACCGCATCACCGGAGTTGATAAGGAAATGAGCGAGAACAACCAGTCGGAGCACGACGAAGAAGTCGTAGAGAAGACAACGACAATTAGTGAGCCTGCGAAAGAAACGCGAGTCACCCAGGCTCGTCGAGTTTCATCCCCAAATCGTAACAAGGCGGCTGTCGTCGCAATTGTCGCCGTAGTTGCAATAGCGGGCATTGCGATTCTGGCGTGGGTCCTCTGGCCTAGTCAGGCTGGAAAACCTGTACCTGCACCGCGAACGATTTCTGTTGCGGGACCGGCGAATGAAGGAGCAAAGCCGGGCGAGCAAAAGGTGACATTGACGGCCGATCAATTGCAGCACGCGGGAATCAAAGTCGAGCCGGTCGGTGAAAGAACCGCTCCCGAGATGGCTTCGCAATTGGCGACCGGAATCGTTCAGCCAAACGCCTATCACGAAACTCCAGTAGTCTCGCTTGTCAGCGGTATTGTTCGCAGCGTCAGAGCGGAGTTAGGCCAAACGGTCGGACGCGGTCAAACGCTAGCAGTTGTTTCTAGCAATGAACTTGCTGAAACTGAGTCGCGCTATGTCACGGCCTCGGCCGAACTTGATGAGCACCACAAACATCACCGGCGAACGGAGAAGTTGGTAGAAATTGGGGCCGCGAGCCGTGAAGAGTTTGAGATGGCAACGACCAAGCTGAAGACCGCGGAGGCAGACGTGGCCAACCTACGGCAGAGGTTGCTCTTGCTTGGCCTTTCGCCAAGCCGGGTCAACGGCTTAAACACATCGTCTCAGGTTAGCTCGGAAGTAGTGATTCCCGCGCCGGCATCCGGAAGTGTTACGACGCGCTCGGTGAATCCCGGTGAAGTGATCCAAGCTAACAAGGAATTGATGCGCGTCACTGACCTTTCCAGCGTTTGGGTTGTCGGTCAGGTTTATGAAAAGGATTTAGGCCGGGTTGTCGTCGGCAGCGGCGCGAGCGTTACATCTGATACGTATCCCGGGCGTGTTTTTCGTGGCCGAGTCTCTTATGTCGAGCCCAGCCTCGATACGGCGACGCGCACAGCGCAGGTGCGAATAGAACTGGCGAACCCGGGCCAGGCCCTGAAGCTAGGTATGTATGTCAACGTTGCATTTGCCACAATTGGCGGGGCGGAGAATACGGTTCCTGTCGTACCGGTAGCGGCCGTGCAGAACATCAACAACCAACAGACCGTGTTTATAGCCACAAGTGATCCAAACGTGTTTGTCCTGCGTCCGGTGCGCCTTGGGCCGGAGATCAACGGTTTTTATCCGGTTCTCGAAGGCCTGGCTGCCACTGAACGTATTGTCGTCGAAGGAAGTTTTCTGCTTCGGGCCGAATGGCTAAAAACGAATCCAGCGAACGTTCGCTGAAGAGCTCTAGTCTGATCTTTGCAGACTGCGGCGCTCCCACACTGCTGTAAGTCTTTTGGTTCTTCTGATATCGCGCCAGGCCGGCTAAGTGCATTGCCCGGGGCAACTCAGCGTTACGCATAAACCAGTTCCAGACATTTCCGGTTCTTGAGTTCTCAGCGCTTAACAGGATTATTCCCGCGTTGATCCCAATGACATCGCTATCAACCCAGCCAGTGTTCGGATTGAAGGCATCCACAAATCCGTACTTGCCGTAAACTCGATCACCATACTTTTTGTGCATGGCGCGCAGGGCCGCAAGCGAGAGTTCTCTAGTAAACATCAGCGAGCCACCAGCGGCAGAAGGAACCACCGTGCCATCGATTTCAGGGTCGAGCGGGGGGCCACCCCAGGCGAGATAACCCTTGGCGCTGTCAGAAGCGGTGACGCCCCAGATGTCTGGGCCAAACGCCGGAAACTTGTACGCGAGGTCTTTACAGAAAGTCCGATGCGCGAGAGTGGCGTTGATCGAGTTCTCAAAGTAGTCGATCCGATCGCCTCTGGTCTCGCGCCGGTTGCGATAATCGATCCACGCGTGCGCGTATTGGTGCATGAAGAGCGGCACGCCAATGGTTGTGAAATAGGCGTAGCCTGCATAGCGATAACGGTCGCGCCACAACGCGTACCAGGATGTGGGTGATACGGGATGTGTCGGTGACCCGATTGCCAGCAGATACAGAAGCGTATCTTCGCTGTAAGTATCCCAACGAGGTTTTAGGAAACCAGTTTCCGGTTTCCAGCCGTGCGACAGAAGCCGTGGATCACCATTGAGCATCCAGCGAAAATCGACGCGCTCGTAAATCCTGGTTGCCAGACTGACTATCTCTTTGTCATCTCGAAAATACTGGCGGACGGTCAAGACTCCGGCCAGCAATAGCGCCGTATCGATTGAGGAGACCTCACTCTTCCAGCGTCTTTCGCCAGACTTCGCGTCCAACCAGTGATAGAACCATCCATGTTCATGGAAGGCTCTACTTGCAAAATACTGCAGCGTGTTACGAGCTCGGTCGCGTGCCTGGGCGCGCGTGATCCAACCGCGATCGGCGCCAATGCAAAGCGCCGTCAGGCCAAAACCCGTCGCCGCGATGCTGGCCACGTCTCGATGATTCTCGTCCAGAGACGCGCCGTCCATTCGGGCGCGGTCGGGTACCAGACCGGTTTGGGGATCGGCCTGTTCCCAAAAATAAACGAAGGAACGATGCTGCAGATCTTCGAGGAATAGTTCGTCTTCATGCGAACGTTTGCGGGCCTGATCAGATTGAAAGGAAGAGCGGAGCGGTGTCGAAAGGCTGGGCTGAGCAACTGAAGTGGCGAAGCTGAACAGGAAGAGGACTGCGAGGGCCGAACGCAACGCAGATGTTAACTTTCCTCCGACTCGGTTCATTTTCGCTGCCACGAGGTCTTCAATTTAAAAGCCACGCTGAATTTTAGTACTTAGCCCCGCAACAAAGCAGTTTAGGGCTCACCCAAGGTAGCATGTCTCACGAGTTGGGAAGGGTGGTTTGTCCCCGCTCTATCTCCTTCAGCGCTTCTCAACTTCAAACTCCCCTTCGATTAGATCTTCGGAGTTGGGTCCCACCATCACTTTGAATCCGCCCGGCTCAACGAGAAAGCGCATTTGGCGATTCCAGAAGCCGAGTTGTTCCGCCGTGAGCAGAAACTCTACTCGCTTCCTCTCGCCGGGCTGCAGCGTAATCCGCTGAAAGCCTTTCAGCTCTTTCACCGGGCGCGTCACGCTCGCCGCAACATCGCGGATGTATAGTTGGACCACTTCGTCCCCGGCGCGCTTACCTGTGTTCTCGACGTCAACGGTCACGATTAACTTACCGTCAAGCGGGATGCGCTGAGCGCTTAGCTGTAAATTTGTAATCTTAAATTGCGTATAGCTCAGGCCGTAGCCGAAAGGGAAGAGCGGTCGCCAGTCAACGTCAAGATATTTTGACGTGTACTTGTTATTTGCCTCCGGCGGGCGTCCGGTGTTTTTGTGATTGTAGTAAAGCGGAATCTGTCCCACCGCGCGCGGAAAGGTTACCGGTAACTTGCCACCGGGGTTGACATCACCGAAGAGCACGTCGGCAATAGCGTTGCCCGCTTGAGAGCCGGCAAACCAAGTTTCCAGGATCGCAGGAGTATTCTCCGCAATCCAGTTGATTGTCAGCGGGCGACCGTTCATTAACACCACGACAGTCGGCTTGCCTGTTGCTTGAACGGCCTTTACCAAATCCAACTGTCGGCCAGGCAAATCGAGCGAGCTGCGCGACGCTGCTTCGCCGCTCATGTCGGCTGATTCGCCTACGGCGATGACTGCCACATCTGACTCTTTCGCCGCACGCAGCGCCTCTTCGAAGCCGTCCGCTTTTTCACATCCAATATCGCATCCTTGCGCATAGTTGATTTTTACCTGCGGTACTTTCGACTTAAGGCCTTGAAGCAGGGTGACGGCGTCTTCCTCTTTGCCGTCGCCCGTCCAGGAGCCAAGGACGTCGTGCCGGCTCTCTGCCAGGGGGCCAATTAGCGCAATTGACCGGACGTTTTTGTCTAACGGCAAAACATCGCGGTCATTCTTTAGCAGGACTATTGAACGCGCGGCCATCGCCCGCGCCGTAGCAACATTTTCGCTGTTGAAGATCGTTCTGCGCTCGACCATTTCATCGGCGAATGGTTGGTCAAAAAGCCCCAGGCGAAACTTGACGCGCAGCACACGCCGGACCGCTTCATCAATAGTCTCGACCGAAAGCCTGCGCTCCTTGACGAGTTCGCTTGCGTGCTTGTAGTAGAGACGGCTCACCATCTCCATGTCCACGCCTGCGTTAAGTGCTTCTTGGGCAGCGTCAGCGCCGTCCGCTGCAGCGCCGTGCTTGATGAGTTCTTCCACAGACGTGTAGTCGCTGACCACAAAGCCGTCAAACTTCCACTCGCCGCGGAGCACGTCGGTGAGCGTGAAATGGTTGGCGGAAGCAGGGACGCCGTCGAGATCATTGAAAGCGCTCATGAAGGTGCCGACGCCGGCATCCACCGCCGCCTTGAACGGAGGAAAATAAACTTCGCGTAAGCTGCGTTCGGAAACGTTGGTAGTGTTGTAGTCGCGTCCGGACTCGGCGGCGCCGTAAGCAACCCAGTGCTTGGCGCAGGCAACGACCTTATCGCTCCGGCTGTAGTCCGTTCCCTGAAACCCGCGCACGCGTGCGCGCGCCATCGCCGAACCTAGATACGGATCTTCGCCCGCCCCTTCGGTGATTCTGCCCCAGCGCGGGTCGCGCGCAATGTCAACCATGGGCGCGAAAGTCCAGTGGACCCCGGCAGCTCTCGCCTCTGCCGCGGCAACGCTGGCGGCGCCCTCTACCGCAACTGGATCCCAGCTCGCAGCTTCGCCAAGGGGAATTGGAAAGATGGTCCGATATCCGTGAATCACATCGAAGCCGAAGATTAGCGGAATCTTTAGACGCGATTCCGTCACCGCGATTCGCTGAAGTTGATTTGTTTTTTGGGCGCCCCGAACGTTGAGAGTTGAGCCAAGACGTCCCTCGCGTACCATTTGCAAATGTTCGGGCCGGTAGTTTCCGTTCGCTTCTCCGTCAAGTTGCTGTAGCTGGCCAAGTTTCTCCTCGAGGGTCATGCGGGCGAGCAACGCATTGATTCGAGCCTCCACGTTTTGGCGTTTCTGCGAATGAGAGGCACTCGGGGCTGTTAACGACAGTATGGCCGCGACGCCCACAGCAGCTGCGGCAAACCTTGTTCTCATTGACCTCATATCGATTCCTTTTGATTCTGCTTAGCCGAAACGCTTAGCTCCGTAGGAGACAAATGTTTATAGTTGCGAAACGCTGACCGGACACAAAAGCTCCAGAGCAGAATGTTCTAAGCAAGGACCCGAGTAATTCTCCGCTCCTCTGGAGCTGGGAAAACTCGATAGGGCGTGTTAACAATAAACATTTCGTCCCTCTGGGACTGTAGTCTAAGACGTCTCGCTGTATATGCGCCTTCGCACCAGTCAGTTTTGTCTATGAACTCTTTTGGAATAGCACGACCTCTCCTTCGTTGGTTGTTTCCGGCAGTGTGTGCCGCTCTTTGGACTGCGACAGTTTTCCAGCCACTACCCATTCGCGCCCAAAGATCACCAAATCGCCCTGCGCAAGCGGATTCGGCTTCCTCCGAGACGATTACTTCACAGCTACGTGAAGCCGCGTCGTTGCTACAACAAGGCCGCTCTGGTGATGCGGAGGCGATTCTTCGCCAGGTGCTGCTGGCAGCGCCGCGAAATCCTGACGCGCATAACTTGCTCGGAATAGTTCTGGACCAGCGCGCACAATTCAAAGCCGCCGAGAAGGAATATCGTACGGCGCTTCGTCTCAATCCGACTTTGACTTCACCACTCGCTAATCTCGGTGTTTTGCTGGCCCGTACCGGGCGAGCAGAAGAAGCAATCCGAGCGTTTGAGATTGTGCTGCAAAAAGTACCAGACCACCCTCAAGCCACGTTAAATCTTGGACTACAGTATCTCGCTCGTAACGACAATGCCCGAGCTCTGTCGCTGCTTATGCGTGCCGCTCAGTTGAGCGGCGACAATTACGAGATCCGCTACAACGTTGGCCTGGCTCTTTACAACCTAAAGCGCTACCACGAGTCGATTGTCGCGCTCGAAGCCGCCGCCGCCCTCTCGCCAGGATCAGCCGAACCACTCTATTACCTTGGCCTTATACACTGGACGCAGAATCAGGATGAAACAGCCGCAGAATTCTGGGAGCGGGCAGTTCAGTTGCGTCCAGGCTTTGCCGATGCAAACTTCATGTTGGGGGAAGCGCTCCGGAGGAACCGCCGTCGCGAGGCCGCCATTGAGTTCTACCAACGCGCGCTCGATCAGGATCCAGGCAAGTTTGTCTACTATGCTCGGCTGGGCGGTGTTTACGTTCAACTAGGCTACTCGGACAAGGCGCTCGATGTTTTTCGTCGTGGCCTGCAACGTTTTCCTAAACTGGCTGAAGCCCACTACTTTCTCGGCGTCGCTGCGCGAGCCAGGGGGGAATATGAGCTTGCCGAGGCGTCGTTCCGCGAATCATTGCGGTTGCAGCCGCAGAATGTTGATGCGCTCGCGCAACTGGGGTTCATTCTTGGAGAGCGCGCTCGTTACGCAGAAGCGGAGAAAGTCTTGCGCAGTGCGATCTCAATTAACGCCCAACATTTCTATGCGAATTACGACCTCGGACGTTTACTGGTAAAGACGAAAAAATACTCCGAGGCGCTGGTCACACTCCGCAACGCCGCTACCCTCAACCCAAAAAACCCGAGCGTCCATTACCAAATGTTCCTCGCGCTGTCACGACTGAAACAAAAAGCTGAAGCTGATCGCGAGCTGCTGGTCTTCAAGCAGTTGGAAGAAGAGCGGAAAATTCCATTGCGGCAGGGTGACGACGCAGACTTCGAAAATCCCGAACCTCCTGCCGCGTCTCCTCCAGATCCCTGAGGGCGGCTGCAAAGCAAACTGTTAGTTTGCTTCTGGGCCGACTACTCTCAAGTTGAGCGTAACCTGCGCAGACGCACACTAACAGTTTTGCTTTACAAGGACTCCCTGTTTAGAAGCTTAAGCGCCCTTGAATTTCCACAACTCGGCCTGCCAGTCCGCGCTCGGCTCGGCCGAAGAGAGCATTCGTCACTTGTGTGCTCGGACTATTGAAATTGAATGGTTGCAAATTCAGCAGGTTAAAGATGTTGAAAAAGTTGGCCTTGACCTCGAAGTATCTACCTTCACCGAGAAGGCTGCTTAGGCCGAACTTCTTACTGGCGCTCATGTCGACGTCAAAGTAACGCGGGCCGCGGAACGAGTTTCTGCCAATGCCTGGTAATTGGAATCCCACCGGGTTCGCAGTGCTGAAGAAAGCTGCGCCACCGCCTGGAAAGTTGGTGCCGTTGATGAATGCGTCGTTCGAACTGTCGTTGCCTGCACCCCCGCGGTACAACACTGGCCGCACCGGACAGAGGCTTGGTCCGCGCGTGCTGATGCAGTTTCCGACCACCGGAGTCCAGGGAAATCCTGTATGTGCCGTAAGAATGCCGCTGATTTGCCAGCCACCCAAAATATTACCAGCCGTGTCGTGACGATTCCTAAAAATTGGCAGTTCCCAGAGTCCGGAAGCAACAAGGTTGTGACGCACGTCGAAGTCTGAAGGGCCAACTTCCTGACGCACATCGAGTGGATAAGTTGGATTAGTGCTCGACGTGGGTCCTTCGTAAGAGACGACGTCTCTACTCTTGGCAAAGCGATAAATCGCGTCAAACTGGACACCGCCTGAAAACCGCCTCGTCAGTCGCGCGATCAAAGCGTTGTAGCTGGCGGTTGTGTCCGGCGTTGGGAAAAAGATGCCCGAGAAAATGCCCGGATCCGTGAAGTTGAAACGCTCGTTGACCAGTCGCACCAGCTTTCTACTCGCACTGCCTTGATAAGCCAGTGACGCCGTAAGTTTCGCCGGAAGGCTGTATTGTCCTTCGAGCGAGTAGGTGTAAACGTAGGGAGTCGGCACTTTCGCTGGCGCACCGTAAATTTCTACCTGGGCTCCATTAGCCAGATTCGGAATACCGTTCGCGTTGAACGTCAAACGCAAAGCCGGATTCGTCGGATAGCTGAACGGAGAATTGTTCCCCCCGAGCGCATAGAGAATTTGGCCGCCGTTGAAAGGCGTACTGAAGTCAGCGGCTGAAGTGCCGCAGCAAATTGCATAGCGCGCGAAGAACGGTGGGTTGCCGCGAGAGTTAGCGAATTCAAGTAAGGGAATGCGATTGTAAGCGATGCCGAAGCCTCCACGGAGAACGAACTTGTCGTCGCGCAACAACTCGCCAACGTGCGGACTGTAGGCAAAGCCCAAACGCGGCGCGAAGTTGTTTCGATCCGGTGGGTAAAGTGATTTAACAACTGCGAGTTTGGCGCCGGTCAACTCCTGTCCGGCTGGACCGAGAATCAGGTTGCTCAGGGTTCCGTCCTTTTCAGTAAGCGGCGCGAAGTATTCCCAGCGTAGACCCAGGTTAAGCGTTAAATTCGGCCGCAGCTTCCAGTCGTTCTGCGCGAAGAACGCGGTGGTTGAAGAGCGAAACTTGCGCTTTGACACTGCCGGTCCGCCCGTACGCGGGTCCGCATTAATCTGGTAGAACAGGGGCGCATCGTTGGCAAAGTTGAATAGTCCGGCGAAGGTGTAGAGGGGCCGCGAGCCACCAGAGAGGTCATTATCGTCCTGTTCCCAGCGACGTTCTCCGCCAAAACTCCACGCCTGGTTTCCGCGCACCCAGCGGAAAGTATCGCGCAATTCGAAAGTATTTTCAGAAAAGATGCCGGGCGTCGTTTCGGCCCGGTCTGCGCCGAAACGTATGCGGTCAAAAGGTAAAGTTTCGATCTCAATCCGAGGAATGCCAAAGTTAGTTTCACTGGACGATTTGATTTCGTCGAACGCGAAGCGCGTCGCATTAAAGCGTAACTCATTAGTCTTGCTGCCAGAGATGACGCGTGCCCAGGTCACCATGCCGAATAGGTTCTGCGGCGCTGTGGTGACATCGCCCATGGGACGACTGCGGCCGGCCGAATCGGCACCGGTGCCGCTGAAGCGCGAAATGTATGAGCTGAAAGTGAGCGTGTCCTTGTTGGTCAAATTCATATCAAGGCGCGGATTGAATTGATTGCCGCGACTAACCGTCGGAACTGAGAGCTGCGCGTATTGAATATCAGGACTGCCGTCGCGAGTGCCGTTCAAATTGCCGAAAGAAATATATTGGCCTTGAGCTCCCTGAAACCCGCCGATGTCGAGGCCGCCTGCCAACTGCGTGCAGTTGCCGGCGTTGAACCCTGCGAAGGCACAAGTTGCCGGGAGAACGGAGATGACTCGCGGAGCGATGCCACGGGCGCTCAGGATTCGCGCGGCAATACTATTAGGTCGCGCTGTTATTACCGCCTGCCGAAAGTCTGGCGTTTCGACGAAGGCATTAACGGTGTCGGTGTTGCTGCTGCGCAAGCCCTCATAGGAAAAGAAAAAGAAAGCTTTGTCCTTGCCGCCCCAGGTGGAGCGTCCACCTTCACCAAAGCGCGGTAAATAAATCGGCCCACCGACGCTACCTCCGAACTGGTTAAGATGCTGATTGACGCGGATCCCCTTGGCGCCGTTTGGACCACCATATTTATTAACAGCGTTAAGACCGGGACTGTTGTTTTTAAGAAAAAGACTACCGTGATAGGCGTTCGTGCCATTTTGCGAGACGGTTAACACCTGCGCGCCTGAGTTGCGACCATACTCGGCTGAGTAGACATTAGCGATGATGCGCACTTCTTTGACTGATTCCTGATTCGGAGTGATTACTGCCGCCCCACCATTAGTGAGGCTGTTCACGCTGGTGCCGTCAATCTGAAAATTGTTGGAAGTGATACGCTGACCGTTGGCTGAGATTTGCGGTTGATTCTCTGTTTGAAAGATTGATCGGGTCGATCCGCCCGGGCCCGCAGTGTTGGGTAAATTGACTGCGCCACCAGTGCCCCCACGCGCCGCGTCGCCAAAGACGCCGGGAGTTAAGCGAGCTAATTCGTAAGGATCGCGTCCAAACTGCGGCAGGGCACGGATTTCCTGCGTTGTAATCGCCTTGTCGACATTCGCATTCTCAGTCTCCAGGGTCTGCCCGGTTTCATCGGTCACAGTAACCACAGCGCTGATGTCACCTGGCTCGAGACTGATGTCCAGTCCCTGCACGGCTTCGGCATTGATTGCTACGTTGTCAAATACTTTTTGTTTGTATCCCGCTTTTTCGACGCTGAGTTTGTACTTGGCAGGGGCTAAACCTGACAGCCTGTAGAACCCCTCGGCGCTCGTCGTGGTTTCCTGGGTCTTTCCGGTCTCAGTGTTGAGCAGCGTAACCTTCGCTTCAGGCACCAGACCACCTCCGGAATCAGTCACGGTTCCCTGAATGGCGGCCTTGAATTGAGCATGGGCGCTCCCAAAAGCAAACAAAAGGAAAATCCCGCACATCACGACGCGGACTAGACGAAACTTAGCATGGCTCATTGAAAGGCCCTCCTGAGGCCGCTTGAATTTGGCAGTCGCTCACACAAACGCCCGGCACTAGGAACCCGAACGAAACTCTTGGAAGAATCCTCTCTGAGAGGTAGCTCTTCCTATCTGGAGAAGCAGTTAGATAAATGCCTGAATACACTACATCGGGGGGAAGGGGATCGGTCTGTGCGCTAGCACACAAATGTAGCCTAGTTAATAACACCAAAAAGAGGAAACTACAATATGTTTCGCTGGCAGACTCGATCATTCGGTGTTGTTTGATCTCGTCCTCGGGCCTCGCGGCGATAGATTGTCAGTCGGTAAACAAGGTTGCGACTGCTGCGGCATCCTCGCAAGCGTCTGCTTCGGTTCCTGGGGATAAGCGAACTTCAGCCGTACTGCTATCGTATAATCCTCGCAATGAACTTCATTTCCACACTGGCAATCAGCATGGGTGCCTCCTGGGTCTCAGGCATCAACCTCTACGCTGCGGTGGCAACACTGGGTTTGCTCGGCCGCTTTACTCATTTGAAACTGCCAGGTGAACTTGATGTCGTGACCAACTGGTGGGTGATTGGTGTCGCTGTGGTCCTGTTCGTGGTCGAATTTGTCGCTGACAAGATCCAAATCGTCGACAGCATCTGGGACGTTATTCATACCTTCATACGAATTCCGGCTGGAGCCGTTCTTGCGGCTGCTGCCTTCGGCGATTTCGACCGCAGCATACAAGTGATCGCACTGTTGTTGGGTGGTGGTTTGGCCCTGAGCTCTCACGGCACGAAGGCCGCTACGAGAGCGCTAATCAATACCAGCCCCGAACCCGTTTCCAATATTGTGGTCAGTCTCAGCGAAGATGTGCTGGCGATAGTCACGATTGTGTTGGCGCTGTTTCTGCCAATCCTAGTGTTTCTGGTGATTGCCGCGGGCCTGGCATTCTCGTTCTGGATTCTACCGCGCGTGCTGAGATTCTTTCGCGGAGTCTACCGCCGGGTGCACGCCTTCTTCAGCCCGGAAACGGCGTGATGACGAAGCAATCGCAATCTCAAATTCATTCGGGCAGAGTCAGGCGTTTCAACATCGCTTTGAATCGCGGGTCATCGTGCAGTGAACTAAAATAAGGGTCAGCGTTTGACCGATACAATTCCCAATCCCGCACTTCAAAGGCTTTCTCCAGCTCCACAAAGGCTTTATCCTTGTCACCAAGAGCCCCGTAGATACCCGCGATTCGGCAAGTTGGTACATATTGCGTTCTGGCGATCTCTCGGTATTTATTGATCATTTCCTCCGCCTTGTTGGGCCGTCCCGCTCTCGCGTAAGCAATGCCGGCATCCCGAAGCGCAAATTGGTTTGTCGGATCGGTTTGCAGCCATTGTTCGTTTAGAGATATCGCCTCCCCATACATTCCTTTGTAGATATAAGCCTGGCTCAGCATCCAGCGTCCGATGGGGTGAGTGGGTTCGAGATCGTATGTTTTCCTGGCTTGTTCCAAAGCCTTGTCATTCTGTCCCGCAACAAAATAGACCCACGCCAGGGTCGCTCCCATGTTGATATCGAGCGGTTCCAGTTCCAGTCCCCGCTTTATTTCGGCAATGGCTTCGTCAAGGCGTCCCGTCGACGCGAGATAGATCTGCCCGTAACGAAAATGGGCGGCGGAGTTATTTGGATCAAGTTCGATTGCGCGTTTGAATGAGCGCTCGCCTTCGACCCAGTTCCAATCGTAAATCACCAAAGAATATGCCAGGAACGTGTGGGCCTCTGCCAGCGTGGGGTCGATCTCAAGAGCCTTCTGCGCCGCGGCCTTGGCCTGCGGAAAAGCTTCCTTTGGCGAGAGGTAAGGATAAGCCGGCATGCTTCCATATGTTTCGGCGAGTCGCGCGTACGCCAAGGCGAATGTAGGGTCGAGTTTAATCGCCTGCCGGAAATACTCGATAGCGCGCAGCATTTCGTCTTTGGTGCGCTTGGCAAAGCTGTAGCGACCTCTCAGGTAAAGCTGGTACGCCTCGTTGTTGTTCGTGTAACGCTTGGTGATACCTTTTGCTTCGTTGCCGGACAGTTTTAATTCGAGCTTTTGGGCTATGGTGGTGGCGATCTCACGCTGCGTTGCCAGGAGATCGGACATTTTGCGGTCATATTGTTCAGCCCAGATTAGTTTTTTTGTCCTCGCGTCGACGAGTTCGACGCTTATCGTCAGGTTGTCGCCGCGCTGTGAAACCCGACCGGACATGACCGCATCAACCTCGAGTTCTTTGGCGATCTGAGCTACGTCTGTGTCCTTTCCTTTGTACCTAATGACCGAACTCGTCGGACTGACTTTTAGACTCGGCAGTTGCGAAAGACGATAAATTAGCGATTCTGCAAGCCCGTCGGAAAGATATTCCGTATCCGCGTCTGAACTCTTATTCTGAAACGGCAGCACCGCAATTGAGTGAATGGCTACTTCGCTTTTGCCAGCGCGCAGGTAGTAAGCGAAGAGCGCGATGGCGGCAATCAAGATCACGAACGCGACTGCGACGCCGAGTTTGTGCCGCTTGAGTCCTTCCGTTACGTATTCCGCGCTCGAGATAGTGGGCGTCAACGTCGCAAAAGTGGTGGTGTTCGCCTCGCTCGCTGAGCCACTAGCCGTGGCGTGCGCATCGTCACTGCTGACCGGCGGCGGCACAGTTGTGTCAGAATCGGCGCTGGTCTCTAACTCGCGCCGCAATTCTTTCAACTCGATCGCGACGTCTTTGATTGTTTGGTATCGCTCCTCTTTGTCCTTTGCCAAACAGCGGCGGATGATGCGCTGCAAGTCCGCGGGGGCTGACGGATTCAGATCCTTGATTTGCGGCGCGGGTTCATAGATCAAGCTGTGCAGCGACTTGACGATTGAATCCCCTGCAAACGGCTTTTGTCTGGTCGCTGCCTCAAACAGGATGCAGCCAAACGAGAAAATATCTGAGCGCTGATCGATCTCATCGGTTTTGCCCTTTGCCTGTTCGGGCGACATGTAGCCGACCGTGCCCATAATCATCCCGGGAGTTGACTGCTGTTGCAGGATCGCTGTGGCGTCTTCGCTGAAGCTCTCATTATCAATGCCTGCCGAGTGTTGTGGCTCGATCAGTTTTGCGAGACCAAAGTCGAGGATCTTCGCGTGACCTTCGGGCGTGATCATAATGTTGTCGGGATTCAAATCGCGATGCACGATGCCCGCCGCATGAGCTTTCGCCAATCCTTCCGCCACGTGTTGCAGGTAGCGCAGCAGTTTTCTTAATTCGCTTCGCTCGCGGTGAATCTTCTCGCGGAGCGTCACGCCTTCGACAAACTCCATGGCTATGAAGTTCGTCCCCTCGCTCTCACCAATCTCGTAAATGTGCGCGATGTTCGGATGGTTGAGCGCCGCTGCGGCCGTCGCTTCTTGCTTGAAGCGGCGCATTCGGTCCTGGTTAGCGGCCATTTCCGAGGGGAGAATCTTCAACGCCACTTTGCGATGGAGCCGCGAATCCTCCGCCAGATAAACCTCGCCCATCCCGCCCGCGCCGATTTTCGAGACGATGCGGTAATGGGATACTTCCGTATTTGCCGACAGTTCCTTATTCATCCGTTTTATAGCCGACGTATCCCATTATCCAGGCGTTGTTGCAGGTCATCGTTTCATGGGCTGATGAATCGTAGATAGTAACGGCGAATGGTTAAACGGCCTAAGGAGGGTGCAGGATTTACTAGACTCTCTTCACTGTGGAAAGTTCATCTTCCGCAACAACTCCTGATAGCGCGGGTCGGATCTCAAAGGGTCCATCTGCGGCTCGACCTTGAGCCAGCACAAACTCGAGAGTCGGATCTCGTAAGCCTTATTCAGTTCGACAAACGCTTTGTCTTTCTCACCCAGATCCACATACGCTTTAGCGATCACCCAATTATTGTTGCTATCCCTTAACGGCGAGTTTTCCGCGATCACTAATCGCAGGAATCCGACCCAACCATCTTTTGCAAAGGTCGCTCGAATCAGTGCCGCATTCTGCGATTGACCGATCAAGTCGAAAAACTTCGCTCGTTCTTCAACAGCGTTTGCATAATCGCCTTTGATACGATAGACCTCCGCAATAGTGCGGTGCGCTCGCGCAAACCCTGGATCTAGTTCAATGGTCTTCCTGTGTTGGACCAGCGATTCGTCATACCTGCGGCTCATATAAAGGAACCTGCCGTAATCCCAGTTTATGGGCAGTGAGAGCGGTTCTATTTCTAAAGCCCGCCGGTATTCGACAGAGGCCTCGTCGGCCCTGCCGGCATTGGTGAGCAATTCGGCATACCACTGATGGGCCGTCGCATAGTTGGGATTTAATTCGATGGACCGCCTGAATTCGGGTTCGGACGCGGCAAAATCATAATCGTATGTGAGCGACAGGTATCCGAGCGTGGTGTGAGGTTCGGCTAAACCGCTATCCAACGACACGGCTTGACGCGCGAATTCGCGTGCTTTTGGTACTCCGTCGGTCGGCGGCATGAAACCAAATGTGGAAAGCAACGCGTAAGTATCGGCCAGACCGGCGTACGCCAGAGCATAATTCGGGTCGAGCGCGATTGCTTGATTGTAGTATTCCAACGCCTTGCGAAAGTCCTTCTCCTCGCGTTTGTTCCAGTAGAAACGTCCTTGCAGATAGAGTCTGTAAGCTTCGGCGTTTACCGTATACGTCTTTACTAACTTTTGCGTATCCGTTCCGGATAGTTTGGTTTTGAGTTTGCTCGACACATCGCGGGCGATCTCATTCTGCAGTGACACCAGATCCGAGGATTTGCGGTCGTACTGATCCGTCCAAATAACGTTTTCCGTCTGGGAGTCGATCAATTCCAGGCTTAACGTCAATTGATCGCCACGCTGGACGACACGCCCGTTCAAGATGGCCTGAACGCCCAGCTCTTTGCCGATTGTTTTCGCGTCGGCTGTTTTACCTTTGTAGCGAAACACTGACGAGCGCGCCTTCACATTTAGATTTGGAAGTTGTGACAAACTTCTGATGAGCGTTTCAGTCATTCCGTCCGAGAGATATTCGATGTCTGCATTGCCGCTCTCATTAACAAATGGCATCACCGCTATTGATTCGATCTGTTTGGTTAAGTGATTGCCAAAAAACCAGTAACCACTCAGTCCGATCCCGCCAAGTAGGAAGAGAACTAAACTGAGGAGGAACACGTTTCGGCGCGAGATGCGCGACAAAGGCGCAAGCGTGGGGTTGGTTGTTTCAGGCTGAGGAGCGGCAGAAGTGTCCAGCAAATGCGGTTGACTTCTGGCGGAATTGTCGTCGTCACTGCGCGTTTCTGCTGACTGGAACAGCGCGGTGTTTTCTTCGAGTGCTCGGTTCGTTGCGCGCGGCAACTTCTCCTCAGGTAGTCCGGCCTGGCCATGAGGATCAGTTTTGATTGCCAGCGTTTTTTCTTCCTGGTTCCTGTCTGGTGGTCCAGTGCGTTGGAGTTCGGCTTGAAACTCCAGACGCTTCTGCAGATTCTTCAGGTCGACCAGCAACTCGCTGGTTGTTTGGTATCGCTCTTCAAGCTTCTTCCGGAGCGCCCTATCGACTATGCGGTCGATCTCGGGTGGGAGCGAGGAAAGCAATTGCGCCAATGGTGGGGGATCGTCCGCGATGATCGAACCGATAACATCCATTGCATTCTCGCCGGCAAACGGCCTTCTTGCCGCCAGCATTTCATACAACACCACTCCCAAACTGAAAATGTCAGTTCGCGCATCGATTGCCCTGCCGCGCGCTTGCTCCGGCGACATGTAACTGGCGGTGCCAACGATCATCCCGGTGCCGGTGCCGCTCTTTACCGCTGTCGCCGCCTCGGAATCTGTTCCGGAACTTAGACCAATGGTGACGCCGGTCGGGCCGGATTGTTTGGCGACGCCGAAATCGAGAACCTTGACCAGACCATCGGGTCGAATGATTACGTTTTCCGGCTTGATGTCTCGGTGAATGATCCCGGCAGCGTGAGCAGCTTGCAGCGCGGACGCAATTTGAGTGGCAACGTCCAGGGCTGCAGTGAGTGAAAGCGGACCCCCGGTGTTCAGGGTTTGGCCTTCGATAAACTCCGAGGCAATGAAGTGAACGCTCGCCTTCACGCTACTCTGGGCTTGGCCGATTTCGTAGATCGTGATGATGTTCGGATGATTTAAGGCAGAAGCAGACTTCGCTTCCAGGACAAACCGGCGCATCCGGTCTGCATCGGCCGCGAACTCCTGCGGGAGAATCTTCAAAGCAACTCGTCTGCCGAGCTTGGTGTCCTGAGCCAGGTAAACCTCACCCATGGCACCTGCGCCGATCCTGGAGATGATGCGGTAATGAGAGAGCGTGGTGTCGGCGGAGAATTGTTCCATTCAGTTTTCAGTTTACTCTGGGGAACCGGAGCACCGCCTGCTCGAGTGCCCGATCAAATTGCCGCGCGTACATGTAAACCCCTGCGAAATTTACACCCTGAACGCGGATTTCGTAATGTCCGAGACTTGTGCCGGAGATAAGAGTCATCGAGAAAAAGAGCTGCCCAGTGGCAACACTCTCATCTACTTCTTCAAACCGGCGACCCAGTTTAGGATAACCGTGACCGGAGTTTGGCTGAGTTCCTCTACAGGAGAGTTGATCAGGAAGCGTTGACCGTCTCTGGAAACGAGGTAACGATTCGGCGCCTCGTATCGAATAACTTGTGTCTGGAAGAGCGTCTTTGGCGCGCTGGTTTCGAACGTGGAACCCAGTGTCACGTCCACGGCCATTAACTTTCGGTCAGGTGCGATATAAAAGAGTTCCTTGCCGTCATGACGCCAAAACGGTTGCGCGCCACCGCCGGTAGAGACTTGCCATTTTCCACCCGAGGGCGGGAAGCTCTGCACGTAGACCTCATCTCTTCCGGATTCATTCGAGGTGTATGCAAACCATTTGCTGTCAGGCGCGAAGTGTCCCTGGTGTTCGCTGAAAGGACTCTGCAATAACAGGGAAGGCTTGCCGTCTCCGGCGAGCGGCAGGATCCAAATGTCTGTGCCGCCATTCGAGCCAGCCTGATCAAAGAGGATGAAGCGGCCGTCGCCAGACCAATCCGTCCCTTCCTTGTCGGCTTCCGACTTGCTTATCACCTCCTCGTTGCCGGCGCCGCTGGAAACCTTTCGATAAAGATCGAAGCGACCACTGCGAGTCGAGCTGAATACAATCGTATTCCCATCCGGCGACCAAACAGGATCATCATCAGTGACCGCGTCGAAAGTGAATCGCGAAGGAACTCCCCTGGCCAAATCCAGTAACCAGATGTCGCTGTTGCCATTTAGAATGCGTTGCGTCGCTACTCTCTTTTCATCCGGTGAAAGCACGATGTCGTTGTACTCACCTGGTGGACCAACGGGTCCCAACGACTCGCCCTGCCGATCAAACCAGACTAACTGGCGGTTGGAGATACTGCCGGTAGAGAACACCATTGTTCCGTTATCGGAAATTGAAAAGTTTGAGTAACTATATTGGCCCGTGAAGACTACTTGCTCGGTTACTGGAACCGCCTCGCCAGTGAACTGTAACTTGGCGGCATCGAAGGGCTGAGCCATTAGCGTGGTCTCGCGCGCGAACACCAGAAAGCCCGGAGCAGCGTATATCGCATTCGAATCGTTTTTCAGCAGCAGTTTACGATCGGAGCCGTCGAGCGAGGTGACAAAGATGCCGCTGTCTTCAGAGGTTGTGACCCAGCTTTCATAGAGAAAATGGCGACCGTCGGGCAGGAAGCTCGGTGAATAATGACCGGTTTCCTTTCGTGATTCGTCGAGCTTTAAAGCTGGCGTCGGAGTCCCGCCCGAGGCGGAAACACGCTGGATTGGAGCGTTCTCCGCACCGAAAAGAATCACGCCATCTCGATTCCACGTTCCGCTGCCTGGTGAGCGCACTTCACATAGTGTCTGTGGCGAGCCGCCTGTTGCTTCGATCTTTTTAAGTTTGTTATCGGTAAAGAACGCTAGATAATGGCTGTCGGGTGACCAGAATGGAAAGGTTGCATTGTCAGTGCCGGCTAACCGTTGCGCAGTCAGAGAATCCAGCGGTCGGGCATAGATAAATCGTTTACCCTCAAAGCTGGCAAGGAACGCAACCGTGCGCCCATCGGGTGAAATAACCGGAACAGAAATATCCGTCGCCTTCTCAGGCAGCGCGATGACAAAGCGCATCGGCCGTTCCTCCGCGGGTGTGCGCCGAAAGTAGAGAAGCCCAAGTGCGATTGCCAACAGCAGGCAAAGAACGGCGGCCGTCCAAGCCACCAGCTCACGACGTTTTCTTTTCGCTGCCGGCAAGGCGGCCAGGATAGTCGTGGTAGATCCAGATAGGGTCGCCGAACCCGAGAGCGCCTCGATTGCAAACCCAAGGTCACTTGCGGAATGAAACCGCTCCTCGGGATTCTTCTCGAGGCAATGATTGACCACTCGTTCAAGCGCGGGCGAAATTGTCTTATTGGTTTCGGAGAGTTCTGGTGGGTCTTCCCTCAGGATGGAGCTGATTGTCTCGGCAGTAGAATCGCCGCGGAACGCGCGTTTGCCCGAGAGCATTTCGTACAGAATTGCGCCGAACGAAAAGATGTCGGAACGATGATCGGCCGGCTGCCCCTTTAACTGTTCCGGAGACATGTAACCCATCGTGCCCATCACCGTGCCGGGATCGGTGTTCACCTTCCGCGTCGGTACTTCGGTCTGTGATTGAGCATCTGCGGCGCCAGTCAGCTTGGCCAAACCGAAGTCGAGGATCTTGACGCGGCCGTCGTTAGTAACGAAGACATTGTCAGGCTTGATGTCGCGATGGACGATTCCTTTTTCGTGCGCTGCCGCCAGACCGCGCGCGATTTGCAGTCCATAGTCGAGCGCCTTGCGTTGCGGCAAGGCGGCGCCGGCCATGCGGTCGCGCAGCGTTTCGCCTTCGAGTAGTTCCGAGACGATGTAAGGCGCCCCTTCGTGTGTCCCAATGTGGAAGATGACGAGGATGTTTGGATGATTGAGCGCGCCGGCGGCCTGCGCCTCCTGCTCAAAACGTCGTAGGCGTTCAGCGTCTGTGGAGAACGCCACCGGCAGAACCTTTATCGCCACGTCGCGACCGAGCTTCGTGTCGCGTGCACGCCAGACCTCACCCATGCCGCCCTCGCCTATTTTGGAGACGACGCTGTACTGGCCAATGATCGTGTCGGGATAAAGGGTATCGCTCATAGCAGATCTACTGTAAGCACAGCTAGCGCTTTAATCTTCCTCTTAAAATCTAAGCCTTGCGCGAGATATACTTGCCCGTTCAGCCCGCGCCTAACTTCCAGCAAATTTCGTAACGGCCAAGACTTGTACCGGGAATGTCAATCTACGGTCCAGCGGAAGGACTATTCAGAAATAGCTGCAGATAGGAAAGCGGCTCATTCTACCCGTAATGCCTTGGGTGCGCTAGAGGGTTATATTCATCACTTGCACGGGTTTAGTTTTCAGTGACGGAGGAGACAATGATTGACATCAGTGCAGGGGGCCGGCACGCTGAACTCAGACGCTGGATTAATAAGGCCGCAATTACTGCAAGCAAGGAGTACTGTTAATGGAGAAGGCTATGCCGGCGATATTCTTCGGGCACGGCAACCCGATGAACGCGCTGGCGAACAACGACTGGACAGACGCGTGGGCGGCAGTAGGAAAGAAACTTCCACGCCCGCGCGCTGTGCTTTGCGTCTCAGCTCACTGGTACCTTCCGGCTACGCTCGTAACCGCGATGCCAGCGCCGCGAACGATTCATGACTTCGGCGGCTTTCCACCGGAGCTATACGAAGTGAACTATCCCGCGCCCGGCGATTCCGCGCTGGCGCGCAAGATTCAGCAAATGCTGGCGCCGCTCAATGTGGGTCTCGATGAACGGCATTGGGGCCTCGATCACGGCACCTGGTCAGTGCTCTGTCATGTTTTCCCTCAGGCCGATATCCCAGTGGTGCAACTCAGCATCGACGAAACTCAACCGCCTGAGTTTCATTACGAAGCCGCGCAGCGGCTAAACAGTTTGCGCGACGAAGGCGTGTTGATTATTGGCAGCGGCAACCTCGTGCACAACCTGCACACGTATTCATGGGGAAAGCATAAGGTCGAGCCGTTTGACTGGGCCGTGCGATTTGAGGCGCGGACGCGCGAGTTGCTGCTCGCAGGCAATCATCAACCGCTGATCAATTACGAATCACTTGGCAGTGATGCTGAACTGTCGGCGCCCACGCCTGATCACTATCTACCGTTGCTCTACGTGATCGCGCAAGCGAAAGAAGGCGACGAAGTCACCTTTCCAGTCGAAGGATTCGACGGCGGCTCAATCTCGATGCTTACGATCCAAGTTGGCTGAGCTGTCGCCAAACAATCACGCTGGAGTAATCGCACTGGCCGCTTGCGTTGCGACTGGCCGCTCGAATTGTTCTTCTTCAGTAGAACCCGCCAGCGCTGTTGTAGTTGCTCATCCGACTCATCTTGCTAATCCGTTGCTTCTTTGCAGTGCTCGACTTCCTTTCCAAAGCATCAACGCGCTGAGAACCAAGGCTGCAACACACACCAGCAGCGAATACCTCATCATCCCGGGATTGCTGCTTACACCAAGCACGTCATTTAGTTTGCCGATCAGCGGCGAGCCGATGCCGTAAGCGAAAATGTTTACCGTCGAGAAATAGATGCCGATGCCAAGTCCTCTTAAGTTAGGCCCGGCAATGTCATGAACGTCAGCGGCTGCTGGACCAAGCCAGGAAATTGCAAGTCCAAACAAAACACAGTTGAGGGCCAAGAGCAGCGGGGGACTATTGCTGTAGAGCAACAACAGCCAGAGCGGGACCGAAGCGACGGCGGCGGAAGCGCTGAACATCATTCGCCCTCCCTTGCCGAATCGGCGGAACCGATCAGACAAGTAGCCGCCCATAATCGTGACGGGCACGCCAACGACAATCGCCAGAATTCCCGCGATGGTTCCGATTTGCACCAGACTCATGCCGTGTACGCGCACAAAGAATGACGGCACCCAAATGCCCAGGTTGTTTGAGGCAATTCCGAATAGTCCGTAGCCCAGATATAAATACCGCAACGGCACTGAGCGAAAAAGAATCTTCCAGTCTTTGTTGCTGAAGCGCGCGACGACCACTTCCGTTCGCCCGCGCGTCTGCTCCTTTAGTAGGAAGACCACCACCGCGAGTGCCAACCCTGGAAAGCCGAGGAAGTAGAAGGCCGTGCGCCAACCGTGCGCTTGTCCGATCCAACCGCCGAGCAGAAATGCCAGGCCGCTGCCGATGGCGATTCCTGAAGAGTAGATGCCTTGCACTGTCGCGCGCATGCGCGGTGGAAAATAATCGCTCAACAAGGAAAGCGCCGCCGGCCCGAGTGTGGCTTCTCCCACGCCTACCATCAACCGACAAAAGAACATCGTCCAGAAGCCGTGGCAAAACCCCGTCAACCCGGAAAACACGCTCCAGGTTGCGAGGCCGGCGGCAATCATGTTCTTTCGCACGACGCGGTCAGCGAGGCGTCCAAAGGGAATTCCCAACGACGTGTAGAAGATGGCAAACGCGGTAGCGCCCAGCAATGCGAGTTGCAAATCGCTAAACGCCATCTCCTTCTTGATTGGCGTCAGCAGCAGATAGATCAGCGTCCGATCAAGGAAATTCAAAACGTAAACGAGCGTGAGCACTCCGAGCACATACCATGAGTAAGCGGATACCTTATCGACCGGGGTGGGCGGGAGTGGAGTCGCTGGTGTGATGTGAACGCTCATTAGGGATCGTCAATCTGAGCAACTAACGTAAACCCGCTTCGCGGGCTGATTGCTTATTCAACTAAAACAACGGCCTCGCCGCGGATGAGCGTTTCGCCACGTTGATTTTCACAAACGGTTTCGAGCGTCGCGATTGATTTGTCTTCCCGAACTTTCGTGACCGTGGCACGCGCGGTCACTGTGTCATCCAGATAGACGGGGGCCAGGAACTGCAGAGTCTGGCTGAGATAAATCGAGCCGCTACCGGGCAGCTCATTTCCCAACACAGCCGAAATCAGCGAAGCGCCTAACATCCCGTGGGCAATCCGCCGACCAAACCTCGTCTTGTTGGCAAACGCTTCATCAAGATGCACCGGATTGTGATCGCCGGTCAGTTCGGCAAACGCGCGCACGTCCGCTTCCGTAATCTTCTTTGATAGCGACGCAGTGTCTCCGACTTTTAGGTTCATGATGACTAAGTCTATTTAGCGCCGATTCACCCGGATCAACGCGAATCTGAAATGCCTTAAGCTCGTTGGGTCTTCGGTTTGATCCGCGTTTGCCTGCGGAAATCGGCGGCAAAAAATCAGATCCGTGTGCCGCGGCCGGCCCAGTAAGGCTCGCGCATGACGCGCTTCAGAGTTTTACCTGCGGTGCTACGGGGAAAGTCTTCCATAACTACCACAGCGTGAACGCGCTGCAGCTTGCTGTCCACTCGCTCGTTGATCCAGTCGCGGAGCTCTGCTTCGCTAACGGCCCCGGCTTCGCCAAGCACGACCGCAGCTAATGGTGTCTCTCCCCACTTCTCGCTGGGAATGCCAAATACCGCCGCCTCGCGAACCGCCGGATGTTGCACGATGATCTCCTCGATGTCGCGAGGGAAAACGTTGCAGCCGCCGCTGATGATCAGGTCCTTCATGCGGTCGACGAGAAAGAGAAAGCCGTCCTTATCGACATAACCTAAATCGCCGGTATGCAACCAGCCGTCAATGATTGCTTGTTCCGTCAGGTCAGGACGTTTGTAGTAACCCGGCATCAGAATCGGTCCGCGGCCGACGATTTCGCCGACATCGCCTGTGGGAGCATCGCTGCCGTCCTCGCTTATGATTCGCATTTCGAAAAACGGCGGCGGAGCGCCCACCGAATTAGCTTTCGCGCCGTAGTCGTTCTTGTCGAGGATAGTCACAAAGCCTTCGGTCAATCCGTAGAGTTCGTAGAAACGGCCGGGAAGCAGGCGATTTAGTTTTTCCTTGTGCTCCAGATGAAGCGGCGCGCCCACGGTTCCGATCATCTCCAGCGATGCGAGCGCGGCGGCCGAACAGTTGGGCGCATTGATCATCGCGATGATCTGTGAAGGCACCATCTTGACGTGCGTCACTTGCTCGCGTTCGATGGTTTCAATAAACGTTTTCGGATTGAATTGCTCCTGCAGAATGTAAGTGGCGCCGACATACATCGAGGGCATTAAAGTCAGGAAAGCGCCGTTAAAAACTATCGAACCCGCATGCAGGACGATGCTTTCGGGACGAATGCGATAAGCGGAGGCGAAGAGCGTGCAATACATCGCGCGAATGTAATGCGTGTGAACAATGCCCTTCGGTTGTCCAGTCGTCCCGCTGCTGTAAATGATGTTGAAGACATCTTCGTCGCTGATGTCGATGCCGGTTGGATCCTGTTCGCTAGCGGTTGCGGTCAGCTCGTCATAACTGCGATATCCCTGCAAGACGGCTTCGCCGGTCAGAAAAAAGCGATCGCCTGGAATGCCGGGCAGATCATGCTTAATCGCGTCAACTTCAGCGGCGAAAGCCAGATTCGTGATCACGGTAGTGACGTCCGCGTCCTGCAATAAGTTTATCAGCCCCTTGCCGCGCGTCAGCGTACTCAGCGGCACAACCACAGCCCCGATCTTCGCTACGGCCCAATAGACTTCGAGAAGCTCCAAACAGTTTGGCAGGATGGTAGCGATCTTCTCGTCTTTCAGAACACCCAGCTCCAGCAAAGCATTCGCCAAACGATTGACCCGCCGGTTGAATTGGCTGAAGCTGAAACGATGTTCGTTAAAAACAATCGCCGTATGGTCGGGACGGTAGCGGGCATGTCGGGGAAGGAGCGAGCCAATATTCATCGGCGTCCTGCCTTGGGGTTAGTTGCTTTCGGTTTCGTTGCGCGCGAGCTCAAAGTCGTTTCGCCAAAAAAGCGCCACATCTCTTCGCTGGCGTTAGGACCCTTCGGATCGGCAAAGGGCATCGCAGTTGGGCTGCCCGACCAGGCGTGGCCCAATCCTTTCACGATCCACTTTTCCAACAACAACCGGCCGGAGCGATCGTTATAGAGGTAGCGCGTGTAACGGTAGCCGGCCGGAGTCGAACCCTCAATGGTTTTAGCTGGTTCCGACTTTACGCTTTCGTTATCCTTTCCGTCATCAAGGTAGTCGTTTGTCTTTGCCCATTGCTCGATAACCTGGCTGGCATTAATAGGACTCAGGTAAGGATCAGCTTCACCGTGAAAAACAATCACGGGCATGCGGCGAATCGATTTTCCGGTGGCGTGGTTTCTCATAGCCTCGAATGCCAGCAGAGCTAATTGCCGGGGATCAGGTCCCCCCTTTTTCATCGCAGCCAGACCGCTTTCTACTGTGGTTGCAGACTTGAAAGCCAGACCAGCCATGACGCCGACGCCAGAAAAGAGATCCGGGTAGCTGGCACCCATAACGACCGCCATCGCAGCGCCTGCGGAAATTCCGGCGATGTAGACACGTCGGGGATCGATCTTGTGTGTTGAGACTACCTGCTCGACGATACTTGCGAGCAACGCCGGTTCGCCGGAATCGCGCGTCTGATGTTTTTCGTCAAACCAGTTCCAGCAACGCAGCGGATTGGCTTCCTTTATCTGTTCCGGATAGACGACGAGAAAACTATTTTTATCTGCCACCGCGTTCATGCCGGAGATTGCTGCCAAGTCTTGCGGACTCTGCAGACAACCATGGAGCATCATTACCAGGGGAGTGGGCCTGCGTTTGTCGTAGCCTGACGGAACCCACAGCGCATAATTGCGCGCGCCGGCAGCGTTGCTCGCCCTGCCGCTAATCCATTCACCGGCTTTCACTGTGTTTGGTAGGACCAAGAGAGTTGCCAACAGCACTAGCAGAATCGTGATCTGTTTCGACTTCATAAGCTACTCAACGCTATTACTGGGACCGCGGGCGGCTCGCCCGTCGACGCGCGGCAGGAGCAATGCATCAGGTACGAAGAACATTACCAAACTTTTCCGCGCTTCGCGCTCATTGCGGGCGAGACGCGCCCGGTCTCAGTAAAGAGGTAGCTCGTTTACTCCCACTCTCGGGTTAGGGAGTCTTCACTTCG
>JANLYH010000033.1:0-92405 GCA_031365545.1 Pyrinomonadaceae bacterium | reverse complement strand
CTTGCCGAGCGTGCGCTGTTGCAAAGCGCGCGGGTGGCCATTGTGGCAGCCGGGATGGAAGGAGCGCTTCCTTCGGTGGTAGGCGGTCTGGTGAGCGTCCCGGTAATCGCAGTACCCACGAGTATCGGCTATGGCGCTTCTTTTGGCGGAGTTGCAGCGCTGCTGGGTATGCTTAACTCGTGTGCGTCGAATGTAACGGTGGTTAATATTGACAATGGCTTCGGTGCCGGGTTTGTGGCGAGCCTGATCAACCGCCGGTGGCCGACGCGTGGCGCAGAGTGAAAGGTGAAAGACTGAGAAGGCGCTAACCCATCAGCCGTTGTCATAAAGCGGCAGACCGATAATTTATAGTTAAACATCTATCGAAATATCCCGGGAAGTTGTTTTATGGCTAATCGCATACTTTTAATTTTGGTAATCCTGGTGACATTCGTTTCAGGCGCATTTGCTCAGAAAGAGCGACGAGTTTTGATTCAGACGCGTCTCGAGCCACGTGGGATAGCGCATTCTTTAACTTGATCACGCTCTTGAAACAAAAGAAATAAAACGACCCACTTTTCCGATAGGGGAGGCAGTTATGCGACATAAGAATTGGCGAATCGTCATTGCGGGTTCCTTTCTCATAGTTCTCGCGCTGGTGTTTTTCTTCTTCATGCTGTCCGTTGCCCCCAAGTCAAACGACCCGGTGGCGTTGATGCAGACGGTTGGCAGGGTTGCCGGCGTCGTCGGCGGCATCAGCCTCGTCATGATCATCTTCGGACTGATCGGCAAAAAGGTTTAGCGGGATTCCAAGGGCGTTTCGCTAAACGAAGCGGGAAGCGCGCGGTGTCTCACGGGTTAATCAGGTTATTCAGTCGTTCGGCCCAGTCCTGATCCAGATTTTGCAGAATGTTATATTGCTCGATGGCGCCGTCGCGATTGCCAAGCGCGAGTTGCGACTTGCCGAGGTTGTAGTAGGCCCTGCCGAAATCCGGCTTCAAACGAATCGCTTGCCGGAAAGCTTCCACAGCCTCCGGCAACTTTCCTGACTCCAGATACGCTTCACCCATGCTGTTTGGCGCATTAGCGTCTCCCGGTTTTAAGACCGTGAGCTGCTTGAAGACATCGACTGCCTCGGAAAACTTTCTTGACTTCAGGTATCTTGAGCCGAGTCGTTCGTAGGCACTCGTATAATCCTGGCGTAAGCGAATGGCTTGTTTGTAGGCCTGAATTTCATCGTCTGGCCGGTTCCAGTCACGATAAACCAATCCGAGTGCGTAGTAGGCGTCGGCGGCGTTGTAGGGATCGAGCTTGATTGACTGGCGATAATTCTCGGAAGCTTCGCGATATTGTTTCAGGTAATAATTCGCCAGGCCGATGTTGAAATACGACTCGGAGGAGGGCCGCAGCGCCACCGCCCGCCTGGAGGCTTCAATTGCTTCAGCATGACGGCCGAGCTTCTCTCTACAGAAACCAGCCTGGGCCCAGGCCTCAGCGTAGTTGCTGTCTGACTCGACAGCTTTTTCAAAATACGGCAAAGCGCTTTCACAGTCGTCCTTGGAAAGAAAACTGAGGCCATCGCGGAACGACTGCACCGCCTTGGCGCGTTTGTTCCTGCCGGTCGTGGCCACCAGATCAGACAATGACAGCAACGCACCGTTTTGCAGTTGTGAAATTCGTTCCGAGGGAATCGCGAAGTTGACGCTTTGGCCTCCAGTGATTTGCAGCGTGGCTACGCCGATTACCTGTCCCTGCATGTTGACTACGGGACTGCCGCTTGAGCCCGGCGAAATCGGCGCCGTGATCTGAATGATTCGTCCAAACGTCGGAATGTCACGCACTGCCGAGACGATTCCATTAGTCACGCTACCTTCAAGCCCAAACGGATTGCCAATAACTACGACGCTTTCGCCTTCCTGTGGCGAAGTCTTGTCCAGCACGAGCGGATGGACCTGGTTGGGCGGCGCATCAACTCTGAGTAGTGCCAGATCACCTTCAGCATCGACCGCGATTACACCCTTAACTTGATAGACACTGCCGTTGGAGGAATGGACTTCAGCGCGGAAAGCGTTGTCGATTACGTGCCGATTGGTGACGACGCGATCGACGTCAACGAAAAATCCGCTGCCCCGGGAAAGTTTCTCCCCACGTGAATCGAAGGTTTCGATGGCGACGGCCGACGGCTTGATGCGGCGCACGAGTTCCGGAAGCAGGTCTTGTGATTGAACTTTGGATCCGGCGACAAGCAGAAAGACAAGCGCGCAGAGGATTGACGCGCCTCGACTACTGATTTGCGTTGAGTGTCTGATTGCATTCATGGCCTGCCATATCCTAACAGTTTCAATCTCAGGATGCGGAGTGGGCCACGAAGCTGCGACTCGCCTCATCGTAAATTGCCTTGGTTGACTTGTGTGATCCGAAAATCAGGATTCCGGTTTCTGAACTGAAGTAATGTTTGGTTGCGGGTGTGGCGAAGTAAAACCACGAGACTGCTCCGTTAGGCCACGGGGCCTTGCCCAGCCAGGCGAGAGTGGAATTGCCCGGCGCGAACTGCAACATCACCGGCAAGCCCGCTGACGTTTCCCCGAGAAAGATCACGCTGCCGGGAGCAACAACGACAATCCCCGCGCCTTCCCAGGGAAAAATCTTGAAGAAAGATTTGAAACGCGGCTCCGACGCGTAACGGACCGGAAACCAGGGATGATTGCCTACTATCTGCTGCTGCTCGCTGAGTAGTCTCTGCCGGATGCCATTTCGCTTACTCTTTTGATAAAAGGCGTAGCCGATAAAGCTGAGGAATGGAACAACGACGATCGCCACGACAGCGAACAGAATCAAAACCAGGACGATGACTTGGGCGCTGTCGTTGTTCATATGTCAATGAGATTCTAGTGACCGGCAAGCGCGAGCTTCTGAACCCGCGAGACGATGTCAGTTAGTTTGACGTCTTCAGTCGTCTTCGTTTGTCGTTCAAAAAGTTCGACGGCGCCGTCCACCACTTTCTTGCCGAGGGTGATGCGATAAGGAATTCCGATCAGATCAGCGTCTTTAAACTTTACTCCGGCGCGTTCGTCACGATCATCAAGCAAGGTGTCCAGCCCAGCGCGTAACAGGTCCTGGTACAACTTGTCCGCAGCCTCGCGCAGTTTCTCGTCTTTCGTGTTCGTCACTGTGACAACAACATCAAATGGCGCGAGTGATTTCGGCCAGATGATACCGTCCGCATCATGGTGCTGCTCGATCGCGGCAGTGATGATTCGCTCAACCCCGATTCCATAGCTGCCCATGACAATGGGGACCGGCTTTCCTGCCTCGGTCAAAATCGTAGCGCCCATCGACTCGGAATACTTCGTCCCGAGTTTAAAGATGTGACCGATCTCCATCGCCTTGAAAACATCGAGCGTGCCTTCATCACAACGAGGACAACCCTCGCCCGAAGCAACACCGCGCAGATCGGCCCACTGATCCGGTTTTATGTCCCGTTCAATTTCGACACCGCGCAAGTGGTGATCATCTTTGTTGGCGCCAGTCGTCATGTTGCTGCGATCCTTGAGAGCGAGGTCGGCCACAATCACAAGTTCAAAATTCGCCTCTTTGGCTCGGCTTTTCGCACCAACTCCGCCAAGGCTGCCGGCGCCGGCACCGAGAAGGCCGCGAATTTCCTCCGGATGGGCAGCACGCACCGCCGTTGCCGCCAGAGTGTCGGACAACTTTGTTTCGTGAAGCTGATGATCACCGCGAACTAAAGCCAGCACGGGCCGCGGTTCGTTATTAATCGTTGCCACGTAGACGAGCGATTTGATTTGCGACTCAGCTTTGGCGCCGCCGGAAAACCTTTCCAGATCCTCAATCGTGCGCACGCCCGGCGTGGGAAACTCTTCCGGCGCATCTGGGCCGATCAAGTCTTTGATCGGCGCAAGGCGCGAGGTCGCTTTTTCCAGATTCGCCGCATAGTCGCAATTTGTGCAGCTCGCGATTAGGTCTTCGCCCGCATCAGTCTTTGCTACAAACTCGTTCGACTCAGAACCTCCCATCGATCCGGATGACGCCTCGACGATTGAAAACTGGACGCCACAACGAGTAAAGATCCGTTTGTAAGCTTCACGTTGATCAATGAAAGACTTGTCGAGCCCGGCTTTATCGACGTCGAAAGAGTACGCGTCCTTCATGATGAAGGTGCGCAGCCGCATCAGTCCCGACTTCGGGCGCGGTTCGTCGCGAAACTTCACCTGAATTTGATACCAAACCTGCGGCAGTTGTTTGTAAGAGCGCAGTTCGTTGCGTGCGATGGTCGTAAACACTTCCTCGTGCGTCATACCCAGACACATGTCGCCGTCCTTGCGGTCTTTCAAGCGAAACATGTCGTCGCCAATCGCGTCCCAGCGGCCCGATTCCTTCCAAATCTCGGCCGGGTGGAGCGCCGGCAGATAAAACTCCTGACCGCCAATGCGATTCATCTCCTCGCGCAGAATGGTCATCACCTTTAAGGCGACGCGTTGTGCGAGCGGCAAATATGAATAGATGCCGGCCCCGAGTTGGCGGATCAGACCGGCGCGCAACAAAAGTTTATGTGAAACGACTTCGGCATCGGCCGGGTCTTCGCGAAGCGTGGGAATGAAATATTGTGACCAGCGCATTGGATTCTAGTTTGACTCTCTTTGAAATGTTACGGACGGTCCATTCTCGCTTAGCAAAATAGTTAACGCAATGTAAGACCCAACTTTTGGAGTGCGGTGACCTGTCACCGCTTTGGAATTCGGCGACCTGTCGCCGTAGTCCTCCGATGAATGGCATTCCGCCACCGGCTGCGACTGGTCGCAGCCTACTTAAAGCAGTGACAGGTCACCGCACTCCAAAATGTCCTACTTCATTGCGACCGCTGTTAGCGTGATGTACCATCCAACCCTGCCGAATTCACAGTTCAGGGAGACTAATTAATGAAAATCGCGCTTGCCAGCGACCACGCGGGTTACGCTGAAAAGGAGCGCCTGAAGCCGCTGCTCCTCGAATTGGGTCTGGAGGTGGACGACCTGGGCACAGCCTCGGAAGAGTCCGTTGATTATCCTGACTACGCACGCAAGGTCGCCGAACAAGTGGCGGCTGGTCGAGTTGATCAGGGGGTGCTGGTGTGTGGCTCCGGAACCGGTATGGCGATCACTGCGAACAAGATACCCGGTGTACGCGCCGCCGTTGCGTGGTCGGAAGAGACGGCGCGATTGGCGCGTCAACATAACGATGCGAACGTCATGGCAATCGGCGCGCGCACCACACCGCCCGGACAAATTCCCGCAATTGTGCGCGCCTGGTTCAGCGCGGAATTCGAAGGCGGTCGCCACGGCGACCGGGTCAACAAGATAGAAGGCGGTAGGCAGTAGCAGTAGGCATTGGGGCAGTAGCCCGACCGTCAGGGAGGGCTCAGACATACCCAAGCAAAGCCCGAAGTTCAAAAGTCTAGAGGACCAGAACATATGACTGATTTAAGAAACGCACCGCTGGCTGATGTGGATCTGGTAATTGCGCAAGCGATCGATAACGAAGTCGCGCGTCAGGCTAACGGACTGGAGCTGATCGCGAGCGAAAATTTCGTCAGCGAAGCCGTGCTCGAAGCTGCCGGCTCGGTTTTCACCAACAAGTATGCTGAAGGGTATCCGAAGAAGCGTTACTACGGCGGCTGCGAGTGGAGCGATGTGGTTGAGCAAACAGCGATCGATCGCGCGAAGGAAATATTTGGTGCTGAACATGCCAACGTGCAGCCCCATAGCGGCGCGCAGGCAAACATGTCGGTCTATCTCGCGGCGATCCAGTATGGGGATCAGATCCTCGGCATGAAGCTCTCGCACGGCGGCCATCTCACGCACGGCCATCCGCTGAACTTCTCGGGCATCAGTTACAAGGTGGCTGATTACGGCGTCTCCCGAGAAACGGAACAGATTGATTACGACGAGTTGCAGCGACTTGCCGAAGAGCACAAACCCAAACTGATCGTCTGCGGCGCCTCAGCTTATCCGCGCATCATCGACTTCAAGCGTATCGGCGAGATTTCGAAGGCCGTGGGCGCGCGCATGTTTGCCGACATCGCGCACATCGCGGGCCCGGTCGCCGCCGGACTGCATCCTTCACCTGTCCCGCACGCGGACTACGTAACTACTACCACGCACAAAACTTTGCGCGGTCCGCGCGGTGGGCTGATCCTGTGCAAGGAAGAGCATGCGAAAGAGATCGATCGCAGGGTATTTCCTGGCGTGCAAGGTGGTCCACTTGTGCACATTATCGCTGCAAAAGCCGTAGCTTTTGGCGAAGCGCTGCGCGATGACTTCAAGGAATATCAGCGCCAGACCCTGGCCAATGCCAAAGCGCTCGCCAGTGAATTACAGGAGCACGGGCTCCGTCTTGTTTCCGGCGGCACCGACAATCATCTGATGCTGGTCGACGTTTGGATGGACGGCAAAGGCACTACGGGCAAAGACGCGGAGAAGGCGCTCGAAGCCGCCAACATCACCGTCAACAAAAACACAATTCCGTTTGATCAAAACAAACCGTTCGTTGCTTCAGGTTTGCGCATCGGCACGCCGGCCGTGACCACCCGCGGGATGAAAGAAAGCGAGATGCGCGAAATTGGCCGGCTGATTGCGGAAGTGATTCATGCGCCCGCATCGGAAGAAGTGCGCGATAAAGTGCGGCAGGGCGTGACGGATCTGAGCGCGCGCTTTCCGCTGTATGCGCAACGATTGAAACAACGGCCGGAAGCAATCGGCGTCTGATTGGAATTTTGAAATTACGCTTGCCCGCTGACCCCTTGTTAACATGCAGGAAATCTTCGGACCTGACGGCTTAATCGCCCAGGCTCATCCCGAATACGAGCATCGTCCCGGCCAGATTGAAATGGCGCGGGCGGTGATGCGCGCGTTCGAAGAGCGCAAGCATCTGATCGTCGAAGCGGGAACTGGAACGGGAAAAACGCTCGCCTATCTCGTTCCCGCCGTTGCTGCCGCACTCGGCGGGCGCGGGCGCGTGATCATCTCGACGGGCACAAAGAATCTGCAGGAACAGTTGATGGAGAAAGACATTCCCTTTCTCCAGAGCGTACTGCCGAAGAGTTTCAAAGCCGCCTATCTAAAGGGACGCAATAACTACGCCTGTCTGACGAGGTTGGGCCGCGCCGAGAGTTCGCCGGTGCTTGAAGGTCTCGAAGAAGTTGATTACTTCGACGAGGTGGTCCACTGGGCGAAGACATCGGAGACGGGGGATCGCGGCGAGTTATCAAACCTGCCGGAGTCCCTTTCGTTCTGGCGTCACATTGATGCGCGTTCCGACACCTGCCTTGGTCAGAAATGTCTTGATTACGACGCTTGCTTTATCACGCGCATGCGCCAGCGCGCGCTCGAAGCTGACATCGTAGTCGTCAATCATCACTTGTTTTTCGCAGACCTGGCCCTGCGCAACAGCATGTACGGAAGTGTGCTGCCTGATTACTCAGCAGTGATTCTCGATGAAGCGCACTTGATCGAAGACGTTGCTTCTGAGTATTTCGGTACCCAGGTTTCCAACTACCAAATCGATGACTTGATTCGCGATGTCGGCGCCGTTCCTTACGAAGATGCTGAGGCGGACCGCGAAATTACCAAGACGTCCTCGCGGATGATGCGCTTTGCGGAAAACTTCTGGATGGCCTTTCGTGAGGGGCGTGGCGAAGAAGGTCGCTATCCAATAATCCCGGGCAGCTTCGCGGTAAGAGATAGAGAAGGTGACTTGCAACCGACTCCGCTTGGCGATCTTTACATGGCGCTCGACGGCGCACTCGGCCGCTTGGAAACGACGCTCGACGCGCTCAAAGAGAAGCCGCCGGAAATTGAAAACCTCGTCAGGCGAGTTCGCCAAACCAAATTCGATTTGGAGTTTATTGTCTCCGGCACCGACAAGAAATTTGTTTATTGGACGGAGCGTCGCGGGCGCGGCTTCTTCCTGCGCGCTTCGCCGATTGATGTGTCCGGACTGTTAGACGACAAACTGTTCGCTAAGGTCGACACAGTTGTGCTGACGTCGGCAACCCTTTCAAGCGCCGGCAATTTCTCATTTATTCGCGAACGGTTAGGCCTCGATTCCGCAGAAGAGTTGGTGGCCGAGTCGATCTTTGACTACCAGAACCAGACCTGTCTTTATCTGCCGGCAAAGATGCCCGATCCGCGTTCGCGTGAATGGGCTGAAGCGGCGGCGGCTGAGGTGATCAAGATTGTGAATGCGACTGAAGGACGCGCGTTTGTGCTTTCAACCAGTCTGGCGGGAATGCAGTCGCTTTACGATCTGGCCTCGCCGGAAATTGATTATCCGTGTTTCCTGCAAGGCAGTGCTTCAAAAGGACGTTTACTTGAGAGGTTCCGGCAAACGCCGAATGCAGTGCTGTTTGCGACGTCGAGCTTTTGGCAGGGAGTTGATGTGCGCGGTGAACAGTTGTCGTGCGTGATTATCGACAAACTGCCGTTTGCGGTGCCGACGGATCCGATCGTATCGGCGCGCCAGCGCTACATAGAAGACGAGGGCGGCTCCAGTTTCTTTGAATACAGCGTGCCGCAGGCAATCATTAGTTTGAAACAAGGATTGGGACGATTGATACGTAGCACTACTGACCGCGGCGTGCTCGCTGTTCTTGATCCACGCTTGAAGACGAAGAGCTACGGGCGCTTGTTTTTAAAGAGTTTGCCGCAATGTCATGTAACCTCGAATATCGAGGAAGTGGGTCGAGTATTCGAAACCGGCGCGGCGGTTGCGCGGTAGTGCGCCCGCTAAGCTTGGGCAAAAAGATGGACGCGATGAAGGGTGGAAGCGAAAAGGATGCCGGGACAGTTTGAAGTAATGATCGAACGCAACTTCTCGAGCGCGCATCAACTGCGTGGCTATAAAGGCAAGTGTGAAAACCTGCACGGCCACAATTATCGTATCGAGATCTATGCGCGGGGCAGGGAATTGGACAACATCGGGTTGCTGGTCGACTTTGTGGAGCTAAAAGCCGCGGCTGATGAAGTGGTGCAGTACCTCGATCACCGCAATATTAACGAACTCGATCCGTTCGTCGAACTGCAACCCTCGGCCGAGAACCTCGCAAAGTATATTTTGGAACGCGTGTCAGCGAAGGTAGGGGACGAGCGCGTGCAGATTTATAAGGTCCGATGTTTTGAAACGCCGACGAGTGTTGCAACCTACCAGGTAGACTGAAGACAGAAGTCAGAGGTCAGACGTCAGAGGGAGTATAGATTAGGGAACTTTCTAGTATTTCCGGCTGCTGACCTCCGACTTCTGTTCTCAGCTCTCTGACCTCTGACTTCTGATCTCCGGCCTCTGATCTCTGGCCACGAACCTTCCGCATGTAGGGCTTCTCGCAGAATAAATAAAACACCCAGGCAAAGACGACGGTCGCCGGCACAACGATCAGCAGCGTATTCAACACCGGCGGCAGCCGGGAAGTTATAAACCACCACGACTGCATGATTACGAGTTCGTGTGTCAGGTAGAGCGAATAGGAAAACACGCCGACAAAAGCCATGGCAGCCACCAAACGCCGGATAATCCTCGCAAAGTTAATCGAGCCCGTAGCCGCAATTGTTTGTCGCCGCTTATCCGCCCATGATTGCTCCGTCTGGACGACGCGATTTACCACAATGAAAAACCCCACTCCCCACAAGGGATGCATCAATAACCAGGCTATCGTATGAGGCAGCGTGTCTTTTTGAGTTTGCGGCAGAATCAGGGACGTTGCTGACGCGACCACAATCGCGGCAAACGCCAACCACAAGTTTCGACACCATTTTGGCAGTTTGACCAAACCGAAAGCGGCCTCAACGGCGATGGCGCCCAGAGCCCAGGTGAACCAGTGTGAGAAAGCCCCTTCGGGAACCGGGATGCCGATTCCGGTTGCGACCCAGGCAGCGTGACTAAACATGAACCAGCCTACACGCGCCCCGGCACAGATGAGCAACGTGGGACCCCACCCCCAGCGCGAGCGCAGGAAGAGCAGCAGAAAATAAGCGAGATAGAGTTGCTCTTCAATGGCGAGCGTCCAGAAAACTCCGTTGATGCTGTAGCAAGTATTGGGATCGAGGTTGTGGAGCATCAAGAGGTGCATCACCACGTCGTAGACAAAGAAGTGCGTGACGTTGATGCCCGTCGACAGCGCCGCCATTGCCATGAACAAGGCAAAGGCGATCAGGTAAGGCGGGTAAAGCCGGCGAAAGCGACGACGCCAGAAGGCGCCAAACTTAATCGACTGTGGTTGCTGGTTCGCTCGGGCTTTGGCCCACTGCAAGTGGATACAGAAGCCGGAAATAACGAAGAAGAGGAAGACGCCGATATAACCAAACGAGCTGACGAACTGCAGTAGTTGGACAGGCCAGCGAAAGAGGTTTTGGGGAACTGCATTGGTGCTCTGCCAAACTGCGTGATAGAAGACCACACCCAACGCCGCGATGCCGCGCAGCGCATCAATACTCTCTAAACGACCTTCGCTTTGGGGGTAGCCCTTGATTGCTTTCATCGAAGGATTCAGGTCTGAGAAAGGGAGTTGAAGGTATCAGACCGGCACCCGCGCCGAGACGTCAATGTTGTACTTTCGTATCTTGCTATAGAGTCGTGGGCGGTAAATGCCCAGGAGGTTCGCGGCTGCTTGTTTGTTGCCGCCGGTGCGTTGCAACGTCTTCTCGATCACCAAACGCTCAATGTCTTCCAGAGACATGTTTACCGGCACGTCCCAGGTGCTTCCAGCCGCTGCTCCTTCCGGAAGCGAACCGTTGTCAAAGGGCAGGTCTACCGGCTCAATCTTGTTGCTCTTGGCCAGCAACACGGCGCGTTCGATCACGTTTTGCAACTCTCGTACATTTCCAGGCCACGCGTGCCCAAACAGACGCTGGTATGCAGCCTGCGAAACTCCGTCAGTCGCGCGCTCATATTTCTGAGCATAAATATGCAGGAAGTGTTCGGTCAAAAGCTGAATGTCTTCATTTCGCTCGCGTAGGGGTGGCACGTGAATCGTGATGGTGGAAATGCGATAGAAGAGATCGTCGCGCAGCAAGCCATCGCGAATAGCATCAGCCGGCAGGCGATTGGTTGACGAGATAAGCCGAAAATCGACCGCATGCGTCTTCTCCGAACCAATCTTGCGGTAGCTTCGTTCCTGCAACACGCGCAGCAGCTTTGGCTGCAATTCTACAGGCATTTCCGCGATTTCATCGAGCATCAGCGAGCCGCCGGCTGCATGCTGTACTAATCCTTCCTTGTCGGCATGGGCGCCGGTAAAAGCACCTTTCGTGTGGCCAAAGAGTTCCGACTCAATCAGTTCTTTCGGTAAGGCGGCGCAGTTAACTTTGATGAAGGGTTTGCGCGCGCGCAACGAATTGTAGTGAATCGCATTGGCGATGAGCTCCTTGCCCGTTCCCGACTCCCCCACAATCAAAACATTTGCGTCTGACTTCGCTACTGACTCGATGGTTTCATAAATGGTTTGCATCTGCCGCGAAGAGCCGATTATGTTGAAATACTCGGAGCGAGTCGAAAGCTGACGCAGCATGTTTGCGTTTTCGGTCAGTAGCTCTCGCTGCTTCAGCGCATTCTGAATGCGGCGCAACAGAGTTTCGAATTCGAAATTGTCCTTCTCGACAAAATCAAAAGCGCCGGCCTTGCTGGCCTCAAAGGCCCTGGGGCCAGAGCCATGTCCGGTGAGGACGATAACTTCTGTCAGAGGTTTGGCGTCTTTGATATGACGAACTACGTCGAGTCCATCCAGGTCGGGGAGTTGCAGATCGCAGATGGCGACGTGATGTCCACCCTGGTCGAACAACTCAATTGCCTTAGCCCCGGTCGCCGCGGTATCCACCACGTAGCCTTCTTCGGTCAGATTCTGTTGTAATGAATCCGCCATCGTCGGCTCGTCATCAACGACGAGAATGCGCACGTCCTTATTTTCCACTATCGTCCTCCCTGAAACCTTGCTTGTTGCTTTTTATTTTCTCGATTCGCCATTATTATTCATGGAGCCAGCGGCAGCCGCACGCATAACCTGTCCTGCTCTCTTTTTGCGGAACCTCCATGCGCCTCGATTACTCTGGCCGCAAGTGACAAGCGTATTTCGTTACTTCCGGCAAACGAGTGGAACGGATCATGATCTCCGCAATCGAACAGTCTCCATTCAATCACTCCATTTCGCCCCGATTCAACTGCTTCGCTTCTTAAATGCACTGCCAACGACCCCGCATTTCCGTTGCCGATTAGCATTTTCATGGCGCTAAGCGAGATCCACTTAAGGGCGTCAGCCGTTAACGTCGGATCAAATTCTCCTGCGAGCGGGGCAGACTCGGCGGTTACGACAATCTCACCGTCCAGTCCTCCAGTTACTGGTGGACGATTACTGAGGTTCTCAGCGTTCAAGGCGGCAGCAACCTCGTGCATTATTCTTTCCAGATTCGTTCCGGTTTGTTTTTTAAGATCGAGTGGACGTCCATATTCAACAATCATTGAGACATCGCGCGCGGTTCGATCCAAACCGGCGATTAGTTTATTGATTGTTGCCAACTCGTCCGCGGGTCGTTCGCCCTTCTCCAGGCGCTTCCGCAAAAACGTGGCATAGAGTTTGAGACCATTTAGTTGATTCTTGAGGTCATGGACGATCTGTACAGAGGCCCGCCCGAGAGCGGACAGAGCGTCGTTATCTCTGGATTCTGATAAAAATGGCTTCATCTGGCTTCGGATTATTTTCTTAACTTCCAAACGCTAGCCACGCGAGCGCCAGTGAAGTGTATTGATTAAGCCGACCGGGGGATTGCGATATGTCGTATTTCGGTGCGCGATCTTAACAAAAAAGCCGGGCGTATTCTAGTGATACAGCAGGTTTGGGATAGTTGAGGAGTCGGTTTAACCATGAATTCAGTTAGGGAATCTGTGCTGGACAGAGGGGCTCCCGTGAACAAGACAAATAGGATCGCGACGGTTTTAGTGGTTGAGGATACCGAGGACAATCGTCAAATGATGAGAAGGCTATTGGAGTTGAGTGGCTTTCAGGTGGTCGAAGCTCTCAATGGGATAGAAGCGGTGGAGAAGGCCCGCGAAGTCCGGCCGGAAATCATTTTGATGGATCTGAGCCTGCCTTTTGTCGACGGTCTGGCGGCAACCAGGCAAATTCGCAGTATGCCCGAAATGAGCACCGTACCAATCGTCGCCGTATCCGCTCATGATACGAGCGACTTCCACGGCATGGCCTTGGAAGCTGGCTGCAACGCCTACGTGACGAAGCCGATTGACTATCCACAACTCGAGGCCCTCGTTAACCAATTACTAGATGCAAAAAACTAACGTGTGCCCGCTCCATGCTCTGCCTGTCAATCTACGTTGGAAACCTTTTGCACCGCGCAGTGTCTAAAGAGGCTCAGCAGTGTGGTAGTGTTGCAAAAACTGTTTCCTGCGCACTAGAATCCAACCGGACTAATCCATGGCCACTCCAGAGCGACAAATTCCTGATCCAGACGATTCAAGACGGACCGTAATAATAATTGTTGCGGTTATCGCGGCCGTCGCAATTGCCGGGCTATTTTATGTACTCATGCGGGCAAGTGGTAGTGGCACTCTCGAACCCACTCTTGAGGGCGCACTGCGCGCGGGTTCCCCTGAGTTTGAACAGTATGCGTCAAAAATTGCGTTGGACAAGCCTGAGGCCTACGAGTCGAAGCGCGCTCTTGGTGATATCGTAATGAACTTGCAGACGATTGTTCACAACTTCAGCGGCCGCACATTAAGCGGACTTGAGATCAAGGGGATCGTGGTGGACCATCAGGGTAAGCCAGTTAACCAGCACACCGTCGTTGTAGTCCCAACGCGGCAACCCGAATTGGAAAACAATCGCAGCATGGCCGTGCGTGTAATGTTGGAAGGAATGACTGACAAAGATGATCGCGCCAACATCAGGATGGAAGTGTCAGCGATCAGGTTTAAATAACCTTCAGACTAAGACTCCTCACCCGCGCCCGATTCGAGAAACAATTCTTCGAGTGATTGCTTTAGCGGCTGTACCGTCACGAGTTTGCCGCCTGTCTTTCTCAGCGCGAGTATCACGGAGTCGACGTCCCGTTCAGATCTTAGTTCAAGTCGTAGGCCTGCCGGTGTAGAGGTCAACAAAAAGGTATTCCCGCCAGGCAATTCACGTCGAAGTATTTCTTCCTCCACTCCACTGAGCACTACTTCAACCTGATTTCGACCAGCGGTCTTTTGCCGCAATTCCTCCAGAGAGCCAACCTGAGCGAGTTTGCCGCCTCTGAGAATGGCGACGCGATCGCAGAGCACTTCAATGTCTGACAGAATGTGCGAACACATGAAAACAGTCTTCCCTTCCTGTCGCAGACTGGCGATTAGATCGCGAACCTCGCGTCTTCCGATTGGATCCAGCCCACTCATGGGCTCATCAAGAAACACAACTTCGGGATCATTCACCAGCGCCTGGGCCAAACCCACACGCTGCAACATCCCTTTAGAAAATTTCCTTAATTGAGTGTTCCACTTGCTTTCGTCAAGGCGTACGCGCTGCAGCAACTCGCGCGATCGGAGCAGGCGCGCGCTCTTTGATAAACCAAAAATCTGGCCGCAGTAGTTTAGAAACTCGAGTGCGGTCAAATAGTCGTAGAAGTAAGGATTCTCGGGCAGATAACCAATGCGGCTGTGCATCGAGACATCTGCGATGTCGCAACCGAGGATTCGCGCACTGCCGGTCGTTGGAAAAGTAAGACTCATCAGCAGCTTTAGCGTGGTCGTCTTGCCGGCGCCGTTCGCGCCGAGAAAGCCAAATATCTCACCCTGATTAACCGTCAATGTGAGTGAGTCCAGCGCGCGCACCTTTCGTTTACGAACGAAACCTACCTCGTAGTCCTTGGTTAAGTTATTTATTTCGACAACACTCTTCATAATTATTAGCAGTAAGGTTGCGTGATCCGCGCCTGAACAGAGATCAGCGGCGCGGCACTTTGGATTTTGGATCTATCGCGACATCACAATCGGGTTGCAAAATATAACCAGTGCCCGCTGGATCGAGCGGCGCGCCGGTGGCGTCAAGATTCACTCGTAAAGCGCGGAGGACCGGTTCAATCTCCTGCCACGAAGAAGGACAGCGGCCCGCTTGAGAGCGATAGCCAGATAGCATCCTGCGCAACCCATCTTCCTGATCCATGGAATCTAGCTGCAGCAGTCGGCGTTTGGCCATTTCTTTGACCAGACCATCTTCCGCCTGTTCATACATGCGTCCATAGATCTCGCGCGCCACATCGCGACTGCCGCCCTCAGCGGCCATTCTGGCTTTCATCGCCAGCATCCAGGCCGGCACACCGGGCTGTTTCGAGCCTTGATCATAAGCTTCCCCCGCTGCCTGAAAATTCTTCTGCTGCCAATAGATGTAACCGAGGTGCTGGTATAGCCGCCACGCCGTAGGATTGGCGGCGATGCCTTTTTTAGTTATGCGAATTGCCTGGTCCGGGTCGATATCGGGAAGTACGACGGCCGCATACTGGTACGGCTCCATGAATTGAGGATCCAACGTAGTAGCCGTGTCGAGCAAAGGCGCAAGGAGTTTGAGATTGAGTTGGGCCAGGTTGTCAATTGGTACATTGTCCGGAACGTCGATGATCTTGCGTCCGACATATTGCAGCGCGCGCATCCAGTACCAGTCGGCAGCCAGACCATTGAATCCGAGGCTAATTCGTCGAGCAGTGGCGCCGTTGAGATAAAGTTGCTCCTCTTCAATTTTTGTGTCGACAGCCGGACGGTGAGAGTCAAGCCAACGCGATAGACCGACCACTGACGAGAGGGCTATAAATAAGGTCAATAGCAAAACGCCGCTGCGAGTAGTGCCTTTTAGTCTCATTTGAAATTACGCCGGCGAAAAATCATTGTGGCGGCTGTTAGGATCACAACGATGTAAGCGAAGGAATAGAGAACCACCACGCCAACGTGTCCTGCCTGTGGCAACTGTCCGTGAGCTGCGGGTGTAATGAAAGTAAGATTCGCAAGATTTGGCAGCAGGTAATAAAGGCCGGTGAAAAGCCAGCGCGCGCCGCTGCCACCCATGGAGTTTGCAAGACTTTTGAGATCGCCACTGAAATGGCCGATGATGAAAACGAAAAAAGTCAGTAGTGCTGACAGAGCAGGCGACGAAAATGAAGAGAAGAGAAGGGCAACGCCGGTCACTACCATTAACTCAACATAGATGAGCAGGATGGCGGGCCAGATACTCATGGCCAGCGGATTCCAGCCGCGATTCACGTAGACGAGCGCTAACGAAACACCGGCGCCCATGATCAGCACATTAACCAGCAGCGTCAGACAAAGCCCCAGATACTTGCCGATGAGAAACTCACCTCGACCGACGGGCTTGGAGAAAATTACATAGACAGTGCGGCGTTCGATTTCTTTGTAGACCAAACCAACGCCGACAAAGATCGCGATGAATACTCCGAACAGGAGCATCGCGCTCAGCCCAAGGTCCACAATGATCTTTCGTTCCTGTCCGCCAGAGAGCTCGCCAATGAAAACTGCGGCTGCGGTGAGAATCAGGACAAAGAGGACCAGGTTGTAGAGCACGCGATCGCGCACTGCTTCGCGAAAGGTATTGCCAGCTATAGTCGCAATGCGACCCCACGCACCATCGCGCGCGAGCGTCGGAGTTTCAATCTTCGCAGCTTGAACAGTATTCACAGAATTTTGCTGTTGAGCTCAACTGATGCTAACGAGCAGAATACTCTAGCGTAAGATCGATATTTTCAAAAGATACTTCTTTTAGAGGGTAGTCGCTCTTCCGCGCGCTCTCCGTCTTTGGCGACTACTGGCCGGCGAGGCGAGGAAGCCAATAAGCAACCAACTAAATGCGCTGATGCCCGCAGCGATGCGTGCGCGAGTTGGCTCGCGAAAATCCAGATTGACCTCGGCAGCGCCGGTTGAATCTTCGGGCAGGGAAATCAAGAGAGCGCCATCACGATCGGGGCGGGTAGGGAGGACCCGGCCTTTGCTGGTTGCTACCCAGTATGGATAGAAGAAGGTACGCACTCGCGCCCAGACTGCCTTGCCCGGAGAGATTTCAAAACGGCGATGTTCAGCCTGCCAGTCATTCACCACGATTTGGCGATCGCCAGCTTCGGCCGGGCTATTCATTATTGCCGGAGATGAAGTGGCCCAAACGGGAATCCAGTAGTTTACGCTCGCCGTTCCTCGCACTGACCGAAGGTCACTTTCAAACTGTTGCCGGTTTCTGTACTCGGCTTCGCGGATGGTGTGCGTAAGCGTGAACGCGACAGACACCAGCATGCTTCCCAGCACGAGAAGGCGAAGCGGACGCTCCAATTGCAGTTTGTTCTCGAGCCAAAGTGGTAAGGTCGCAGCGGTCAGTAGCGCGCCCGCCATTGAAAAAACTGCCAGCCAGCGCCAGGGAAACTGAACTTGTTGCAGTGCCGCAAACATTTTCCACAACGGGCGGCTTAAGGGCAGCGTCATGAAGAGCGCCAACAAGGCAACGATCGTGACCGGCTTGAGTTTAGGAAACTTCGACTCGAGCCGGGCCTGACGAAAAAGCAAAGCGAGCGCGGGCAAGAACAATGAGAACGTCATGACGACCAGAATGTTCATCCACCATACGTTGAGGTTGTCACCCGAGAGCGTTGAGAAAACAAAGTTCTGGCTATAGTCGACTGAGTTGTCGGAGTTGGCGCTGTTGATTCCGATCCACTTTAGCTCCGTTACCATCCTGACCCAATAGACCGCGCACGCTGACAGACCCAGCATCGCTGCCATGCAGAGGAGGCGCAAAGACTTCTTCCAGATTTTCCTATCCATGCGGACGAGGCCGTAGGCGCCCAATGCCAGCGAGCCAATTACTGCCAGCGGCAAATGCGTCAAAATTAGCAGGGCATAGGCGGCCGCGAGGCCGGCCACATCGCGGTAACGCCCGCGCCGGCAAATTCGCTCGACAAACCCAAACGCAAACGGCAGCACGGCAGCGCCGGCGAATTCGGCCAACAGGAAGGCCTGATAGAGTTCATTGACGTGATAAGGCGCCAGCGCGTAGAGAATTCCCGCCCACATCGCGGCCGATTCTGAGAGGATTGATCTTGTCCAAAAATACATTCCCAATCCACCGATGGTCGACAACAGAGTCAGGGTGAGCATGGTTCCCGCATACCAGTTGCCGGTAAGGATCTTCGCCAACGCGAGCAGGTAATAAAGAGCCGGTGGATAAAAGCGGAAACTGGGATCGCCGTAGCCGGAGTTTGATTCAGCCAGCCAGCAGGGATAAAAGTGGCCGCTGCTAAGTGAGTCGTAAAAGGGAAGGGCAAAGCGAAAGTGATTTAATAGATCTTTGTTTGCAGGTACGCCGTAAATCAGCGCCGGCAGGATGACTGCCAGGGAAACAGCGACAACCCAAGTGAGGCCCTTGGTGTTTCCGGAAAAACGCGCCAGCGAGAATCCGGCTGGCGAAGCGTGAGTGGCTGGCAGGCTCATGAGTTTTGAGTTGTTTGGGGAAAAAATTGCGGAGGCGGAGCTTTCACTCCAGCCTCCGCAATTGGTGGGTCCATATCGAGCTATTACTTAGTTGCCCAACGGAGTCATTGCGGCACACGCCGCTCTATCGGCAACAGTATCGGAAACGGCGCCGCGCATCACACCGTCTTCGGTGACGCAAAAGCTGCGGTTGCCGGTTCTGGTGACGGCCGCGGTGTTTGCAGGAACTGCCGACGCGAAGAAGAGAGTGGGATTGCCGCTATTATCGGGCGTTGCTGCGATGGTGTAACCGCTCTTCGTGCCGCCGCCCAATACTGAGTCAACCAGGTTTTCCGTCTGCAAAGCAGCGAGGTTACCGTAGTTGCCGTTGCCGGCAGTTGACTTGTAGGTTGACTCTGCGCTGTGAATGGTTCGCACCGAAGACTGCGCCGAACCTTCGTTAGCGGCGCGCTTAGATGCAAGCAAATTGGGGATAGCGATAGCGGCAATGATACCGATGATCGCAACAACGATGAGGAGTTCTATCAGTGAGAAGCCCTCTTGGCGTTTCGTGTTCATGATCTTGTCTTGCTCCTTTGTCGAGAGTTGTGTTGCGCCATCGGAGGGCCATCCAAGGTTATATGCCAACCCTTCGACGCGTGTAAAAAACCGAGAACCGATTCCGGAGGCGAGAGTTCTCACCCCCGGAACAAGTTAGGTATTAGTTGCCCAGTGGGGCCATGCCGAGACACGTTCCTCTGTCAGCAACCGTATCCGCAACGGCGCCACGCAATACACCGCTTTCGCTGATGCAGAAGCTGCGATTGCCAGTGCGGGTAACCGCGGCGGTGTTGGCCGGTACGGCGGATCCCCAGAAGGTCGCGGGCGGGCCAGCAGCCAGGTTGGCGGCCGGCAGTGAGAACGTGTAACCGCTCTTGCTACCACCACCGAGAACCGTGTCAACCAGGTTCTGACCGGTGAGTGACTGACCAGCAACGGGCTCATCCGCCACTTTCAGCACGCCAAACGAACCGTTACCAATGGTCGACTGGTAAACGGCTTCAGAGCTGTGGATTGTGCGGATCGAAGACTGTGCTGAACCTTCATTAGCAGCGCGCTTGGAAGCCAACAGGTTCGGGATGGCGATGGCGGCGATAATGCCGATAATCGCGACGACGATGAGGAGTTCTATCAGTGAGAAGCCCTCTTGGCGTTTGTTCGTGTTCATCTTTTTATTCGTGCTCCTTCGAGAGAGAAAAGTTAGAAAGTTCTCGCGCCAACGGCTTCGTCATCACGATGTCACCGCGCAGAGCGCGAAGTTGTCAGGCGGCTCAATAACAATGTCCGTGCCATGAACTCCGTCTAAAGAAAGTATTGGAAATGCGAGGGTTTTTGCCTTGAGGAGCACTGCCCATTAGAGGGGAATAGGCCCGGTGACAATTTACGGCAGACGGGTCCTGACGGATTTCGTCAAACTCGAGCTGAGGATGCTTTTTTGGAAGTGGGAATTATGACTTCAGCTTTCGCCAACGCTGGCGGCAAACTCCGACTCGTCGTCGTCCTCACGACGTCGGGGCGCCGGATCCGTTGAACGACGTCGTGGCGTCGAGTCTCCTGAGCGTCGCTCGTCCCGCATCTGGGCCGTTAGACTGCGAATACCATGTTTGTCTAACAAGTGGCGCAGAGATCTTACCGACAGCGAGAGCAGCGCAGCGGCGTTCGTCTGGTTACCCGCCGTCCGCCGGAGAGCTTCGAGTACGTAGGTCTTTTCCAGTTGGTCCAGGTGGGCAGTGAGGTTTAGGCCTTCTTCCGGGAACTCAAACACTTCGGCAATGCGATAGGGATTATATTTAGTAATCTTCTCCGGCAAACGCTCGGGTTGAATTGAGTCGGTAGTCTCCAGGGCTACAGCTCGCTCAATTGCATGTTCAAGTTCGCGGACATTACCCGGCCAGAGATATTGTTCCAGCAGTTGCAACGCCGCCTCGCTAATCGTCAAACTCCGACCCACGCTTAGGCCAAATTTTTCCACGAAGTGTTTAGCGAGTTCTGGGATGTCCTCTATCCTCTCACGCAACGCCGGAAGCTCGATGGGAATCACAGAGATTCGGTAGTAGAGGTCCTCACGAAACGTGCCGTCCTTGACCATGGCGCCGAGGTCGCGGTTGGTCGCCGCGATGACCCGCGTATCAACAGTCGTCTCTTCAGTTGCGCCCACCGGTCTTAGTTTTCTTTCCTGCAATACGCGTAGGAGTTTGACTTGCATCGCCGGAGACATCTCGCCGATCTCATCCAGGAAAACTGTGCCGGTGTTAGCGGCTTCGAAGAGTCCTTTGCGATTCGTATTGGCGCCAGTGAAAGACCCTTTCACGTAGCCAAAGAGTTCCGACTCAAGCAAAGTCTCAGTGAAGGCGCCGCAGTTAATCGAAACGAACGGCTTCTCCGCCCTGGGACCCAGATCATGGATGGCGCGCGCCACCAACTCCTTGCCGGTGCCGGAGTCGCCGGTGACCAGCACGGTCGACTGTACCTGCGCCACCGTTTCGATCATTTGGTAGAGCGCCTGCATCTTGGCGGATTTGCCGATGATGTTGTTGAGTTTGCCGCGGAGGCGCTGGCCCTGGATTAAGGCTTTGTTCTCTTCGAGCAGCGCCTCCTTCTCTTTGATCAGAGAAATCTTTTCGAGAGCGCGGGCGACTGTCTCTTTGAGCAAATCGTTGTCGAAAGGCTTTTGCACGAAATCATAGGCGCCGAGGAGAAACGCGTCGCGCGCGGTATCAACATTCGCAAAGGCCGTCATCATTACTACCTCGACCTCGGGTAACAACTCCCGCGCGGCTCGCAGCAACTCGATGCCGTTCATGTCCGGCATTTGTACGTCTGACACGATCAAGTCAGCCGAGCTGGCGCGCAACAGTTCCATTGCTTCACGACCGTTTTCGGCTGCCCGCACAGAGTGTCCTTCACGCTGGAAGAGATGCGTCAAAAACTGTCGCATTCCCAGTTCGTCATCAACTATTAGAAGATTGGCCATGATTGACAGAAATCAAAGAATTGGAACTTAGGTGTTCAGATTACGCGATCATGAGCGACCTGTTCCCGGGCCGGCAAATCCAAGGTGATCGTTGTTCCTTGTTCCTCTCGGCTCCGAACGTTAATTGTACCACCATGATCGCGAATGATTTGATAGACAATCGAAAGCCCCAGTCCCGTTCCTCCCGTGGTTGAGGAGAAGGGTTCGAAGAGTCGCTCCACCTGTTGTGGCGACATTCCGCGGCCAGTATCCGAAAAGGCGATTCTTAACCGGTCCCTGGAAGGGGTCTGTACTGTGGCCTGCAGCGTTCCGCCCCCGGGCATTGACTGCAACGCGTTACGAGCGAGATTCCAGAAAACCTGCTGCAGTTGTTCCGCGTCGGCATCAATCAGAACCGGCGAAACAGGCACATCTTCCTTGATGACCTGTTTGTCGTTAATCTCGGCGCTGTTGCGCAACAGCGTAAAAGTTCTTCTTAACAACTCACAAACATCAACCTCCGCCTGAATAATTGAACGTGGGCGGGCATAGTTCAGAAAGTCACTGATGATCCGGTTCAGCCGATCAGATTCTCGCAGAATGATCTCCATCAGCTCTGTTTCTTCCGACTCGTTTTCCATGTCGGCCCGCAGCATCTGAATCGAGCCACGCATCGCCGCCAGAGGATTGCGAATTTCGTGGGCGATCGAAGCCGCCATGCGACCGATTGCGGCAAGCCGGTCCTGGCGGCGCGAAGACTCCTCCAGTGCGCGAATGTGCGTGAGATCCTGAAAGGTGATTACGGTGCCCGTGGTTTCGCCACTCTCAGAAAAGAGTGGCGAGACACTGAAGCCCAGCCGGAGTCGCAGGCCGTCCGCCGTAAGGCAATCGGCTTCAAAGCGAGGACTGACGTCGGCCACTCCCACCGCGGTCATTATCTGGGCGATGATCCCCTTGATCTCGCCGAAGAAAATCGAGGCGTCTTGTCCACGAACATCTGATTCGAGGTAACCGGTAATCTCAGCAGCCGCAGCGTTGAAGGTGTAAATACGACCTTGCAGATCGGTGGTTACAACGCCCGAACGAATGGACTCCACAATCCGCTCGTGCAGCGCCCGCAAACTTGCGAGTGACTGGGTAGCCGCCTGTAGTTTTACGTCAGAGCGCGATTGGCGTTCCGCTAGCCGCGCCGAGAGTAAACCGACCACCAGGAAGGCAACGTCGAACAGTCCAATCGCCTGAAATGTCTGAGCGCGGCTCCTTTCTAACAAATCGCCGGTGGGTATCCCGCCGACGCCGTTCAGAACCGCGATGGCGCTGGCAGTGAAGGCCAGTGCACACCCCAGCGAGATCAATATTGCGTCACGAGGACCGAGAAACAGACTCGAGGCAGCAATGACAACTATGTAGACTGCAATGTACGGAGAATGAATAACGTCGGAGGTCCAGATCAGCCAGGTAACCAGAACGATGTCTATAACGAATTGTATTCGTGCCTGAAACAGAAATGTCTGAGAGATTGTGCGAGCGAGCACATAAACCAGCGTGAGGAAGCACACTACGAACAGCGGCTTTAGCTGTTCTACCACCGCTCCTCCGTCTCCGCGATGAATCCAAAGCGCGCGCGCGAGGAACAAAAACAAGCTGGCGGTCAGGCGCCCGATGATCAGCCACCAAAGCTTCCGCCCGAGGGAATATTTTCGTTCTGTGGCTACGTCGAGACCCATCGTTCCGGCAAGCCTATCACAGAGCGCTTGCGCTACGGCAAAGATTGCCTATTCTTATTGCGCGGCTTCTGCGGGCGAGCTAGCGCTTTCCCGCAGATTTACAAGATTGGCAGCGAACACCTCGAACGCCCTTCTGTTCACAAAATGGATCGAACCAGCCGGAACCATAAACCAGCGAATGCCGATGAACGGAAACAAGACCGTGACCGCTCAATGGCGCCGGACACTAAGCCGCAAGCACAGCCAGCGGCCCTGCAGGAAGGGCTCGACTACTATCTTGAAAATGGGTTGTTTGTCTTCACCGCTGCGTTTCTACTGAGGCGTGATTACTGTTGCGACAGCGGCTGCCGTCACTGTCCTTACCAGAACCAATGAACTTCTAGCGCGCCACTTCGACGATAAGTCATAACCACCCAGAAACCTTATCGTTCACCGTTCGAAAGCTCAACGACCTGCTTGCCTTCGACGCTCGAAATGGGTGGCACCGCGGTGCGAGCAGAAGCGGCGAGTCAAGACGCACGCGCTTCAGCCTTTGATCCTGGATTCGTTTTCCAGAGCACAAATATAAACAACAATGTCGGATTACTCAGGCATGGGAAAGGTAGGAGGACGCGGATCTCACGTGGCTCATTCCATCAAGTATTCCCTTGGAGTGAACTTCACCGCCCGACGGTGATACCCCCAACTATGTGTTGGCCAGAGCGTGGAGTTTCGTCCGGTCACGTCCAGATACCAGCTCCGACAACCTCCGGAAGTCCAGACTGTGCCGCGCATTTTCTTGTCGACTTCGGCAACGTAGGCAGCCTGCGCCTCGGGTCGCGCTTCAATAACTTCGAGGTCGTGGTCCCGCAGGTAACGCACTACATTCAACAGGTGTTCGATCTGCGCCTCTAACATGTATATGACGGAAGAGTGTCCTAAACCGGTATTGGGTCCGGGGAGCAGGAAGAGATTTGGAAATCCTGCCACCATCGTTCCGGCGAGGGCCTTGGGACTGCCCTCCCAGATCTCGCTCAGCGTGCGACCGTCTTTGCCGCGAATCTTACTTGAAAAAGGGAAGTCAGAGACGTGGAAGCCGGTGCCGAAAATAATTGCGTCGATTGGGCGTTCAACGCCGTCCTCACTGACGATGGAATGCTCGCGCACTTCGGCGATGCCGTCTGTAACCAACTCTACATTGGGTTGAGTTAGTGCCGGGAAATAGTCGCTTGAAATCAGAACGCGTTTGCACCCCATGAGGTAATTGGGCGTGAGCTTTGCGCGTAGCACGGGATCGGCGATATAACGTCTAAGGTGGCGACGCGCCATTGGCTGAAGCAATCTCATGGCCCATGGGTGGCGAAAGGCAAAGCCAAGTAATTCGCGAAACGCGTAAATCCCGCCGCGCATCACCCGTTGCGTAAGCGGGAGGCGGCGAAAAATTTGCCCCTCGACTCGGGTCAGCGGCCGGTCATGGCGCGGGACTATCCAGGGTGGGGTCCGCTGGAACAAATACAGCTTCCCAAGTTTTGGTTGGATCTCAGGAACAAACTGAATCGCCGAGGCCCCGGTTCCGATTACCGCAACCCGTCGTCCCCGAAGATCGAATTCATGATCCCAACGCGAGGAGTGGAAAACTCTGCCCTCGAATTTTTCGAGGCCAATCAACGTTGGCAGCTTCGGCTCGTTGAGCGATCCGGCAGCCGAAACCAGCACGCGTGCCGACCAGGTTCCTTGTGACGTTTCAATCAGCCAGCGTTTGTCGTCGGGTTGCCAGGCAACGTCCTTGACTGAATGTGCGAAACGAATATGCGGAAGCACGCCGTAGTCACTGGCGCAACGGCGCAAGTAGTCCCAAATCTCCGACTGCGGGGAAAAGCTGCGAGTCCAATCAGGATTAGGAGCGAAGGACAGAGAATACAAGTGTGACTGCACATCACAGGCGCAGCCGGGATAGGTGTTGTCACGCCAGACGCCACCGACATCAGCAGCGCGCTCAAAGATGACAAAGTCTTCGATCCCTTCCTGCTTTAGACGGATGGCTGTGCCTATTCCACCAAAGCCACTACCGATAATTGCGATCTGCGCTTCCTTCAACTCGCTCCACCTATCGAATACTCATTGTGTCTCAAGGGGAGATAGTAGGGCCTTTGGTTAATCTGTCAATCTGCTTTTCCCGAGCTCCGCAAAGAGTGATCCAAAACAGCCGCTGCCAGTGTGACAAAAGAAAAAGCCCGCAGGTCGCGGGCTTCGTCTTGAAACAGAACGACTGGCTGAAATACTTGACGCTAGTGGCTGCCGTTAGACAGTTTTCCAATCAGAGTGAACAGCGGCAGATACATGGCGATCACGATTGAGCCGATGGTAACACCGAGAAACGCGATCAAAATCGGCTCAATTAAGGTGAGCAAGTTGGAAATCGCAGCATCAACTTCCTGTTCATAGAAGTCTGCGATCTTGCCAAGCATCGCATCCAGGGCGCCGGTTTGTTCGCCGATGCCCACCATTTGCGCAACCATGTGGGGAAACACTTCCGTCGCCTTCAGAGGTTCGACGAAACTTTCGCCGCGTTCCACTCCCGCGCGTACACTGATTATTGCTGCTTCGATAATCACGTTGCCCGATGTGCGCGCAGTGATGTCAAGCGACTGCAGAATAGGCACGCCTGAAGAGAGCAAGGTGGAAAGAGTGCGTGAAAATCGCGCGACCGCAATCTTCTGAAAGATTGAACCCAGAATTGGGATTTTTAACAGCAGGCGATCGATAACTTTTCTGCCGGAAGGTGTCTTGTAGTAAAAGCGTATTGCAACCGCTGCACCAATGATCGCCACCAGGATGAACAAGCCACCCCAACCAGCGAGGAAGGAGCTGATGCCGGTAACAATTCGCGTTGGCAGCGGCAATTGCTCGCCTGGCCCAAGTAAGCCAAGAAAGATGTTCTTAAACTGCGGAATGACAACCACCATAATTACCGCCACTGCGACGATGGCGAGCAGGATTACGGCCACCGGATAGATCATTGCCGAAACGACATCCCGCTTCAGCTTTACAATCTTCTCGATGAAGGTTGATAACCGCTGCAGGATCAGGTCGAGGATACCTCCCGTTTCGCCGGCGTCGACCATGTTGGCATACAGCTGGTCAAATACACGCGGGTGACGCGCCATCGAAGCAGCCAGGGTCGAACCTTCCGTCACGTCCTGGCGAACCTGCATCAAGATTTGTTGGAAATACTTGTTGTCCTGCTGCTGCGCCAGAATTTCGAGACACTGGACCAAGGGCAGACCCGCGTCAATCATCACTGAAAACTGCCGCGTGAAAATTGAAAGATCTTTGGCGTTGACTTTCTTCCGGCCGCCAATCTTCGGAATCCCGATTTCGCGACCCTTTTCCTTGACGGAAGTAAGCGTAACCTGCTCGCGACGAAGAATCTGTCGCAGGGCATCGCGGTTATCGGCAACACGTTCGCCGACGACAATTTCGTTCAGATGGTTGCGGCCTTTGAACACATAAGTAGGCATAGCTGGTTAGCTCCGGAGTCTAGAGTCTATTTGTTGACGGTTGGGCGAGTGCCAATAGGCCGGCCCTGGGCATAAGGGCTCGGATGTGGTCTATTGCCGTTACCTGTATTTAGGCCGGCTCCGCGATCTATCAGTTCCTTCAGTTCATCCACATTCGACGATCGCTGTAACGCAGTTTCCAATGTGATTTGGCGTTTGTGATAAAGCGTGGCCAACGCCTGATTAAAGGTCTGCATGCCAAACTTGTCCTGACCTGTTTGCATCATTGAATAAATTTGATGGACTTTGTCCTCACGAATCAAGTTTCTGATGGCGGCGTTGGGAATGAGAATCTCGAGGCCCATGACTCGTCCGCTCCCCTCCGCCCGGGGAAGCAATGCCTGAGACATGATGCCTTCGAGAACGAGTGAGAGCTGGGCGCGAATCTGCGCTTGCTGATCGGAAGGGAACACGTCAATGATGCGGTTGATGGTGGAGACGGCGGAGTTTGTGTGGAGAGTAGCGAGCGTCAAGTGGCCAGTTTCGGCTATTCGCAGTGCTGATTCGATGGTTTCCAGATCGCGCATTTCGCCTACCAGCACGACGTCTGGATCCTGTCGCAAGGCTGCCCTTAAAGCCTGAGCAAATCCGTGCGTGTCAGCATTGATTTCTCGTTGGTTAACAACACAGCTCTTGTGATTGTGAAGAAACTCGATCGGATCCTCGATCGTCAATATATGTTCGCGGCGATCGCGGTTGATCTTGTCGACCATTGCGGCGAGGGTGGTTGACTTACCAGAGCCAGTAGGTCCGGTTACCAGAATCAAGCCGCGAGGCTTGTCACACAACTTCTTGACGACCTCCGGCAGCCCAAGGTCCTCGAACGCTTTAATCTCGTAGGGAATGGCGCGAAAGACGCAGCCAACGGCGCCACGTTGATTGAAGAGGTTAGCGCGGAAACGAGAGAGGCCCTTAACACCAAAGGAAAAGTCCAGCTCGAGGTTTTCTTCAAACCGGTGCTTCTGGGCGTCTGTCAAAACCGAATAAGCTAATTGCTTGGTATCGGCAGCCGTCAAAATACGGTAATCATTCAGTGGAGACAACTGTCCGTCGATACGAACTTGCGGTGCTGAACCGGTGGTGAGGTGGAGGTCAGACCCGCGAAGCTCGGAGAGTTTTCGCAGTAGGTCGGAAAGCGAAAGTGGATTTGGTGTGTCGGTTAAGACCATCGCAGAGACCTTCCTCGGAGAGTTGAGGTTTGTTGTTTAAACCAGACAAAGTCTGGTAACTATTTGTTTGCTGGTTGGGCGGCAGCGTTTGTTTTGACGACCAGCGACGAGATGAACTGCTCACCTTCTGCCGCCAACCTGTCTGAAAACTCGACTGGCGTATTGAGCGTCAAGCTATAGATCTTTCCGCCGACTTCAGCGAAATAAAACTGCCAGGCCTTCTCCGGTGAGCGGCCATCGCTGGGAGTTTGAGCAATCACCACAAATACTCGCCCACCATTAACTTCCCTCTGGTAGTCGTTAATCACCCAACCTCCAGTACTGATCATCTTGTCGATGGCGATCCGTCGCAAATCGGAGAACGAAACGCCTGAGAGCATTGTGCGCTGCTCCTTCTGAGTCAGGTAGGCGGGGTTCGGACGACTTCGGGCAACAACTGCGAGTGTGCCCTGAGTGGGGACTGGCGCAGTTACTTCTGTCCGAAATCGGAGCTCGCTTGCATTGGTTACCGGCGCGCTTTGCCAACCCGAAGGCAGCTGGGGGAGGGTGGCCGCGGACGCCACCGGAGTGATGGAGTTTTCGAGGACAGGCCCGAGCGGTGAACTGCGATGTGCAAGGGCGGCAACACGGCGCAACCGCAGGCGCGCGCGATGACGCCGCCACCAAGCTCGGGAATGACGTCGATAACGGCGCTGCTGTTGAGAGGCGGAACTTTGGCGGAGGCCATGAGCCGTAGAGCTTGCGAAGGGCAGCATGACCACTACGGAGACCAGGATTAATAATGAAAGTGTGATGGTGCGCAACATGGTATTCCTCTTTCCGTTAGGCCACTGTTTCGCGGACTACTTCCTCGAGAGTGGTTAGTCCGGCGCGAATCTTGTGCAATCCGGATTCGCGTAGCGTGATCATGCCGTCTTCAATCGCCTTCTTCCTCAACTCCAGCGACGAAGCGCCAATCAAAATAAGTTCGCGGATGTCGTCGTTGACTTCCATGACTTCGTAAAGACCAATTCGTCCCTTGTACCCCGTGTTGTTGCAGGTCGCACAGCCCCTGCCTTTGTAGGTCTTGAGTGTCTTGACTTCTTCGGCACTAAAGCCGACTTCAATAAGCGCTTCCGGTGGCATGGAATGCTCGCGCTTACAATCTTTGCAGACGCGACGGATGAGTCGCTGCGCCTGGATCAGGTTTACGCTCGTCGCTACCAGGAATGGCTCGATGCCCATGTTCATGAGTCGAGAAATCGTTGAGGGAGCGTCGTTGGTGTGTAGGGTGGAAAGTACGAGGTGTCCCGTTAGCGCCGCCTTGATTGCGATCTCGGCGGTTTCGAAGTCTCGAATTTCACCAACCAAAACAATGTTGGGATCCTGGCGCAGAAAAGCGCGCAGGGCAGCGGCGAAGTTTAGACCAATTTGCTCCTTCATCTGGACCTGATTGATACCCATTAGGTTAAATTCAACCGGGTCTTCGGCAGTCATGATGTTGGTCTGCACAGTATTGAGAGACTGTAGCGCCGAATACAGAGTGTTTGTTTTTCCGCTTCCAGTCGGGCCAGTAACCAAGACCATTCCGTACGGTCTGGCAATGTTTCGTTGAAACTTGACGAGAGATTCCGGCTCAAAACCCAGCTTCGTCATGTCGAGCATGAGGTTCTCTTTATCCAGTAGACGAAGCACAACCTTCTCGCCAAACAGAGTTGGCAACGTCGAAACGCGGAAGTCCAACTCACGCGAGCGCGCATCCACTTTGACCTTGATCTTGATTCGCCCGTCTTGCGGCAAGCGCTTCTCTGAAATGTCCAGCTTGGCCATGATCTTGATGCGCGAAATCAAGGCGTCGCGCATCTTTAGCGGCGGCCGCATCACGTCGTACAAAACACCGTCAATGCGGAAGCGAATGCGCAGATCCTTCTCGTAAGGTTCAATATGAATGTCAGAGGCACCGCGACGCAGTCCGTCCACCAGCAGGACGTTCACCAGTCTGACTACCGGGGCGTCCTCGCTTATTCTCGAAAGGGTGGTGAGATCGATCTCCTCGTTATCTTCAAGTACCTCGACGTCTTCCTGTCGCTCCTCATCGAAATCGATGGTGTCCAAGGAAACTAAATCAGCATGGGTGATGCCACCATTGGCGCTCACTGCCGCGACCTCTTCGACAGCCAGTTCTTCCGCGCTCACCGCCAACGCAATTTCTTTGGTCGTGCTGTAGTACTTGGAAATCGCCTGCTGAATGCTCGCCTCTGCCACCACAACTGGTTCCACATTGAGGCCAGTCATGAACTTGACGTCGTCCATGGCAAAGACATTCGTCGGGTCGACCATCGCCAGCGTCAGGCTGGCACCCACGCGAGATAGTGGAAGAACTGAGTACTTCTGAGCTACCTCCTGCGGGATTAGGTGTAAAACCTGGGCATCAATCTGGAAAAGGTCGAGGTTGACTGAGGGAATACCGTATTGACGGGAGAGGACCGCTGTAATCATGTCATCAGAGACGAGCCCCAGCTTGACGAGGTTGAACCCCAAACGACCCCCGTGCTCCCGCTGGTAATCCAGCGCCTCACGCAGGTGTTGCGCGCTGATGAGATTCTCCCGAACGAGAATTTCGCCTAGTTTTGCTGACATTTGTACCCCGGTGTTGAGATTTACAAGCGCCGATTCATAAGAATGGGCAGCGGACCTTGATGTAAAAGGTTTCGGACTGGAATGTCGGACTCAGCAGAACGGTGGTAAACACCGTTGGGCAAACATAGTACAAGTTGATCGATTAGACTGTCAAGGGTCAAATTTTCTAAGGAATCGAGAGAATTGTGGGAGAAATCAAGATGGGTGAGGGTTTAGTCAAACGGGAGGATCTACGCACTGACTAGGGTGTGCTGGGTTCAGCGGCTGTGACCCTAACAAAAATCAGAGGCCGCCCCTGGACTCCTGATCCAGATGGCGGCCTCTTTTTGGTGTCTTACCGCATTACGGCCGGCGAGTGCGACGCACGGGAGTCGCCGTCTTCTCCGGCTTAACGTTTTCCTGGTCTTTCAAGGCCTGCAAAATATCCTTCGCGTCTGCTTTCAGAGGGTCGGTGTCTGGAGCCTTCTCCACGAATTTCGCAAGATAGTTTGCCGCTTGCTGATACTTGGCCTTATCAGTATTAATGGCGCCGATATTAAATAGCGCCTGGCCGGAACGCATTAGGGCGTTGAGGTCATCGGGATTAGCTTCAAGAATTTTCTGATACGCGAGCAGAGCCCGATCAAACACGTTGGCGTCAAATAGCATCTGCGCCTGATCATGTTCTGCTTTCGATTTCTTCAATGGATCCGTCTCCGCTGCGATGTACTCCTGGTACGCTGTTATTCCCATATCGACCTGGCTCTGGTCCACTTTGGTGATGAACAGCCGCGCCGCGTCAGCTCGGACCGCAAGGGCAAAATACAGATTTACCTTCGCGCTGTTGGCTTCTGCCGGGTCGGTCGAGGTGGGCACTGCTTTCAACTTGGTGACTGCTTTCGCGCTTGACTCGCTAGCAGCGGTCCAGTCCTTCTTTGCTGCGTCAATACCCGCATTCTTGGTCGTTTCATCCGTGGCCTTAACCGCGGTGTTAAACCTCTCAATCGCTCTTGCAATTAAAGCCATAGCCTTGTTCGTTAGTAACGCGGGCGCGCCCGGATGTTCGGGATCAGCTTGCAGACCTTCATCATAGCGGGCGATCGATTCATCATAGTTTTTCAACTTCAGCGCATCATTGCCAGCTTTAAAGGAACGGGCAATTATTTCATTGGAGTTTTTGGCTCGTTCGTTGGCCGCCGTTATTTCTTCATTCTTTTTTAACAGTTCCGCGCGCTTTGCTCTGTCTTCCGCGGTCTCTTTGCTGCCGCCACTCGCCGGAGTTTTGGTGTTCATCAGCGTTCGTATTTCTTCCAGCGTCAAACGTCTACCATCGCCGGGTGCCATCAACTCGAGCGCATAATCAACATCTCTCCCGGCTTTCACACCTGGTTGGTAAGAAGCCTGCGCACCAGGGAGACTAACCCCGATGATGTAGTCACCAATAAAGGGCAGACCGGCGAAGGCAAATTCGCCTCGCTTGTTGGTCTTGGCAGTATACTTACCCGAAAGATCGATTCGATAGACATCGATGATGGCGTCAACGGCCGGAACCGCCGTGCCGTCAGCCTGCTTTAAGGTAACGTGTCCGCGAAGCTGACCTGACTGCGCCGAGGCAGTAATGCTGATGCATACAATGAGCGCCAGACCGGAAAAGAGCGGCAATAAGTGTCTGCGAAACATCTAAGAGTCCTCCAAAGAGTATGTACAGGTGACTTGGTAAAACGGGAGAGGCATTAGGATGCTCGGTCCCGGCTACTGGTTGTAATTGGTTATCGGAAACGACCTAACGTTAATAAGCAAACCTCTTGCTGTCAAGCAGATATGGGAGGGGATCTTTAACACCTGCGGCGTGAAAAGCGCGGAGTCGAAGGGCGCAGGAGTCGCAGTCGCCACAGGCCTCCGTCGATTCTTGATAGCAGGACCAGGTAAGTTCAAACGGTGCTTCAAGTCTCTGGCCGAGTTCCACTATTTCCGACTTCTTTAGCGCGATAACTGGTGTCCTGATTTCGATTTGAGTCTCAGGCTTCGTGCCACGAGCAATCACCTGCTGGAAAGCCTCGTAAAACTCCGGGCGACAATCCGGATAACCTGAGGAGTCTTCAGCGACGGCGCCGATGTAGATTGTAGTAGCGCCAATCACCTCGGCCCAACTGGTAGCAATCGCCAACAGATGGGCATTGCGAAACGGCACATAACTGCTTGGTATTCCATGGCCCTTAAGATTTGCCGAGGTGACCGCAATAGTTTTATCGGTCAATGACGAGCCGCCGATTTGTGCGAGATGCTCCAGCGAAACAATCAGACGCTGTGAGACATTGTAATGGTCGGCGAGTTGTTCAAATGCGCGTCGCTCACGTGCTTCGGTCCGCTGACCGTAGGACACATGCAGGAAAGCCAAGCTGGTTGCTTCGTCGCTAGCAATCGCCGCGGTGACGCACGAGTCCATACCTCCCGATACCAGGCAAACAGCGAGTCCGGATCCAACGTCTTCGACTTCGGACGTCGCCAAAGTTTCGTACGCAGCTTCGTCGGTTCCACCCATCAGACTCCGCGCACCTCCGGTCCCCAAATGTACTTGTGAAGTTGCAATTGCATGCGCAGATTCATGCCGCTCTCCGAAACCCACCCCGCCACGTCCGCAAGGTCTATGGCATCCCAGGCTGGTGAAATAAGAATCGCCCTCGTGTTTTTTTCAAGCTCGTATCGGCGAATAATTTCAAGTGCGTAAGTCCAGTCCTCGAAGTTGGCGATGACAAACTTTACTTCGTCTTTTTCGGCTCGCAAGCGCTCCAAATTGGGCCAGTGGTTTCTTGCGGCTTCACCAGAGGCTGGACACTTGACGTCAAGAATAATCCGAGCTCCGGGATCGACTTTGGTCGTGGGAACGAAGCCGCCTGTTTCGACCAGTACTTCAAAGTCTTCAGAGCAAAGGCGCTCGATCAAGACAAACGCCTCGTCTTGCGCCAATGGCTCGCCACCCGTTACTTCGACGAGCTTACAACCAAACGCGCGCACCCGATCCATTACGTCGTCAAGGGCCAAATGCTCGCCGCCGGTAAACGTGTATTCGCTATCGCACCAGGCGCAACGCATCGGACAGCCAGTAAGTCTCACAAAAGTGCAGGGCCGGCCCGCGTGCGTAGATTCGCCTTGAATCGAGCGAAAAATTTCTGTGACTCTTAGCATTGAACTCGGTTCGTAATGTTGGAACTTCGAATCTAGCCCAGCAAATCAGAGCCTGTCAAAGTTGGCTACAAAAGTCGGAATCGGCGGCAACTGGAAATCCTGCGGAACATCCAAGCAATTACGTCCGCCGAGATGTGACACAGCCGACGTGGTAGCATACAGGACGCAGGCGGTTTAATAAGTCCCCCGTGACGCAAAGAACAGAGCAAATCGAAAGGTCATTTGCCGAAGGCGCTAGCCGCTTGCTTGGGCGTGCCTCGGACAATCACGGGCTGACGAATGAAATAATAGGGCTCAGGGTCAAGGCAGCAGTCGACAAATACATTTTGCGGGATGATCCGCAGGCTTCATTGGCGGTGATTGCTGACTTCATCGACCAGCTCCAAGCCGACGATCTCTGTCTGATTATTGCCTGCGAGCAGGGAATCCAAAGAGCCTGGACGGATCTGGTTGAACGTTTCTCCGCGACAGTTCGCTCCGCCGCGCGCTCAACAAGTTCAAATGAGGAAGGCGCGGAGGATCTCGCGCAATCAATCTGGGCGGAACTGCACGGGCTGCGAGTCCGGGAGGATGGACGCCCGGCTGGCAAGCTCGCGTATTACTCCGGTCGCGGTTCGTTGGCCGGATGGCTTCGCGCGGTAGTGGCCCAGCTCGCCATCGATCAACATCGCAAGCAATCTCGGCTGGTTCAGACGGAAGAAGATGCTGACTTTGATAGGCTCATTCAGCAGGGGCAGGACGAGACAACCTGGTCTGGACACGGAGTGTCGCTGAATCCAGAGCTGCAGATCTCCACGAAACTGGCCGGCGCCCAGCTGCAAAAAGCGCTTGCAGCATCCGTCAAGACAATGTCAGCAGAAGACCGCTTGCTGGTGAAGCTCTACTATTTTGACGGACTGCGCTTGCGCGAAGCAGGCGCGGTCCTTGGCGTCCACGAGGCGACCGCCAGTCGCCGGCTCACGCGTATTCACGCCGAGTTGCGGCGACAAGTCGAGAAAATACTCGTTGAGCAGCGCGGCTGGACGAAATCGGAAGCAGAACAGGCATTTTCTGAAGTGGCGCTCAACCTGGACACCGATATCGAGCCACTGCTGGCGACGGAACCAGCGTTAATGAAAAACGAGAACGAAATTGCCGGGTGAAATTAACTGCTGATCTCCGTTTGGGAGACACTTACGGCGCAAGCAGAGGTGCGTCGCACCGTTCTTCAGAGGGCATAGAATTGGTCAGATGAAAGAAGCGAGCAACAGCGAAATCGATCTCCTGCTCCGGTCTCTCGCGAGCCGGCGCGGGACCTTGTCGTCACCGGGCGAGTCTGCGTCTGGAGGTAGAGGGCAAGTTGCTTCTGATCATCTTGACGCTGACGAAATGAATTCCTATGCGGAGGGCCTAGCCCCCGAGGCGGCCCGAGCTCGATACATGCAGCATCTTGCCGATTGCGACGATTGCCGCGGGATCGTCGCAGGTCTGACGCAGGCGTCGGGCGCGGCCAATCTTTACGACGTTCCGGAGCAGCCACGGGGGTTGACGCTGTGGCAGAAACTTGGAGCGTTGTTTTCACAACCGGTTTGGCGATACGCAGTGCCGGCAATGGTGCTTACTACCGTCATCGGCATTGGATTGTTGGCACTGATGCAACAACGGCGCACGGCATTCGTCGCTCAAAATGAGTCGGCAAGCAATGCTCCGTCTGCAGGTCAGGTCGATACGGGCGCAGCTCTACCTGCGACAACCGGAGCGCAATCGAACACTGATAATGAGGTGCAGTCTGCGACTCCCTCTGTTGAGTTAACCAAAGGACGTGGCGTTCTTCAGGGCGAGAAGAGTCAGCCATCTGGTCACGAAGAACTCGCTCCTGTGGCCAACGTCCCGAAAGCAGCGCGGGCAAAGGACTCGGCGGCAGCCGGAGAAGTCGCCGTGGCAAGGGAGTCGCGACCTGTTGACGCACTGGAATCAAAAGCTGCTCCCGCCCCTCCGCCTGCGCCTTCCAGGGGATACGACAAGTCTGCCGAGCTTGCAAAGGAACAACCAGCCAGGCGCGAAGATCAGGATCGGAGTCGAGACGAGGAGTTCCGGGTGCAATCGAATGACGTTCATGGACCGAACCGTTCCAGAAATAATACGGCTTCGCCTGCCAGTCAGCGGAATGCCGAAGTGGCGAGTGGACGCGGCGGTCCGAGCAACGTGGAGAGGAATAAGAAGGTTAGCGAGCCTGAAACGCGCCACGTCATGGGAAGACACTTCACGCGAGAAGGTGGAGCGTGGGTTGACATGGCTTATGAATCATCGCGAGCGACGATAAATGTAGCGCGTGGATCGGAGCAGTATCGCGCTTTGGTCGCCGATGAACCCGGAATTCGGACGATTGCCGAACAATTGGACGGCGTAGTTATTGTTGTCTGGAAGAGCCGGGCCTACCGCATTCAGTAACTCGGCGCGCCGCTCCATCAGATTAGGTTTCCTTTTTTCTTAGATCCTCCCGACCACAGTAACCCTCCTTTCGGAAATTGGCGTATTCCGAACATTTGTCAGGCTTCCTCCGTACTTCATCAGCAAGCGATTTCTATCCCGATTGCGGAGTGGTACATTACACGCAAGTTTTTCCCACTTAGGACTCGGTCACCCGGAGGCTTTATGTACTGTCCATCCTGCGGCAACGAAATTCCCGTTGAGCTCAAATACTGCAACCGTTGTGGTGCTAGTCTCTCGATAGTCCCGGAAACCTATGGGGTGCCCGCAGTAAAACCGCTAAAGATAACAATTCCCGTGATTGTTCTGGGACTAACGGTCACGATCGGCCTGGGTATCATTTTCAGCACCGCGAGCGAGTTGGCGGGCAGGCAAATGCATCCTGCTGCGATCACCTGGATGGCGATTTTTGGCCTGGCAACTCTGTTTGGATGCACGGCGCTGATGCTGCGCTTCTTTTTGAAAGTGCTCTCAGTGAATCGGGAGTTTTATCAGCCACCAACTCAGATTCGGCCTCCGGTCCAAATGCCTTCACAAATGACCGGTGCCAGGCCAACCTATCAGCCGCGCCTTGAACCAATGCCAAGCGTGACAGAACACACCACTCGCACCTTCAGCCAAGCTTATCGAGAAGGCTCTGATCCGGCAGCCCGTTAAGAACTCGATAAAACAAGACATTAACGATCGAACGATTCCAAACATATGACCCCACTCCTCAGACCACTCGTCCGAGTTTTCATTGCGGCGCCGCTAATCACAGTCTTCTCGTTGGTCACCTTATGGAATTCGGCAGAAGCACAAACCACTAGAGTTGATCCCGGAGGGCGAGACATGCAGTCTCGCCGTTCTCGTGTCGTTACGCCCATTCGCCAACAACAAATCGCGCGGATTGTGCAAGAGATTGATGCGCGCAACATAGAGCGGACCATTCGCAAGCTCGTGTCTTTCGGTACGCGCAACACGCTTTCAACTCAGAGCGATCCTAATCGTGGCATAGGTGCGGCGCGCGATTGGTTGTTCGGCGAGTTTTCCAAAGTTGCCGAACAATCTGGCGGACGGATGACAGTTGCGAAGCAAACTTTTGAACAGCCAAAAGCAGCACGTGTTCCGCAACCCACATCGATCACCAACGTGGTTGCAACTCTGAGAGGGATGCAGCCCGAATCCGCCGCCCGCACTTACGTCGTCAGCGGCCACTACGATTCAATGTGCACCAGCCCGACAGATGCCGCCTGCGATGCGCCCGGCGCAAACGACGACGCCTCAGGAACGGCAGCGGTGTTGGAGATGGCGCGGGTGATGGCGCGCTACAGGTTTGACGCGACCATCATTTTCATGACGGTGGCCGGCGAAGAGCAGGGACTGCTGGGTTCAACTTATGCCGCGGAGCAAGCAGCACAAAAGAAGATAGACGTGGAAGCGATGTTCACCAACGACATCATCGGCAGTTCACTGGGCGGCAATGGAGTTCGCGACCAACACACCGTGCGCGTGTTTTCTGAAGGCGTTCCTTCAAACGAGAAACCTGAAGAGGCGACGGTGCGTCGCGGCGTCGGCGGCGAAAACGATTCTACCTCACGACAGTTGGCGCGCTTCATAAAGGAAACGGCAGCTCACTATGTGCCCGGCTTACACGTGATGATGGTCTATCGCCGCGATCGCTACTTACGGGGCGGCGATCACATACCGTTTGTCGAACGCGGTTTCGCAGCGGTGAGATTTACCGAACCGAACGAAGACTATCGCCATCAGCACCAGAATGTGCGCATTGAAAATGAGGTGCAGTATGGCGACTTGCCGCAGTATGACGACTTCAATTTCATTGCCAACGTGGCGCGCGTGAACGCCGCTTCGCTCGCGGCGCTGGCGCTCGCGCCTGCGCGCCCAAAGAACGTCGGCCTGATTACGACCCGACTCACCAACGACACCGAGTTGAAGTGGGATGCCAACAAAGAACCCGATCTCGCCGGCTACGAAATCGTCTGGCGCGACACTACCTCGCCCGTCTGGACAAACACGAAAGCGATCGGCAATGTGGCGAGCTACGCCCTGAAGGGCATGTCAAAAGATAATTATTTCTTTGGTGTGCGCGCGGTAGACAAACAAGGAAATAGATCTCCGGTCAGCTTCCCGCACCCGGTGCGCTAAGACCAAACCCAAAATATGTTCTCCTGGTTTCGCGCTCAAGTGAAAGATCATGGTGTGCTGCCCGCAACTCAGCTGCTTTCACGCGTCGTGCGTTACCGCGTCCCGGCAGTCCTGAGTAACAGGTTTTTGCCGGAGAAAGTCGAATGCCCTTGCTGTGGCTGGCACGGACGAAGGTTTCTGGATTACATCGAACTGGGATACCGCGTGGCCAATGTGGCTTGCCCGAACTGCGATAGCCATTCGCGACACCGCGCCCTTTATCTCTGGTTGAAGAATGATTTTCAAATTGAGACGAGGAGCGGCGTGGTGCTCATCTTCGCTCCGGAACGTGCGCTAGCTCCGCTGTGGCAATCCGCTCCCAACCTTTCGGTAATCAAAACTGACATTGAGGCTATTCGCGAAGTCGATTTTTTAAGCGACGTGATGCAACTCCCGCTCGCAAATGACTCAGTGCGGTTTATCTGGTGCCATCACGTGCTTGATCAGGTGGAGGATGATCGAGTTGCGTTGAGTGAACTACACAGAGTATTGCAGCGCAGCGATGGCAAACTCCTGACGTCAGTGGGTCTAACAGGCCGCGACGAGACGCAGGAATTTGGTTATGCGAATAAAGCATTGTCGGGAAATCGGCGACTCTATGGCACTGATTTCAGCAAACGTCTGGAAGCGGCAGGATTTGAGGTTGAGCCGATGACTCATGATCTGGATGTTAAAGATTGTGAGCGATACGGAGTTTACCCGGAAACGTTTTATTGTTGCACGAAATTGGACAAGTCGGTTAAGCAAACATCGAATCAGGATTCAAGCTCTTCCAGCGGATCGTAGCAGAGAGTTGCAGGTTCGTGCGGGGCAGGCATACCCGCGTTGAAGAGCGCCACGACCCGGGAGTACCAGGTGGTAAGCCCTGATAAACGAGCCGCAAATGTCGGCAGGTCGTCATCCGAGGCGATAACTGTCCTTCGCAATGCGAACAGGTCCCGTTTGGCATCATTCGGGCCCAGCTCTGTCGTAACCGCGCAGGAGTATCCAAGAGACTCTGATAGACGACTGATTCCTTTTGACGTTCTCCCGTGGGGATAAGAGAGCGGAAATCTTTGGGGTCTGAGCTGGGCCTCAAGCGTGCCGAGCGATTCTGCTAATTCAGTGCGAGCCTCAGCGGCGGAAATGTCCGGGAGCGCGTGATGGCTGCACGTATGTGAACCGAACTCCAACCCCTGACCGGCTAGCTGACGAATTTCGGTCCAGGATAGGAATGATTTATCGTCTTGGGGAGTCCAGTGACCATTTAGAGTCGATCTCTCCTTAGTAAAGTCTTCTCCTGTCACAATAAACGAGGTCGCAGGTATTCCTCTTTCCAGTAGAGTGGGCGCGACCACGGTGAGAAAATTCCTCGTGCCGTCGTCGAAGGTTAAGATCGCGGCCCCGGAAGGCAGTCGGATATTCTCTTGACGCGCTTTCACAAAATCAGTGAGCGCGATGATGTGATAATGAGACTGCAGATAGTCCAGATGACGTAGGAACGACTGGATATTGATCTGCATTTTGTGAGGGTCTGCAATGACCGGTACCTGCTGATGGGTGACGCCGTGATAACAGAGAATGGTTACCTGACTACGATTGAGCCAGGCTACGAGTCGCGTCAAACGCGTAGCGAAGAGCAGGGCAAAGAGAAAATTTTTCGACATGCGCTCGTTGGCGTCTAGCTGGCAAGCCGCCCAAGTGGCACGAGCTTTCGAACGCTAGCACGTCGCTACGCTGCAGTTCCGGCAAGTGAACTACAGCTTACGAAAGAATAATTGATCTTCCCGATGGATAACTAAGGGCGCCAAGGCTACTACATTAGATCGGTCTTCGACAAGCAGATGTGAGCCAACAAAGAAAAAGGGCGTTGCCTTCTTGCCGAATGCAACGCCCTCCCCTTAGGAAAAGCCCGTGGGGAAGACCATCGCCAGACTCTCTTTGCCCGATTATCCGGCGGTGGTTTTAAGTTCGACGTTTGAGGGCGGGATTTGGTCTTACTTTCTTCGCGATTATTAGACGCAAGTAGCGAAAAGCGAGAATTGTCCGGATTTTTGTTGAAGTTCTAATCCTTCGTTTGAGACGCGGGGAGAATTTGTCAAACTCCTCGGCGACACGCGGCGTCTAAATCAGCAGCGCAAGTTGTCTGGTCTCGCAGCAATTGCCGAACCTTTAGTTGGATGGTGAGGAATTATGATCCCTGCTCAAGCTTATCAGTCTCGTATCCCTTTCGTTTCGCGTGCCTTGGTTGCGTTTCTGACTTCGGCTGCCATCCTGCTCAGCGTTTTCCCGTCCAGCGCTAAGGAGCCAACGCGATCGACGTCGCGCTTAAATGAGGAACAACGGATTCGCCATGTTTTGAATCGTTTGGGCTTTGGCGCCAGGCCCGAAGACGTTCAACATGTGAAGGCGATGGGCCTGGATAATTACATTAACCAGCAACTCAACCCGGAAAGGATCGGCGACGGGGTGGCGGACGCAAAGCTCAAGAACCTTCCAACGCTTTCAATGACGACGGCAGAGCTTTATGAGAAATATCCGCAACCGGGTCAGCTGCTTCGCCAACTCGAACGTCGCGGCGAACTGCCCTCTGGTTTAGCGGAGGCACAAAAAAATCGGACCAAAGATGCAGGTGCAGTCCCGGGCGCTTCGGCAAATCTACCCTCCAGTAAGACCGGGGCGCTGGCGCCATCGGACAACATGTCGAAGGCTGACAGTTCCGTTAAGGATGACGCCAACGCGAAGCTCGATCCAAATTCCCTGGGCGCACAAAACAACCCTGAGTATCGTCGTGCCGTTCGCGATTACTACCAGAAGAATGGATTACAACTACCCGCGCGAATTGTAGGCGAGTTGCAAGCCTCGCGAATTCTTCGCGCGGTATACAGCGAACGACAGTTGCAGGAAGTGATGGTGGATTTTTGGAGCAATCACTTCAACGTCTTTGCCGGCAAGGGCGCCGATCGCTGGCTGCTCGTCTCTTATGATCGCGATACGATCCGTCCCAATTCGCTTGGCAAGTTTTCAGATTTGTTAGTGGCCACAGCGCAAAGTCCGGCTATGCTTTTTTATCTCGACAATTTCCAGAGTGTCAGCCCGAATGCCCAACTGAGTTCGCGGGCTGGACAGCGTGGCCCCGGTCAGCAGCGCCCCGGTCTCTTTGGAGGCCCGTTGCAGCGCTCACCAAACGGTGCGCCACCACAACCCGCCGGGCAAGGTTTGCCACAGCCGTCGCCCAACGCACAGCCGCAACGACGCGGTATCAATGAAAACTACGCGCGCGAGCTGATGGAACTGCATACGCTCGGTGTTGAGGGTGGGTACACGCAGAAAGACGTACAGGAAGTTGCACGTTGCTTTACCGGCTGGACCATCTTCGCGCCGCGCGGCGCCGGCGGGGCCCCGGAGGCGATGTTAAATGGACCGCGTGCCGACATGTTGCGCGAAAACGCCGGCAAGTTTTTCTTCAACCCGCGCGCGCACGATAATGGGGAGAAGACTGTTTTGGGCCACCAGATTCCTGCGGGGGGCGGATTCAAAGATGGCCTGATGGTGCTCGATATTTTGGCGCACAGCCAAGCTACGGCTAAGTTTATCGCCACCAAACTTGTGCGCCATTTTGTTTCAGACATGCCGCCGGCCGGTCTGGTTGATCGCGTCGCCGCGACCTTCACCAAGAGCGATGGCGATATTCGCGAAACGCTGCGAGCTATCTTCTTCTCGCCGGAGTTCAATTCGGCAGCGGCTTATCGCGCCAAAATCAAGCGTCCCTTCGAGCTGGCAATCAGCGCGATCCGAACTCTCGGTGGAGAGACGAATGGTGGCCCGCAACTTCATCAATGGATTGCGCGCATGGGCGAACCGCTCTACGGATTTCAAACACCCAACGGTTATTCAGACGCGGCAGACACTTGGGTTAACACCGGTGGACTTTTGGAGCGTTTGAATTTCGGCCTAACGCTTGCGAGTAATCGCATCCCGGGCACGTCTGTCGACCTCAAACACTTTCTGGGAAGTACCGATGGACCACCGCTCGACAAAGCCCAGATGTTGAATCGGTTCCTGGACGTAATCGTGGCGGGAGATATCACTCCGAAAACCAAAGCGGCGCTGCTCAAGCAATTAGATGAGCAAGCCGCGCTGGTCGTTCCAGCGATGACACCAGAACCAGCTGGAGCCAAGGCGATGGCAGGCGGCGACATGATGGGCGTCCAACTGCCTTTGAGGCCGCGTCAGCCGGGCCAGCAACTGGCGCGCGCCGATGCCAGCATCAAAGATCCGGTGACGAAGATGGTTGGATTGATACTCGGTTCACCGGAGTTTCAACGGCAGTAAATAGTAAATCGTAAATAGAAACTGCTTTTGCTTTTACGATTTACGATTTACGATTCAATTTGCGAGGTCTTTACGAACATGAATCGAAGGTTTTTTATTCAGTCGGGGAGCGTTGCGCTCGCAAGCTTTGGCTTGATTAGTTCCACGCCATCTTTTTTGCAGCGCGTCGCACTTGGTCAGACTCGAGACCGGTTGACTGGGGGCCGGCGCAAAACGCTGATCGCAATCTTTCAGCGCGGCGCAGTCGACGGGTTGAATATGGTCGTGCCTTACGGCGAGCGCGCCTACTACGATTTGCGACCATCGATTGCTATTGGAAAGCCACAAGTCGGAAATGCTGATGCCGCAGTTAATCTCGACGGCTTCTTTGCACTTCATCCATCGCTTGCGCCGTTCAAGCCGCTGTGGGATTCGAAGCGTCTGGCGATAGTGCATGCGGCCGGTTCGCCAGACAACACCCGCTCTCATTTCGACGCGCAGGATTATATGGAGTCGGCTACGCCGGGACTGAAGTCTACCGCCGACGGCTGGCTCAATCGTTACTTGCAAAGCAAGCCGGATCAAGGAAAGAGCTTATTCCGCGCTGTATCGATGACGCAGCTCACGCCGCGAGTCATGCAGGGTAAAGCGCCGACGCTGGCAATTTCGAATCTGGCGGATTTTACAATCCGCGCGGGACAGAATTCTGCGAGCGTTCAGGGTGGCTTTGAAGCTATCTATGATCAGACTGTGAACGACGTTCTGGGTGGAACCGGCAAGGAAACTTTCGAAGCAGTCAACTATCTGAAGAAGGTGAATCCGGGTCAGTACCAACCGCAAAACGGAGCGCAGTATCCGCGCACGCCGTTTGGTAATTCGTTATTGCAGATTGCGCAGTTAATCAAGGCCGGCGTCGGGCTGGAAGTGGCTTTCACTGACACTCCCGGTTTGAATTGGGACACACACGTCAACGAAGGAAGCGGTCGCGGTCAGCTAGGGACTCTCTTGCAACAGTTCAGTAGCGGCATAACGGCCCTTTACGCTGACCTCGGCCAACGCATGGATGATGTCATAATTTTGACGATGTCAGAGTTTGGACGCACGGCTCGAGAAAACGGAAATCGAGGCACCGACCATGGCCACGCCAACGCGATGTTTGTAGTGGGCAACAGCGTACGCGGTGGCAAGGTGTATGGTCTGTGGCCCGGACTGAAGAGCGATCAGCTTAACGAGGGCCGGGATCTGGCACTAACCACAGACTTCCGTGATGTCTGCGGAGAGATTGCGAGCAGACACTTGGGGACTGTTAATTTGCAAACGGTCTTTCCGGGTTACCCATCAAGCGAAGCAAAGTTCAAAGGGTTTCTCACGTAAGAAGCAAGTAAGTCGTGGAAGGGCCGCTGCTCAAGATCGGGCAGCGGCTTTTTTGTACTCCGGCCAGGCATAGATTTTTCTTGACGTCGTGCCTCGTAGTCGTATGCTCAAGCGCATACAACGCGAGTGAGCGAGATTATGTCGCCGGCTTCAACTATTTCATTCGGCAAAGATATTTCAAATTGCAATTCAATTACCTGCGCAAGACCTACGCGAATCGTCTGCTGCCATCGCGGAACGTCTTGCTACTCAATCTGCAAACCTGGTGGTAGTTGATTGTAGGGTGATGTCTGCCAAGCTTTTAGTTTTGTCGGACACTACCAGCGAGACCGACCGAAGCGGTTGATGAGGTAAAGCATCACCACAGCAATCAGCGAAACGATCACCGCGAGCGTGAATGCTTCGTTGTCTCGTCCTGCCTGGACGGCGTCGTAGATCGCGACCGAGGCAGTTTGAGTTTTCCCGGGGATGTTGCCGGCGATCATTATGGTGACACCGAAGTCGCCCAATGCGCGTGCGAAAGCCAGAGCGGTCGCCGCGAGCACGCCGCGGGAAGCCAGTGGTAAAGTCACGCGAAAGAAGATCATGCGGCTGCCGAGACCGAGCGTTCGCGCCGCCGCCTCCAGTTCAGTGTCCACACCTTCAAACGCAGCCCGCAGACTCTTCGTCACTAGTGGCAACGCATGAATGGTGGCGGCGATGATTGCGGCGCCCACCGTGAATGTGAGTCGAATCCCCAGGCGGTGATACAAGAAGCCGCCGAAACTCGAGCGCGTGCCGAGTACAACCAGCAAATAGTAACCGAGAACTGTGGGGGGTAAGACCAGCGGCAGTGTGATTAAAGAGTCGATCAGGTTACGGCCAGGGAAACGCTTGCGCGCCAGCAGCCACGCCAATGCTGAGCCGGCAACGAGCGCAATCAGCGTCGCCGCGCTGGCAACCGCAAACGATAGCTTGATGGGGAACCAATCGATCATCTGACACTAAGGTACGCTGACTCAGGAAAGATTACGTCAACTTCGAGCGTCAGGAGTTTAGCAGCGTTATATGAAGGCCGCGAAATTAAAGGAATGAGAAGAGCTTGAATCAACCCGGCGAGGTGAGCGTTCTGGTTAACGCCTTGTCTTACAGTTACAATCCCGCTGCTTTATTTTCACGTCAATAACGCGCGCCGGAAGGTCCACTCAATGATTGATTTCAGCATTCCGCCCGAACTCCAGGCTGTACAGCAACGCACTACCGCGTTCATGGAGGAGTTTGTTTATCCCAACGAAGACAAGCTGATTGAAGACGAAGGACTACCAGCCGATCTCGAGGCCGATTTTCAGCGACGCGTCAAGGAGCTGGGTCTCTGGGCGCCAAACCTTCCGACCGAGTGGGGTGGCATGGGCATCGGCTACATCGGTCAAGCGCTGATAAATGAGATCGTTGGCAGATCGGTTTTTGCACCGCGTCTTTTTGGCAATGCTGCTCCCGATGCTGGCAACGCCGAGTTGTTGCTGGTTGCGGCAACGGACAAGCAGAAACAAGAGTATCTTCGACCATTGGCGGCCGGTGAAGTTCGTTCCTGTTTTGCGATGACTGAGCCGGAGGTTTCCGGATCGGATCCGACGGGACTGCAAACTACTGCCCGGCGCGATGGCGATGAGTGGGTCATTAATGGGCACAAGTGGTTCACCAGTGGGGCCATGGGTTCGGCGTTTGCGATCGTGATGGCTGTCACCGACCCGGCTGCTGCCGCGCATGCTCGGGCCAGCATGATTCTGGTGCCGACTTCAACGCCGGGGTTCAAGATCGTGCGCGCCGTTCCGGTGATGGGTTCTGGTGGTGTCGGTGGTCACTGCGAGATTCGCTTTGAAGATTGTCGGGTGCCGGCGGCAAACCTGCTCGGAGAATTGGGCGCCGGGTTCAAGCTGGCGCAACTCCGGCTTGGCCCCGGGCGCATTCAGCACTGCATGCGTTGGATAGGGGCCGCGCAACGTAGTTTCGAAATGATGTGCACTTACTCGCTAAAGCGGCAGACGTTTGGCGAGCCGCTCGCGAAGAAGCAGACGGTACAAAACTGGATTGCTGATTCCGCCGCTGAGATTAATGCCGCGCGCCTGATGACCCTTAACGCGGCGTGGAAGCTGGACCGGGGTGATGACGCGCGTATTGAGATTTCTCTGATCAAGTTTTTCGGCGCGCGCGTGTTGCACGATGTGATCGATCGGGCGATTCAGGTACACGGCGCCCTCGGCTACTCCAAGGATACGCCGCTGGAAATGTTTTATCGCGATGCGCGCGCCGCGAGAATTTACGATGGGCCTGATGAAGTTCACCGGCAGGTAGTGGCGCAACGGATACTCAAGACTTTCCAGAGCCTGTGATGACCACGGTAAATGACAGCACTCTCGTCAGGGCCGGCGAGGAGTTAGATCTCGCGCCGTTGGCGAGTTATTTAAGCAAGCATTTAGGCACACCGAGATCCGCGATCGAGATCAAACAATTCCCGGGCGGGCATTCAAATCTCACTTACCTGATTCGCTTTGACGGTCAGGAGTTTGTCTTGCGTCGGCCGCCAGTTGGCCCAGTGGCGCCGACCGCCCACGACATGCCGCGTGAGTACAAGCTGCTTTCGGCCATCAACCCACACTTTCCACTCGCTCCGAAACCTGTCCTTCTTTGCGAAGACACTTCAGTTATCGGCGTTCCCTTTTACTTGATGGAGCGGCGTCGGGGATTGATAGTAAGGCAGGCAATTCCAAAACAGATTGGTGAGAATCTCGAGGTACGGCGGCGCGTTAGCGAAAGCGTGGTAGATACCCTGGCAGCGCTCCACGCAGTGGATATTCAAGCCAGCGGCATTATTCAAATCGGCAAGCCGGCCGGATTTATCACTCGTCAGGTAAACGGCTGGACCGACCGCTGGCGGCGCTCAAAGACTTCGGAACTCGTCGAGATGGAGCAGGTGATTGATTGGTTACGAGATCGAATCCCTGCTGACAATGATACTGATGCCACCATTGTTCACAACGATTTCAAACTCGACAACGTCATGCTCGCTGAAGACGACCCGGCCCGCATTGTTGCTGTACTCGATTGGGAAATGTGCACAGTCGGTGATCCGCTCGTGGACGTCGGTCTGTTCCTTAGTTATTGGACGATGAAGGGAGCGGACAGCGAATCTGATCCAAATAGTTCGTTGCGTGCGGTCACGAATGGGCCTGGCTGGTTGGCCCGCGAGCAGATCATCGCGCGCTATGAAGCGCAAACGGGTCGCGACCTTTCCCGCGTCGTGTTCTATGAAACGTTTGCGCGTTTCAAGGTTGCGGTAGTGATTCAGCAGATCTACTTTCGTTACTTAAAAGGCCAGACAAAGGATGAGCGCTTTCGTAACTTTGATGCACTCGTGCGGGAGTTGACGCATGACGCGCTCGTGCTGGCGCAGCATTCTGGAATCTGAGCAGAGGCCGGAGGTTCAGAGTTCAAACTATAGTTTGCGGTTTCCGATCTAGGACAAGCTGAAGCTTGAACTTCCACTACTTTCACGTGTCCACACTAGACACACAGATCCTGCGCTTCGAGTCGCTGCCCTCGACCAATCTTGAAGCGGCCCGTCTCGCTAACGAAGGCGCAGCGGAAGGGTTATGCCTCGTAGCGAGTGAGCAGACCGCCGGTCGGGGCCGCTTGCAACGGCAATGGGTTTCTCCCAAAGGCGCGGGGCTCTATTTCAGCATCATCCTGCGGCCACAGTTTGAACAGAACACCTGGCCTTTGCTCACCTTGATGGCGGGGCTGGCCGTATCTGACGCGCTGCTCGAGGCTTGTGCCCTGGAGACGGACATCAAGTGGCCCAACGATATTCTCGTCAATGAAAAGAAAGTGTGCGGCATACTCGCGGAGTCAATCGAAACACCGTTGGGCCGTGCGGTTGTGATAGGGGTTGGGATTAATCTGACAAGACAGTCATTCCCTGGAGAACTCAACCTCGAGGCGACGTCGGTTGAAATTGCCACCGGGCGCAGCGTCGAAGTGGAGCTTGTACTCAACGCGTTGATCGAAGCTTTGGGCCGACATTACGAAACGCTAAAACAACCGGCGGGGCCCGAGACTATTATTCGTGAATGGTCTGCGCGTTCGTCGTATAGCGACAGCAAACTGGTTCGCGTGGTTGAGAGCAATTCAACCATTGTTGGCACAACTCGCGGACTTGAACGCGATGGCGCGTTGCGTGTAGAAACCTATGCAGGAGAAATTAAGGTCGTACGCGCGGGAGATGTCACGAGCGTGCGGCCCGGCGGGCAACTTTCATGACTGCGCGTAAACGAATTATCCTGGCTACTCTCGGTTCATATGGCGATATCCATCCCTACATGGCTATCGCGGCGGAGTTGCGCGCCCGGGGCCATGATTCGGTAATCGCAACCAGCGAACTGTATCGTGAAAAAATGCTTGCCGGAGGTTTCGAATTCGCTCCCGTACGCCCTCACATTCCGCCGCCGCAGGAGCAGGATGCGGTGATGATGGAAAAAGTCATGAATCCAAAATCGGGGAGCGGATTTTTGCTGAACGAAATGCTTTTTCCTTTTGTGCGAGATGCCTACGAAGATCTGATGCGAGTGGTATCGGGAGCAGACTTGTTGTTGACACATCCGATCTCTCTAGCGGGGCCGCTGGTTGCACAGACGACTCGCATTCCCTGGGTGTCGAGTGTACTCGCGCCCGTCTCATTCTTCTCGGCTTACGACCCGCCAGTGCCGCCTTTCTGGCCCTGGATGCGCCATGTGCAGCTTCTCGGCCCGCGTTTTGTTGCAGCCTTTTTCAAGCAAGCTAAAAAGTACTACAAGAACAAAGGCTACGAGGAGTTTCGCGAGGAACTGGGTTTGCCCGATCGGGGCGGTCCGGTGTTTGAAGGACAGCATTCACCAACCCTAATCCTGGCTCTCTTTTCGAAGTTGTTTGCGCAACCGCAACCGGATTGGCCGCCGCAAACCCGGGTTACCGGTTTCGCTTTCTACGATGGGCGGATCGAGCTTGCCATGCCTCCGGAGTTAACGAAGTTTCTTCATGAGGGTCCACCACCGATTGTCTTTACGCTTGGATCCTCGGCGGTGTGGGTCGCGCGCGACTTCTATCGGGAAAGCATCGGCGCCGCAAAACTACTCGGGCGGCGTGCCGTGTTGTTGCTTGGAGACGAACGCAACCGGCTTGAAGAATCCTTGCCGCCGGAGATTATCGCCGTCAATTACGCGCCCTTCGAATCGCTGCTGGCGCACGCGTGTGCGATGGTGCATCACGGAGGGGTTGGCACAACTTCGCAGGGTTTGCGTGCGGGAATTCCCACGCTGATTGTCCCGTTTGCTTTTGATCAACCCGATAACGCGGCACACGCGGCCCGTCTGGGCGCCAGTCGAACTCTGCAACGATCGAAATATCGGGGCGCCCGCGTGGCGAGGGAACTAGACATTCTGTTGACAAAGCCTGAACATGCGAGCAGGGCACAGCAAACGGGCAAACTCTTGCGGAGTGAAAACGGCGCGGGCGTTGCCGCTGATCTGATCGAACAGGTCTTACAAAGTGAGAATGGTTTGCTGGCCCCCGTGATCGAGGAACCTGTTTATGCTGCTTGTAATTGACGCCGGGAACACAAACACCTCGCTCGGTGTTTTTAACGGTCCCGAACTTGTCGCCCATTGGCGTCTGACCACTTTGCGCGCGCGAACCGTCGACGAGTATGGCGTTCACGCTCGCAATTTGTTTGAGTTGGCCGGCATCGATTTTAAGGTGATCAATGCGATTGCGATTGCCTCGGTGGTGCCGCCGTTGAATTACACGCTGAAGACAATGGCGGAGACCTATTTTCATTTGACCCCGCTCTTTGTGGACCACACGACGGATACGGGGTTGAAAGTTTTATACGAGCCGGCGTCCGATGTAGGGGCCGATCGAATTGTTGACGCGGTGGCAGCGGTTCAGAAGTATGGAGCGCCCTGTATTGTGGTTGATTTCGGAACCGCCACCACCTTCAACGCGATCAATCAAGACGCTGAATATCTTGGTGGAGTAATCACACCCGGCATAATGATTTCGACCGACGCTCTCTTTGAACGCACCGCAAAACTTCCTCGTGTAGACATCAGGCGGCCACAAACGGTTATCGGTTCGTCAACCATAACGGCGATGCAGTCTGGCCTCTATCATGGCTTCGTGGGATTAGTAGACGGCGTCCTGCGAAAAATGATTGATGAACTTGGCGGGACCCCGCGCGTGATTGCGACCGGCGGGCTCGCTTCGCTTATCGCCACCGGCTCTGAATTCATCGAACTGGTGGACGACACACTGACGCTCGAGGGTCTACGATTGGTCTACGAAAGAACTCAGCGGGCCCGGTCCGCGTAGTTCGTTTTGCGACCAGTGAAACTGTTCAAATCGCAAGGGCCACTTCTTTCAACATACCCCTAGGTGATCATCTAGTTCCTGTTTTAGTTGGAATTGACCGGACAATGCTCGCCCTGAACCAATGGACGATTTGAGCGCAGTTGCAAAAGAAGAGCCTGAAAGTGAACGGCCACTAAACTACTTCAATTACTTCACAGAGATTGAGGAGACCTTCGTACGCCGGCGCGGCAAGCATCTCTTCATTGGCACTTTCGATTGGGCGCTTATAGAAACCTGGAAACAAATTGGCATTCCACTTCACGTAGCGTTGCGGGGTATTGAGAAGGCCTTTGATTCATGGGAATCAAGGCCTCGCAAGCGGTCAGTGAATAGTCTGCTTTATTGCCAGGAAGAGGTTGAGGCGCAGTTTGCGGAATGGCGCGAAGCTCGCGTTGGGGCCGCGGCTGATCCGAAAGAAGGAGGAGATGCCGGGGAGCAACGCACGGATCGCGAACCCTCGCCGTTTTCCCGGACAGCAATTCTTGAACATCTCGAGCGCGGCAAAACAAGGGTGCTGGAAACTTGTGCAACGAGGAAGCAAACCGGCGCGGACGACTTCACGGGCACGCTCGCAAGGGCAGCAACACTGCTGACGGAACTCCAGGAAGACGTGGCGGCCAGCGCTGCCATTGACGCGCGAAAATTGGAACAATCGCTTTCCGGTCTGGAAAGAATGATCAGCGACTCCATCCGTACGGTTGCCGGTGCTGAACAAATCGCTACAATCACACGCGAAGTGAAAGAACAGTTGCAGCCTTACCGCAAACAGATGGAACCGCCGGTTTACCAGCAAACGTTTGATAACCTCTTTCTTAAGCGGCTTCGCGAGCAATTTGGTATTCCGCGTCTTAGCTTGTTTTATCTCTAATATCGAGCGAAAGGGACGAGGTTCAGTTCACCCTACTATGACCTCAGAAGAACCAGAAAAGTTATTTGAAGTCGAGATCGAACGACTCCTGCCCGGTGGTGTTGGGCTGGCGCACGCGGAAGGCCTGACCTTATTCGTCTCGCTAGCGGCTCCCGGTGATTTTCTGCGCGTGAAGGTTGATCGGGTGCAGGGCACCGTAGGCTTTGCATCGATTGTTGAGATTTTGAAACCGTCTGCGCTTCGGATCGAGCCTCCCTGTCCATATTTCGGCAGATGTGGCGGCTGTGACTTTCAACAGTTAACCTATGAGACCCAACTGCGGACCAAGGTTGAAATGATTCGCGACTGTTTGCACCGGATCGCAAAGATCGAGGATCCCGGCGAGATCCATATCACACCGTCAACTAATGAGTGGCGCTACCGAGCCCGCGCCAATTGGCAAGTCGATCCTGACGCAAGGCTCCTCGGATACTATGAAAGAGGATCCAACCGCGTTTGCGACGTGGAATACTGCGCGGTACTCGCGCCGCAATTGGAGCAAACGCTTGAAGAGGTGCGTAAGGAAGTAGCGGCAAAGTCCCTGCGACAACTGAAACACATCGACGTGGTGGTGGGCGACGAAGGCGTGTCAGTGGCCCCGTCCATCGCCGGATTTAGTGCTCGCACCGTCAGTCGCCGGATCGGCGGGGAAGTCTATTCGTTCAGCGCCGACACTTTCTTTCAAGTCAATCACGATCTGCTCGAGCCATTAATTGAAGCAGCGATTGGCGACGCCAAAGGCCAAATGGCCATCGATCTCTATTGCGGGGCCGGACTATTCACGTTGCCGCTGGCGCGCCGCTTTGCGCGGGTTACCGGAGTTGAGGCCCACTCGCGAGCGGTTGAGTTTGCGCGGCGCAACGTCGAGCGCGCGAAACTGGAGAATGTTGAGATCGCCAATCTGGGCGTCGCTGACTGGGTCAAACATTCCCGCTCGTTTGAAGTGCTTGATTTTCTGCTGCTCGATCCTCCTCGCGTAGGTTGCGAGAATGCGGTAATCGCGGGAATACTCGCGATGCGTCCGCGGCGTATCGCCTACGTTTCGTGCGATCCCGCAACGCTGGCGCGCGATCTAAAGAAATTTATCGCCGACGACTATTTGCTTGACTCTGTCAACGCATTTGATATGTTTCCGCAGACGCATCACGTGGAGGTGGTCGCCCGCTTGACCGCCAAGAGACAGCTTTAGCAGTGCGACGCGATCACCCATCGGGTCAGTGATAAGTAAACCAAAATCTAGTTAAACAAATCCGCTTCGACTCCGCTTTGGAAAACGGTGCGGATGTCTGCCTTTCAAGCGGGACCTCAGCCCTTCGCTCTCCATCCGTTGGCGCAGCTTGCTGGCGCCTTTGCCATGGGTGTGCTTGCCGCGTTGTATCTGCCAATCGGATTAGCGTGGCTCAGCTCGATCGCTGCCGCGACAACGCTGCTTGCCGCAGTTACATTTCTGGTAAACAGTAAGGGCCAGGTTGCCAAAAATGGCCTGGGCTTCGCAACAATACTTGGGATGCTTGCGGTGCTGTTTCTTGGCGCGACGCTGGCGGCAAGCGAGAAGAATAGACTCCCTGCGAATCAGCTGCGAAGCTTGATTGAGCAGGGAACTATTGCAGTTGGTGAGCCAGTGGAGCTAACGGGTGTATTGGAACGCGATCCGGAGATTGCTCCCGAGCGAATGTACCTGCAGTTGAGAATGGAAAGAATCAGGTCGCGCTCAAGTGAACCAGACGTCTCAGGCAAGCTGTCTCAGCATTCAGCAGAGCGGGCGGCTTATGGCGTAGTAATGCTGCTTGCGTCTGTTCCCGCTAAACCTGGTTCTCCTGCTACGAAAGTCGGTGAGCCCGGCAGTGTAGTCAAACAAGAATTCGCACAACTCGACTTGCGCTACGGCGCGCGCATTCGTGTGATGACGATTCTGGAGCGTACGGACAGCTTTCGGAATCCTGGAGTTTCTTCATTCACTGAGTATCTGGATCGCAACGGTTACGACGCTACCGGATTTGTGAAGAGTCCGTTGCTCATCGAACGTCTCGAGAATGCCCGGATATTCCTGCCACTCCGCTGGCTCTACGAATGGCGCCGTCGACTACAAGCGGAAATCGATTTGCGATTTTCAAAGGAAACCGCCGGCGTCCTTGACGCGGCTCTGCTGGGGAACCGCTACAACCTTGATCGCACAACTTCGGAACGGTTCCGCGACGGCGGCACCTTTCACGTGCTCGTAATTAGTGGGCTGCACATAACATTTCTCGGTGGCCTGGTCTTTTTGATCGTCCGGCGGCTTACCAGAAACGCGGTGCTGCAGTTTCTGGTGTCAGTCAGCGTTTTGTGGGCCTACACGCTTGCAGTCGGCGCCGAATGGTCTGTAGTACGAGCGGCGCTCATGTTCAGCATCGTTCTCTTGGGTCCCCTCGTTTCACGGCGAGCGTCGTCTCTGAATGCCCTCGGCGGCACAGCGCTGGTGCTGCTTGCCTGGCGCCCGAGTAATCTTCTCGATCCTTCATTTCAACTGACCTTTGGTTCGGTGCTGGCAATTGTTGTCTTTAGCTGGCCGCTGTTGGAGAAGATGTCGGCGATTGGTTCGTGGCGTCCGGCGCGCGAAACGCCATACCCGCCGGCGGCCTCCGCATGGTTCCGTGTTCTTTGTGAGAGCTTGTTCTGGAGTGAACGTCAGGCACAGCGCGAGCTGGAGCGGGCAAACTTCAGCTATCGACTCTTCAAGGCGCCCCTCGCCACAACGTTTGAGCGGATCCATTTGCAGCGTTTGCTAAGGTATGTTTTCGGAGCAGTGGTAGTGTCTGCCTCAGTGCAATTGGTCCTGCTTCCGTTCCTGGTCGTGTATTTCCATCGCCTCTCATTCGCTTCTTTCCTCCTGAACATCGGGGTCAGTTTGCTGATGGCAGTAGAGGCGATGGTGGCGGCTAGTGCATTGTTGGTGGCCCAGTTAAGTACCACCATCGCAGCGCCGCTTGTCAGCCTTACCAACTCCCTGAACTGGGTAATGGTCCACAGCGTCGATCCATTTTCGCGATTGGGGGTAGCGTCAGTTCGTTTACCCGAATACAGCGGTTGGGGACGGATGATTTACATTTTTTACTATCTGCCCCTCACTATTCTCATGTTCTTGCTGGCGCAGTGGCGGCCGCTGGCTCTCGATCGAATTAAGCGCGGAAAACTCCGGGCAGCGCTATTAGCGCAGACGATAGCGCTAGCCTTAGTCGTCTTTCACCCATTCAGCGCCGGCCCGGCAACTGGAAAACTGCGCGTCGACTTTCTCGATGTTGGTCAAGGAGATTCGGCGCTCGTGACCTTCCCAGACAACACCACCCTCCTGATCGATGGTGGTGGTCGTCCCGGACCATTTCAAAAGGACCAGCCGCTCCGGGAGTTTTCTGAATCTGACGAGCAGACCTTCGAGCGCGACACGCGGAGTATCGGCGAATCGGTTGTGTCGGAATACTTGTGGTGGCGCGGTCTCGATCACGTCGACTACCTACTGGCGACGCACGCCGATGCGGACCACATTGACGGCTTGAATGATGTTGCTCGCAATTTCAGCGTCGGCGCAGCTCTGGTTGCGCGCACTCCTCGCGAGGACGAAGAATATCAACGGTTCGCCGGGACGCTGTCAGCCAAACAGATTCCCACGCGACTAATCGGATCCGGAGACGTTTTGCGATTCGGCCAGGTGACGGCAACGGTGTTGTGGCCGGCGCCATCGGCAAACACGGATTCACCTTCGCGCAACAACGATTCGATCGTGCTGCGTTTGCAATATGGTAAGCGAGCGTTTCTGCTGACCGGTGATGTTGAGATGGCAGGTGAAGCGGGAATCTTGCAGGCGGGCGAAGTCCTGGAAGCGGACGTTGTAAAAATCGCGCATCATGGCAGCAAGACTTCGTCCACTGAATCATTCGTGCTTGCGTCGCGCGCGAGGTTCGCAGTGATTTCGGTCGGTCAAACATCAATCTTTGGACATCCAAACGCGGAGGTTGTGAAAAGATGGCGAGACAGCGCCGCGCAAGTCTTGACGACGGGAAATAGCGGAACGATTACTATCACAACCGACGGATGGGATTTGAGCGTCGCTAGATTTGTTAAGTAAAGGGTTGGTAGGGTTTTAGAGCGGGTGAAGCTCTGAGGCCTAACCTGATTAGACGAGTTGTTCGGTCTCATCAGGGACGTAAAGATCAATCTTCGCGCTGCCCGGTTTATAAGTATGAAGCACGCCGAGAGGTGGAGCATAGACGTGAAGCGTGATGAGATCCTGGCCGCTTACATCCGGGTTGCCGAGCTGGTGAATATCAGGAACATCCGAGCCGGTAACCGATCCGGATTTTAGTTCGCGCGCGCCCGTGTACTCGAGGCCCGCAACTGGATCAAAGCTAAAAGTCGTTTCCCACAAGATGCCCTGGCAAATCTTGACGCCCCCGTGCGAGCCGTTGTGATCATGAATGGGTGTGCGTTGGCCAGGCCGCCAGCATAAGACCAACATCTCTACAAACTCGTTTCTACAAACGCGATGTCGCCAGTAGTTGCCTTCCTTGAAAGCAACGTATGGTTGCAACTCTGCCGCTGAAGCGTCCGCCGCTGTCAACCACTCGTAAATTTGTGCGAGGCTGGGCGGGTTGTCGGTTGCTTCAAGCTTTGAGATCAATGATTGCATGGAAGCAGGGTCCTCGCTGTTTTTATCGGTTGGTAGACCCTGCATTGTATCCAGGCTCGTGGCCAATTTGGTTGTCCTCTTATGGGCTCGATGTGATCAAAGCTACGGCGCAGCCCTTATATTCTCTCGAGGCGATAGAGTCAAGACCTTCGCCGTTTTTCATGCATATCAACAACAGCGCTTATTCAGAAACAGTGATCGCGCGACTGGCCTCGCCATCCCCTGATATCTTAATGCGCCAGACCTTTGTGTTCAGTGGATAACTACCGAGGCGAGCGGCCCACTCGATCACTATCACGGCTCGCTCATCAGTTAACAGCTCCTCGAGATCAACAGCCTCAGCCGCGCGCGAGCCTTCATCCAATCGATAGAGATCGAGGTGAAAGAGCGGGAGCCGGCCCTGGTAAGGATTGACTAATGTGAAGGAGGGGCTGGTCACCTCTTCAGGGTCGATGTTCAAGGCTGAGGCGATTCCCTTTACAAAAACGGTCTTCCCCGCGCCCAGTGGTCCGTCGAGCAAAAGCACTTCGCCGCCGCTGAGTTGCTTGCCAATCCGTCTGCCGAGGGCCAGCGTTTCCGCAGCATTATGCGATTGCCAAATGCCAGCCTCGACGTGTAAATCCTTTGCGGTCATTTCATCATTGTCGGACTTCGAATCTCACTCGATAGCGCTTAAGGTTGTTCTCCGGCTGGATCGAGGAAGCAAACGGCGGCGCTGATGTGTTCACGAATATCAGATGCAACCATCGATCGCATGCCGAGCGCGCGCGCGGCAAAATCGCCGGCCAAACCTCCTACGTAAAGGGCGGCAATCGTAGCGGCGAGAGGATCAGAATCGCCTTTGCGCTTCGCGACGTCCTGGGCGATGAAGCCCGCGATTATACCGGTCAGCGTATCGCCAGCTCCGGCAGTCCCTAATCCCGCATTGCCAGTAGGATTAATAAAAACTCGGCCGTCGGGCGCGGCCACCAGCGAACGTGCACCTTTGAGAACCAGAATCAGCTTGTGTTTTGTCGCAAAGTCTCGAGCGACGGCGACGCGATCTGTGAGCGCGGATTTTTCTTTCGCGCCGAGCAAGCGCAGCATCTCGCCGGAGTGCGGAGTCAGGATCAAGGGCGCTGCGGGCGATCCTTCAATCTCCTCGAGCCAGCCATTTCCTGGATATGTTGCCAGGCAATTCAGGGCGTCAGCATCAATCACCATCGCAATCTGCCGTTGCTTCACCAGGGAAAACACAAAGCGACGCGTACGCTCGTCTGCGGCGGATAGTCCAGGACCAATCGCGATGACGGAAGCCTTTGTAGCCAACTTCATTACATGTTCGATGGCGTCATCGCTAACGGCCCCGCGATCAGTCTCAGCGAGAGCAGTCGTCATTATTTCAGGCATCGCGCTGGCGGCGATTGACGATTGCGCCGATGCTGGTGTAGCGATGGTGACCAGACCCGCGCCCGATTGCATGGCCGCTTCACCACAAAGGACCGCGGCTCCCGTATATCCACGCGAACCCGCGATCACGAGGGCATGTCCATGGGTATACTTGAAAGAGTCAGGAGTGTAGCGCGTCGTGATGAGCCATTGACGTGCGTCGTTCGCCTCTACAACAAACAGATCCGGCTGCGCCGCGTCGATCAATACTATTGGTGAACCAATGTTTGCGATAACCAGTTTGCCGTTGAGATGCGAAGCAGGCGGCAGCACGTTAGCAGGTTTGGGGGCGGTGAAGGTGACTGTTAAGTCAGCCCACACCGTCTCGCCGATGGGCATGGCCGAATCTGCATCGAGCCCGGAAGGTAAGTCCATCGAAACGATCAGAGGGCGCTTAGTTGATGAACTTTCCCGAACTGCGCGAGTCATGACGAGGTCCCTAACAACCTGCCGGAAGATTCCTTCCAGCGGGCGGTTGAGTCCGGTGCCAAATAGCGCATCAACAATAATGTCATAACTTGTACGTGGTTTTGTCAGACCTTCCCAATCAGCAACACTTTCGCATTCAACGAAGGTCAACCCTGCTTCGGCGTCGCTCCAGTCAGCTCCACCCGCGCGACGCCGAACGAGTTCAAAATTGATTCGCGCATCACCAGTGGTATTTTCGACGAGGCCAAACAGGACGACATCAGCGTGCACTCCGGCCCCGCAAAGCTCGATAGCCAGCGCCGCGCCATCACCCCCGTTATTTCCAGGGCCGCAAAGTATCTGTGCTTTCTTACCGGCTGGATTGCCCGAGAAATGAGTATTGATTGCCTCAAAACACGCCTCAGCAGCGGCCTGCATTAAGCTAAGCGAAGGGGTTTGATATTCGCGCGTGGTGAGGGCGTCGATATCGCGCGCCTGTTTTGCTGATAGAACCGGTTGCACGGTGCGATGATAGAGACGGGCTGTTGGTGGGTCAATCGGATCATGCGATATGAGAGAGAAGGGAAGAACCAATTTTGGAATTACCCAAGCCCTGATCCAAAAAAAGGCGGCCTCGGGGCCACCCCCGCTTGCCGCTGCACCAACCGTTCCGTTTTTCCAGGATAAGTGACTAAAGAATCAATGGTGCGAAATCTCCAGAAAACTCTGGCTTGAGAAAGATTTATATTTGAAAGTTGGTCGAATCCTCGAATTAGGGACTAACCGCCGCCGCTCCCCAGCTTCAACAATCGAAGGATTCTGTTAATAACCACCCGGGATTCCGACACCTCCAGGAAAGTGGCCACGCCAAAGTAAGCCACGCCGTAGCTACCCAGGACAATGGCCGCCAGTGGAATTGGGTGCAATTCGCCGAACAATAATTTTAAGGTCCAACCGAGATCCGCTGCCAACAATGCGGCAACCCAGAGCTTTATGACATAGAACGTTGACAGCCCGGTACGCCCAATTCGGCGGTTCAGGGAGCGTCTAAGCAATGCAAACTCAATCCACCCAGCGATGCCGGCCGAGGCGGTCAAACCGGCGACTCCCCACTTGGGATCAATGCCCAAAAGTCGTGGCAACGGCAATGCGAATGCATAGCCCAGCACTGTCGTAAGAGTTACGCGCACGATTGCATAACGAAGGGGCGTGCGAGTGTCGTGGAGGGCGTAATACGTGGAGGAGTAGAGCCGGCCGAGAGTTGATGCGAGCAACCCCACAGTTGAACCCGCCAGAATCCCCCAGACAAAAATTGCAGCGTCGTGCTTAAACTGTCCGGTCTGATACAGGACGGCAGCAATCACATCTCCCAACGCGAGAAACGCCATCGAGGAGGGAACTATGAAGAAGGCGATGCGGCGTAACCCATCATCCAGTCGCTGCCGCAAGACGTCGGCAACTTCCTCGGTGCTACCAATAGCGCGCGACATAGCCGGTAGCTCAGCAGCCGAAACCGACATGCCGAAAAGACTTACCGGTAGGGTATAGAGACTTTGAGCGTAGGTAAGCGCCACCACGGAGCCCTCCGGCAAGAAACTTGCCAGAATGGCATCTACAAAGGCGCTGATTTGCACCACACCGCGACTCATGAACACGGGGAAAAAGTTTCTGACCACCGTCCTCACGTGTTCACTTGCGACATCGAGTACCGGACGCAGGCGCCGCACCAGTTTTATTACTGTCGGCCACTGCACACCAAACTGGAGCGCGCTGCCCACCACCGAACCCCACGCTACATATTCCGCCAGGGGGAATTGACCTACGCGCCGGCCGAAGATAACCAATGATGCGATCATTGATACGTTCCAGGCGACTGGTGCGGTATAGGAAATGAAAAATCGGTGGTGGCTGTTGAGTACGCCCAGACACCAGGCCGAGAGCACTAACAGACCGGCGCCAGGAAACAAAATTCGCACCAGCCGAATCGTTAACTCGCGCGTCTCCCCCTTGAAACCGGGCGCGATCGCGGAGATCAAATAGGGTGTAGTAAGAACACCGGCAAGCACTATTAATGAAACTGCGAGAGCGAGCAGGCCAAGGACCGCATTGGCGACGTGGGTTGCTTCCTTTTCATCCTCACGGGCCAGCAGCTTTGCGTAAACAGGAATGAACGACGCGGACAGCGCCCCTTCGCCAAATATATTCTGTAGAAAATTGGGAATGCGGAAGGCGGCGCTAAAGGCGTCGCCCGCTGCGGAGGTGCCGAAGTAGTGAGCGAAAACTCTTTGCCGAATCAATCCGACAATTCGGCTTATCAGTATGCCGGCGCCCACCAGAAAGGCCGACCGTCCGGTGCTCCTCTCGGGTTTGGCGCCAGGCGTAACGGCAGGAGCTCCGCCACCAGCGGCACCAACCTGCTCGAGGGTCTCACTGGCGATCGCACTCGCCTCGTCGTGAACACTGCCGGGAATCTCAACTGCTTCCGCTGCTGGAAGAGGAGACTCATTGGCGGAAGAATCGTTGTCGGCCGTACGACCGTCTTTAGGGAGGTCGTTCATTGTTATCCGAGATCGTAGTCCTTAATCTTGGTAAGGAGAGTCTTGTAACTGACACCCAGTTCCTCGGCAGTTGTGACCTTATTGCCTTGGTTCGCAGCGAGGGCCGCGAGAATTTTTTGCCGTTCTACAAGACGCGAAGCGCGTTGGGCTGCCTCGGAAAGAGTGCCAGTCAAGTCAAATATCTTCAACGCCTCAGAATTGTCAGGCGGAGTGGTGGATAGCCCCAGATCTTTCCGCTCGAGCACCATCGAGTCAGATAAGATACAGGCGCGCTCGATGACGTTCTCTAATTCGCGAACGTTGCCCGGCCAGCTATGCAAGCGTAATGCTGCCAAAGCGTCGTCGCTCAAAGCTGCCTCGCGCCCGCGCAATTCTTTACCAAGAGCGCCGGCGAAATGTTTAGCCAGCAGGTCAACGTCATTTTCGCGATCGCGAAGCGGCGGAATCTCAAGGGGAAAAACCGCCAAACGAAAAAACAAATCCCGGCGAAACTTACCACTTTCGACGTCCGACTTTAGATCGCGATTCGTAGCCGCGACAACTCGAACATCGACGGGAACCGGAGCCCGTCCCCCTATCCGGTCAACAACCTTTTCCTCGATAACGCGCAGTAGTTTTCCTTGCACCGCCGACGGCAGTTCACCAATCTCATCAAGGAAGACTGTACCGCTCGACGCAAGCTCAAACTTTCCCAGCCGTCTGTCGCCAGCGCCGGTAAAGGCCCCACGTTCGTGGCCAAACAGTTCATTCTCGATGAGCGTTTCCGGAATCGCAGCACAGTTGATGGCCACGAAAGGCCGGTCCCGACGGTCAGAAAGGTGATGCACTGCCCTCGCAAACAATTCTTTGCCGGTACCTGACTCGCCCAGCAAAAGTACGGTTGCTTCCGTTTGCGCGACGCGCTGAGTTTCAGATACAGCTCGTTTGATAGCGGCGGATTCGCCCAGGATTCGGGGAAAGCCGTAACGGCGCGACCACTCTTCCCGCAGCAAGATGTTTTCTGTTCGCAGTCTTTCTTGTTCCAGGGCTCGCTCAACAATGAGGAGGAGGTGGTTAGAATCTACCGGCTTCTGCAGGAAGTCGTGCGCGCCGTCCTTCATCGCCTGTACGGCTTCGTCTACTGAACCGAAAGCGGTCATCACGATCACCGGAATGTTGCCGTCCGCGGCTCGAGCGGCCCGTAGCACATCCAGTCCCGAGCCGTGGGGCATTCGCAGATCAGTAAGGACTAACTTGTGTGGCGCCGCGGCAATTTCGTTTAACGCGGAGCGGGCATCAGCGGCTTCAGTGACGGTATGGCCGGCGCCTTCGAGAGTGAGGCGCAAAACCCGGCGCAAGCTCTCTTTATCTTCAACGAGGAGGATGTCTGGCATCTGTTTGGCAAATTCAGGTCAACGCATCGAGGAAGAACCAGTCAGTCAAGTCGGCTTAGCCTAACTGTTTGGAACCACTCCTGGTTTAAACATATCACAACTATGCAGCCGGTTCTCGGTAAACGAACTCTCAACCAAGGCACCTATCGCTATTGCCTTCAAGAAAATAGGCGCGTGGCCGCTGCCGCGTAGACAGCTTTTCCGTATCAAATCTCGGCTCCGAGCGCCTGCCGCAGGCCCCAATGGGCTCGACGATTCTTTTCTGAAAACCCTCGTCTTTTGCACGTTTCTCCTCTCATACGGTCAAAGTCAGGAACGTATCCATTTAACGACGAAAACGAACCAATCAACTGCGAGCCTTGCGGAGGTGCAAATGCGAAGATTTGCTGTTCTGTCCTTGTTACTTTTAATCGTCTGTTTCGGAGGAGCCGCAACAGCTTCAGCCGACACGGTCAAGCTGATCAAGTTTGGCGATCCGATCCCTTCAATAGGATTTGCCGGACCATATCAGGGCACCCTCAATGGAAGTTCCATAGCCATGGTGTGTATGAGCTTTGATCGGAGAATAGTTGAAGGTCAAACTTGGCAGGTTACGGTCAACGCACTTACAGCCCAAGGGGTCGCAAATGCGCTCTATGGTGGCCAGGCGAATGCCTTATTTAAGTATCAGCAGGTAGCCTTCCTGACTGATCAGCTTACGTTGCATCCTGATAAAAGCGGCGACATACAAATTGCAATTTGGAATATATTCAATTCGGCTACCCCCGATACGGCAGGCTCTAGCGCCTGGTTAGCGCTGGCTGCGAGTCAAAACTTCAGCGGGTATGATTTCAGCAAATTTCGAATCTTGACTCCAACCGATATAAGTCGTCGAGGCCCACAGGAGATGATGACTACCGTCCCAGAGCCAACCACGATGTTATTGCTCGGAACCGGCCTGGCCGCGATCGGCGCGAAGTTGCGTAAGAGACGGCGCACTCTCGATTAGTCGTTGCTTTCCTCACCTATTAAAACCGTTCAGGCGAGTCAAACCACCAGCAAGAATGCGCTTAACCGCACTTTGCGTTTTACACCTTCGTATTGGAGCTCTGAGTTCAACTCATAACCGGACGGCTTCAGGTGTTTAAAGACCACGTCCAGTTATCTCATCATCTACCGCACTACATAGAAAAAGCGGGTGCACTCTAATGAGATTGCACCCGCTAACTTATCCCGTCCGGCAGAACTATTTTTCAACGACACCCAGCACAGGCTGACCGGTTGTCTCAAGCGCATCCAGCACCGCTTTCGAGTCGTACTGAATGTTTGAACTGCCGCCGCCGGTTACGTCAAATGTAGGATCCAAAAAGTTACCCGTGGCGCCGAACCGAGCGACCATAATAGAGCCATAAACATCTTTATTGCCGCCACCGGTCTTTATCACGCGGCCGGTGCCAAGGACGAGAATCAGACCGTTGAAGTTGATACCCGAGCCTTTTATTGTAAGCGTGCCTTCCACTACCAGTAGTCCGGCGCCGCCAGTTAACCGACAATCGCCCTTTACCACCGTTAGCCAAGGGTCGCCGATCGCGCCCGCGTTGCCGTCAAGTGTATTAACCACTCGGCCTTTTTTCCCGGCCGCCGCTCGATCCTGGGCTAGCGCCTCGGCCTGAGCTACAAACGTGCGAGCGTCGTTTGCCGTGTCCATAAACCAGGGCGGCTCGACCCCCATGCCGGGCGGGGCCGGTTCATTTGGGAGTTTTAGAACTTTATATTGTGGAGTCGTTAAGACTTTTGATTTGAGACTTGTGATGGCGCCCAAAAAAGCAGACACATCGTGCGCGCTAATTGCCACCGCCGGCTTAATCGGAACTACGAGTGCATTGTCTACTCCCGAATAAGTCTCCGCGCCACTCGATCCCAAATCCAACGTTAGCTCCGTGAGGCGATCGTCGTGGCCGCGGAGTACGACCGGCGCTGGTACTTCATCAACGATCAAGCCATACGCTCCGACCAGCGTCACCAATTTCTTCCGAGCGCCGCGCGGTCCGTAGCCAGTGGATGTGATTAACAGCCGCATGGGCGGAGAATTGCCGGGAGGAGGCTCTGAGACGACAACGCTGTAGGCAATACCATTGTAGGGATTGTAACCGGGACTAATACCGACTCGATCAGCAATAGGGCTTCCGGGCGGAGTGTAAGAATAAGGTAGCCAGCGCGATAGCCGGGGAAGCGTTCCGGCGGGATCGGTCGTGAGATTTGAATAGACCGGATCGACTGCCTTTGCAAAGGTCATCTTGTTTTGGCTTGACGGATCAGGAGCAAAGAGCGGATTTGGGCTGGTCCGTCCGCGCAAAACATTCAGTGTTGCCTGTAATCCGGCTTCGGCTCCGTAATAGGCCTGCGCTTCCGCCGCGGAATCAATCGAGCTAGTGCCGGTCATTGAGGTGGTTAAAATCAACATCCCTCCGGCGGTTAGGAGAAGCGCTGAGATCAACAGCGTACTCACGAGCGCCGCGCCGCTTTCGCCGCCGCGGTGGGGAGCAAATTCTTTTGGTGGGTGGGCCATAGCATTTATCCTCACGAGCTTTCGCGCTAGGCAATTATTCAGAATATTCTTCATATCAAAACTGCCCCAGCGTATTTTTTGCATTGCGAAGCGCTACATCCGACTGTAAGTGCACGACGGAAGCTGGCTGTTCCGGGCCGGCCGGAAGATCCACGCTAACGTCCAGTCGAATCCGCTCGGCATTGTTGTAGGTGGTGGTTTCGATGCCGTTGACGTCGTAATACTTGAACGTCAGGTTGGTTATATTGGTGGCAAGCACCACGAGGTTTCCGGGAGACGCCCCAAAATTATCGAAACGAACGATGACGTTATTCGGAACGCCTTGATAAACGTAGCGAACATCCTCATCCGGCTCGCTAAGAGTGGCATCATTGTCCAGGTTGGCGCGAATCCGTATTGAACTTACGCCAGAATCTGCCGCGATAATTCCATTATCGGCAAGTCCATAACCGGAATTACCAACCTCGCGGGAAAGAATATTTAGTGCTCGTTGAGCCGCAGCCAGTGCATCGGACCTGGTGTTTTCACGGGTGCGGACGCGGAGGGAACTCGCCAGCAAGGTGCTGGCCGCGACCATAACGGCCAACGTGATCGACATTGCAATCAGCAATTCGAGCAGCGAAAAGCCCGTGGGACGTTTGGTTGGGTTTAGCGATTCTATATTCATTCCGATATTCATCCATCCGCCATCGTGCGTTCGGTTATCAGCGTGACAGTTCCAAACGAACCTGAGACCCAGCCCATGCCGATGCTGCTTTCGGAGCGTACGGTGACCGTTATTTTCTTAATCGTCGTGGCAGGGTTCACCTCTAAAGCCGGTGTGGAAGGGTCATCATCGATGACTATTGTCAGGGTGAATCTCCTTTGGTCGCGCACAACATTCTGGACGTAGGTGCCACCTTTTAAAGACGTCGAAGTTGCGGCCGAAGTGAATTGGGCATTACGTAGCACTTCGAGAGTCTGTTGACCTATGGAGAGGGACGACGCGCGGTCGATTCCGCCTGAATTGTTATAGATCGAAAAGGTAAAGAGGCTCGCGACACCGAGTGAGACAATCATCAGGAGAAGAAAAGCAATCACGGTTTCGAGTATCGTGAAACCACGCGCGCCACACTCGCCGTCTAAACAGACGTCTGACGAACCGCCCGCCTTACGAGATCGCGTGTTACAAAATTTCTTTAATGTATTGGTCTTGCTCTTCATGGAATCGTCGTATTCGGTCGAAAGACAGGAGCGGGATTTCCTGAGTTTGTCACCGGGCTGCTCGCAGCAGGACCATCGAGACTGGGCTGGCCGGAAGTAGTTAAGTCAATTCTGCTCGAATCAGAAACGCTGCTGGAAATTGTCACATAAGCAGGTGTGGCAATGTTGCCGGACGCATCAACCGTTCGACCGCGCCAGTTAAAATAGATCGTGCGGGGATACGGAGTATTGAATTGAAGATTGGAGTTTGCGGGTAAGCTGACCACCTGGGGCGCGTCCAATGACCCGTCGCCGTCAGAATCAATAGTCACGGTGTAGAAGTTTGCATTGACTATCTGAATCTGGGCCATCGATGTGCTGGTCATAGCGTGGCGGCGCACGGAATCAAGTCGCGCTTTTTCCAGGTAGGAGGCAAACTGCCGGGCAGCGTTGGTTCTCGTCATGATTTGACGAGCACGCACGATTTGAACAAACGCGAAACCGGAAATCACCGAAATCATCGCGACCACGATCAGCAGTTCGAACGCAGAAAAGCCGGCACTATCGCTATGGTCTTTGTGAGTGAGAGGGGCTTTCATCTTTATGCGAATCTACTTTCTGCTTAATTCAATCGAAACTTGCTGGCGTGGAGTGGTCCAGTTTCCTGACTGGGCCGCTAATCGCGCGCGCGAGTTTTTAGCTCCCGGTCCGTGCCTGGCGGTAACCGCCACGTTTGCCTTTGAATCTCATCGAGTAGCAGCGCCGCAAGATCATCGTCTCCGAGTTGTTTTAGTTCCTCTTGCTCCGCCATCGCTGACTCTCGGTCTTCCCTGTCAAGATGAACAAGGCCTAAATAATAATGGGCCCGACCTTCCTGGGGGTTAATCTGAATCGCGCGCTCATATGCTTTTATTGCCTCGGAATAGGTACCGATATTGAAGTACGCGAGGCCAAGATTTATGTATAAATCGACGTTCCCAGGATTATGCCGAATAGCCTTTATGTACATGCCGAGCGCTTTGATGAAATTGCCGGAACGATCATAAGCAAGGGCGAGATTGCCATGGGCTTCAACATGCTCAGGGCAGATTCTCAAGGCTTCTTTATAGGCTTCAATTGCTTCATCGAGGCGGCCCAGGTAGAGATAGGCTGAGCCTAGCTCGAGGTGAGCCTCAGCGAACTCAGGATTAAGCTTTGTTGCCTTACTAAATTCTGCCAGCGCCAGATCGCGGAGACCTTTTCCTGACAGTTTGATGCCAATTTCATAATGTGTTTGGGAGCGGAACGCCGAATCGTCCGGCCCTCGCCCGACAAATTTTTCCAGTATTTTCTTTCGCAACATCAAGACAGCGTCTCCAGGAACAATGCAACGCGATTAGAATTCACCAATAGCGGTTACTCGCGGCCCACTTGAGGCGAGTGCTTTGCGCACCCAATCCGAATCGTATTGAATCGTCGACGTCCCGCTGCCGCTGCTATTGAAGAGGGGTGCGAGAAAATTTCCGGTGTTTCCAAAACGCGCAACCATTACGCCTCCCAGACTGTTGCCATTGCCGCCGCCGTCACGAACCAGGTTGCCGCCGCCGAGCACGAGGACCAGGCCCTTATAATCTGACGAGCCGTTTAGGGTCAGGGTGCCAGTGACAATCAGTAGGCCAGAGCCACCTGCCGGAGGAAGATCCGTATCTCCGTCGACGAACGTGAGTACAGGCTTGGCGGTGGTGCCGAAATCGGGTGGTTGGGTAGCGGTAGTGTAATAACGGTAGTCATTTTGAGCCCTTATTCGCATCTCCGACACAAAGACGCGGGCAGCGTCGGCGGTCTGTAACCACGTAGGTAGACTCGAAACCGCCACCTTGAGCACTCCGCTGGGACTGCCAAAGACTTGTCCGCCGGGAAGGGAAAGACTGTCAAGATAGGTTTTATCGGCAGCGCCGGTGACCGCAAATGCAGAAAGATCAACGCCTCCGGCATTGTCGTATCCGTCGTAAATATACCTAGCGCTGTTGCCGGCGTTGAATGTCAACTGGGAATTGTCGTCGGCGCTACGAATCGTAATGGCGCTCGGCGCCGTTATGTCAAAGGCGAATCTGCTCAGCAACATTCGCAGTTGCTTTTTGGCATTGCGGGGTCCGAAACCCGTGACGTCAGCAATCAAACGATTGGGTTCAGCGGCCGTAATCGCGACCGGAATCGCGGTTGTGCCATTGCTGTTTATTGTCAGTGAGGCCCGCGTGTATAGCGGACCTTGAAGGCTGTTTGAAATCGTGGGAAAGGTGACTGCTACTAGACTGGTAGTGGCAGTAATAGTTCCCGACAGAGTGCATTTTATAGTGTAGGTAACGGGCCAGGGAGCGGTCTGCGTAATCGTAAGCTGGAACGGTTCATTGGAGAGCGTGTAGCCATTGCTACCTACGCCTGAAATAACGAAGCGACCCAGCGTGCTGGCACCTGCAGTAGTAATAGTCGTGGATGCTTGAGGTTGATATTGCAAAGTCACCTTGGTATTTCCGTTTGTAAAAAACTGGTGAGGATTCTCGGTCGGGTAATTGGTGAAGACACCCGAAGTCGAAAAAGTTATGACCCCAGAGTTGTCAGGATCGGTTAAGGCACTGCTGAACGCCATTCCGTTAATTGGCGTATAACCGGTGTTTAGTGTGACTCGAGCCGGATCGTAGGTCGTGTCGTAGGTGAGCCAGCGCGAGAGTCGGGCATCGGCGCTGGTGTCCCCACTCAGGTTGGATATCGAGGTTGTGATAGCTCTGCGAAAACTAATCTTGTTCTCTGGGGCGACTCCCCCTGAAGGATCCGAGGCGAACACCGGGTTGGGCGCAACATTTCCCCGAAGTACATTAAGGACTGCCTGGGTGCCGGATTCCGCAGCGTAGTAGGCTTGCGTCTCGGCGGCCGCATCGACCGTATTTGTCGCCGACATTGAAGTGGTCATTATCAGTGCCCCGCTCGCCGTCAGAAGCAACAGGCTGATGAGCAGCATGGTAATGAGAGCCGCCCCGCGCTCATCGGTGTAAGGGGACCTTCCCTTGGTGACTTTAGAAATCGCTTCCATTCGAAGATTTACCTCTGGTGCCGTATGGAGATCAGATTCAGTAATTAACAAGGTCGGAATTCCGCAAGGTCGCGTCAGATACTAACTGCACGCGAGAAGCCGGCTGGTAGCCATCGGAGTTAGGTGTGCCCACCGCCGGAAGGGTTACGCAAACTGAAATGACGATGTACTCGGCCTCGCTCTTTTGGGTGACTTCAGAGATGGGATTACCGGAGGCGTCCACGACGCCCGAGATGTCGCAGTCCGTAGTTGTGTAATAAACTTTGTCAGGATAATAACGAATGTTGAGCGCATCGACTCGGTTTGCGAGCACCATTTCCTGAGCCGCAATGTTTACGTCGAGACGAACGATGTAACTATTCCCGCTGTCGGTGTAGAGCAGGTATTTTACGTCTTCGTCCTTGTCCGTACCGGTTCCACTGGTCGCCTCTTTCTGAGAAGCATTTAGGTTTGCTCTTACGCGAATCGATGATATGCCGGAGTCGGCGCTCACTATTCCGTTATCGGTGAGGCCGTAACCAGAGTTGGCAACCTCACGCGTAATCAGATTTAGACCACGTTGCGCGTCCGCAAGTGCTTCGGTTCTCTGATTCTCTCGGGTGCGAATTTTAAAAGAACTAGCAAGCATCGCACTCGCCAATCCCAAAAGCACGAGTGTTATGGTCATCGCAATCAATAATTCGAAGAGGGAAAACCCTCCCACGCTTGACTGCTTCAGGTCTTGTTTAGTCATGAATGCGGCCTTTTTCGAGTCCGACGATTTCTTCTTAGATCCTATTGCAGATAGGGGCCAACCACAGGGGCCGAACGTTTCGTGATTATTGTGGCGGCAGTGCCTGACCATTGGCTGCTGGGAGCGGAGGGTGTGACTCTCACGGTGATAAGCTTCAGCACAGCGCTTCCTCCGCAATCCGACGTCGAACAGACAGTGGTTACTACTGAGTATGGATGGCCGGCCATGGTGTAGGATTCAGTCAAAGTGGGAGTAGCAAAGGTGGCGTCGCTAAAGCCGGTTCTGCGCAAACGCTCCATCCGCTGTTGTGCGATTGCGAGCGCGATAGCGCGATCATTGGCGCCAGTGTCATATTTGATTGCAAACGTGAAAAGTGAAACTGAGGCGAGAGCCATGACCACCATGACGACAAGCGCTATCGCTGTTTCAAGTATTGTAAAACCAGCCTCGCCGATTTTAGTCGCTTGAATTTCCGGCGGGTCGTTCACTCCATTGCGGGTTTCTGAGACCATATCAAGCTTCCTCTAGTTCACTACTTTGACCAGGGACGTTACGGTCGTACAAGGTGATGCGAAGTTTACTGCGAAGGTGCCACGCGTTCTGTTGTTAGAGGTTACAGAAAAAGTTATCGAGCCATTGGCGGAAATAGCCTGGTAGAGAGGGGTTAAGGTTAGATTAGTAGGCCCTGAGGCTGTGACGGTTCCCGAATTATTCGAACTGAGAACAAAACTGCCAGTGCTGCCACCACTCTTCTTTATGGTTAGTGAAGAAGGATTGACTGTGAGTTTGCACCCGCCCGAGCCGTTGCCGGTCACTGGTGGACCAGCAGCGCCCGTTGTAGTCGTATCACAATCCAAGGTGTTGTTATGCGCGCCAGTTCCAGATACCACGGTGACCGGAGCAATTCCGGCAGAACTACTCACGGTTGCGTAGCTAACGGTGGGCAGCACATCCACATCGCTGTTCACGGTTACATCGCCCGCGTCCGAAACGTCTACCCATGACTGTATCCCGCCTGAAGTGTTTTGAAAGGCAAATGTATTTGTACAGGCCGAGGTGCGACCGCGCCAATTAAACGAAATCGAGGGCAACGGTGAGCCAGCAGGAATCTCGATACCTGGTTGAAGGCTGACACTACGCGTGTAAGGAACTCCACTGCCATCAAAATCCATCCTCACGTTGTATGATGTGTTGTTAGTAAACGTTACGCTTGAGGTGTCGTGACGCCGAACAGCGTCAAGTCGCGCCTTCTCAATATAACCAGCCAATATCCGCACCGAATTCTGAAGAGCTATCGATTCACGCGAAGCTCGGATATTGATCAGAGTAAAAGCCGAAATTATCCCGACAATTGCTACAACGAATATTAGTTGCAAAACAGTAAAGCCAGACTCAGACCTCGTCCTGGGCGATTTACTCGCTCCTACCATTTCCTTAAGCACAGTGTTTTGCTCCTCCTGAATAGCCGATAACGAGCGTCGTTCGGAGACCTCGCCGGGTTTGCTTTGGCAACACCCATGCCGCTGCAAACTGTCAATAAAATCAGGGAGTTTTCTTAGGCGCTTACTAAACACACCAAGCAATTCGTCACCTTAAGTAACGACGATGGAAGAAGGCTTCCAGAGTGGGCCGGAATTCGGCGACGAGCCCCCGCCTAATGAATCGGGATTGAATTGGGAAAACGGAAGGCCTTTCGAACTCTAGGTCCGATGGGATCATTCTGGTTTCAACGCCGGCTTTGCCGTTGAGTATTGCGCCAGCGCGCAGGCTGCTCGCAAAGAACGCGGAAGAGATCGTCCGCTACGCGCCAGGTGCCGCACGCCGGGCACGTCAGCCGGACGGTAAAGCGCCCCGTCGATTGTCATGATCGGCGGGGCGCAATAACGGTAGTAGAGAATCGCTCAGGGGATCTTGGGATGGGCCTGCAGAGTAGGTCCAAGTTCATCGGTGGCGGAGCCAGAGACGCTTTCAGTGTCAGCCAACCTCATAGTGAGCGCCAACGGTTTGTAGTTAAACGGCTTGGGGCCCCCGCGACTATTTTGTACCAGCATCACGAGGTAATCCTGATTCGAACGAAACCTGAGAACATTTCCGCGCTGGTTCATTATGACAAATAGAAGCGTGCTGCCATTTTTGTTATTCATTTGACCAACAAGTGAGCTGGCTCCGCCATCGGTCCTCGCGAGCGTGCCGGTCTTTGCTATCACGCTCCCTTGCCAGGCGGGCCCGGTAAACCGCTCTTCTAACGTGCCCGGATCTATTCCCGCAACCGGCATGATGTCTGCAGGCGATAGTCGGTTCTTTTGCAACTCAGCGCGCAGGCCGCGAAATATCTTCATCATTGCCCGAGGTGTAACCCGATTAACACCGAGGCCGCTAAGCGAAGCTAACTTGATTTCGTCCGGTGGTATATTGAGCATGGTGATTAACTGACGCCTTACGGCATCTTTCCCGCCGAGTCCATCACCAAGTCGCTCCGCCATAAAATTATTTGAGTAACACAGCAGCACTTTGAGAACGTCAGTGAGCTTACTCGACTTGTGCGTTAGCAAAAGCCTCGCGCCCGGGGCCACCGTGCCGACACTAACTTCTCCATCTACCGTCAAACCAGGAACCGTCTGCAAACTGGAAAGGTCACCCAGCGTGATGCGCTCGTAGTTCCACGCGCGAATTGCTTCGCCTGAACGCCGGCTTGCATCGAGCGTGTCGTAAAGCAGTTCTCCCGAACTGCGAGCAGACGAACTGAAATTCATCGTAAACCCCGGCGCTATAATTAAGTTGCCGGTAACGCTGCGAATTCCAAGAGCGTTCAACTCTTTTGCGATCATTATCCCATGTTCATAGTGGAACGACGGATCGCGTCCCGCGACGTAGAGGTTACCAACGATAGCGCCGTTGGCTTTGTCGATTGAGCCATCAGTCCAAAAGCCAGTACTGAATCGGTGGTTTGGTCCGAAGTTGTGCAGGGCCACGAGGGCTGTTGCGAGTTTGACTGACGAGGCCGGGTTGAACGCCCGATCTGTCGACTGCGCGGACACTACTTTCCCGTCGAGCGTTTCGATTAGAACACCCTGCAACCCGTAGACGGTGGATACGTTAGTGTCTGAAGCTGTCGGATCCTGCGGCTGAAGAATGGGAGCGGGTGTTGGAGTTTGGGCGACCACAGTCACCAGCGCTGTCAACAGGAGAAATGTGACAGTACCGGTAAACCGAAGATGCGATAGATTTTTGCTGCTGCTATGCAATGCGTTAAAACCTCAACGTTGCTCATGAAGCAACGGGGAATAATACCATGAGGCCGAGAGATCGTGCGGGAGAGGTTTCGTTGATGCAGCATGATCGATTTGGATGTAGCCCGGTGCAATTAACTTTATTGTCGTTGAGCGGCGCGCGACAGAAAGTCTCATCTCGTTGACAACGCCAGAAGCGCAAACCTAGAATCGCAGTATTGATAATAAAGTGAGACGCAACAGCAAGCCGGTAGCCGTTGAGGATATTCGTGCCACACACAGGGCGCGAAGAAAAGAGATTCGCGCGCGCCTCGATCAGTTTCAAAAGGTGTGGCGCCAGGGATCTGACGAGCAACTTTGGGAAGAGCTCGTCTTCTGCATCTTCACTGCCGGCGCGTCGGCGCGCATGGGCTTCCGTGCCGTAGAAGCCGTGAGACCGTTTCTGCGAGATGGCGGCCGCGAAGATATGACGTTGGCTTTACGGAGTAGCGGAGCGCATCGCTTTCCAGTTGAGCGTCCGGGCTATATTGTGATCACGCGAGACTACTTGCGTGAGCATTGCAACATGGCTTTGCGCGAGAAACTCCAGAGCTTTGCAGATCCGCTTCAGCGTCGTGATTGGTTGGCCAGGGAAAAGCGTATCAAGGGGCTGGGCTATAAAGAGTCGAGTCATTTCCTGAGAAATATTGGCCTACTGGGTCACGCCATTCTTGATAAGCACGTGATGAGTTGCCTTGCGGACCTGGAAGTGGTTGAAACTTCAAAGCCACCGGCAACCCGGGCTCGATATTTGGACACTGAAGAACGAATGCGCTCTTTTGCTCGCGAGATTCGCATTGACTTTGATGAGCTTGATCTGGTTCTTTGGTCAATGAAAACTGGCGAGGTCTTAAAGTAGTATCAAATTGTCTTGCTCCCCATTTGCTGATTTGGATACTGCGAAGTATCCCGTAACGCGGAGAGATAAAAGCCATGCAAACTCTTAACGCGAAACGGTGGCTCCCCCCAATGGCAATAAAACTGTTCGCCGGCATTCTTATTTGCCTGGCGACATCAGCATCCACACTTGCGCTTGGCGAGGGAAAGACCCGCCAGCGTGCCAACGAATCTCTGAAGAATGGAGATTATGAAACTGCTGAAAAGCAATTTCGAGAATTACTTGTCAAAGATTCACACGACAAAGACGCCCGACTTGGTTTGAGTTTCTCCTTGTTGAAGCAAAGGCGCCTGCAGGATGCATATGACCATGCCGCGAGAGTGGTGTTATCAGATCCGCTTTCTGCGCGCGCCCATGCATTGTTGGGATCAGTTATTTTGGCTTCAGGTGATTTTCGCAATTCAGTCGAGGAGTTCCGAACATCGTTAAGCCTCGTGGAAAATGAATCGCTGGCGATAGCGGGATTGGCGATGGTCGACTTTTACGAGAACCGGCTTGATTCGTCGATCAAAGGATTGCGCCGCGCCGTTAGTCTTGATTCCAGCGAGCCTGACTATCTTTTCAATCTGGGACAGGCAACGGCCCGCAACGAGCGATACAAGGAAGCTGCCGATGCCTATGAGCGATTTCTTGAAATTGCGCCGAAAACCGATGCGGATCGTCGCGCCCGCATCCGGGGCCTGATTGATTTCCTGCGTTACCTCGGGAAGCAGGGCTCGCTCTATGTCCTGGCCGGCGATAGCAAAACGATCATGCCTTTCGAGGCGATCGATGGCCGTCCGATCTTAAAGGTACGAGTTAACAATAGCCGCGAACCCCTGCGCTTTGTCCTCGACACCGGATCGGGAATGTCTGTGATCTCAGAAGAGACCGCGAAGAAGTTGGGCGTACGCGCGGTTGCTCGCGGCGGCCAGGCGCGCGCGGTTGGTGGCGGCGGCAAGTTTGAAATCGTTTACGGATTCCTTGACTCACTCGACGTTGGTGGCGTGAGAGTGGAGAGTGTGCCGGTTTACATTCACCATTTCTTCGACGAGAAGACTCCCGCCGATGGTTACCTGGGGCTTTCAGTTATCGCCAAGTTCATTGCCTCCGTTGACTACGGCACGAATGTTTTTATGTTGCGCCGACCCTCGGAAGCTAATGTTAAGGATCTCTGGAATGGTCCGATTTCAAAAAATGGTGTGGCGCCACTGGCTCCGGGTGTCTTGGAGATTCCGGTGCGCACAACCTCCAGTGGATTTCTCAGTGGTGAAGTACACCTCGAAGGAATTGAAAGGCCCTTGAATTTCATAGTCGATACCGGTGCCACTGTCTCCGTCGTTTCCGAGAAACTGGCGCAGGAAGAGGAACTCAACAACTATCTGGAGCCAACGCGGCTGCGAATTTATGGCGCCGCCGGCATCGCTGATGACGTCAGGAGTTTGCTCTTGCCGAAGATCATGTTGGGTACACTGACGCGCGAACGGATCAGTGCCGCCGTTTTGGATCTCGAACCGGTGAACGAAACTGCCGGCTTCACGCAGATGGGAATTCTTGGTGGAAATTACCTGCGACACTTCCGCGTCTCATTTGATTTTCAGCGAGGGTTGATTCGCCTGGAACCGCTGAATAACGCCAGGGGCGTCGATCAACCCAGACCGGAAGAGCACCTCGATTAATGAAACAAAGTCTGTATCTGGAAACTTCTGTTATTGGGGCCTACCTGGACAATGGTGAGCCCTTTCGTCGCGACCTGACGATTCGCTGGTGGGAACACGAGATGCCTGATTACCGCTCGGTGATTTCGCCGCTAGTTACCCGCGAGCTGGAGCGGGTCAGCGAGCCACACCGTTCGTCTTACCTAAATTTGACCGCGGCGCTGGAACAGGTGGAGCTGACAGACGAAGCGGCGATCCTTGCGGACGGCTATATCTCGCGAGGGATTTTCCATCGCAAGTACATCGCCGACGCGCTTCATGTGGCAATCGCTTCGTTTCACAAGATCGATTACCTTGTGACTTGGAACTTTGGACACTTGGCCAATGTGCGCAGGCAAGCACGGATTCGACTGTTTAATACCGCAGCCGGATTTTACGTTCCCATGATCGTTACTCCAGAGTTCCTTGTATCTGAAGCTACTGAAAAGGCAAAATGAATGTAGATTTCGGATTGCAGAAGGCGGAACCCGATGTTTTAAGTCCGCGTTAGAGACGAAAAATCCGAATCCCGAAATTCAAATGTATCGCCGTCCTAAATTTTTGGAAGTGCTGCACGCTATTCGCGAGAAGATGTCGCGCGACGTAGACTACGATGTCGATCTCTTCGCTGAGATGGTTCGCTCCGGCGTTAAGCCGAAGCACGGACCGGAGCGCATTATCAGAGGTGTCCGTACGCGTGCGGAGCCTGCCGAGACAGAGGACTTTGAAGCGCCGGAAGAGCGGCCGAAAAAGCGGGCTGGTAAATCAAGTTAGAGATCTGAAATCTGACACCTGTCATGAACCCAACTTTTGAAACAATTGGATTAGAGGTGCCCAGCGAGAAGGCGTTTAACTATCTCGCCGAGCGCGCCGGCGACCAGGGAGAAGCCACGCAACTCAATCGTCGTGGTGCAGTTCTCCACGGTCGTTGTTGGAAATTAGGTGAAGGACTCGAGGTTTGGACAGTGCTTTATGAGTCTGGTAGCGGCGACGTGTTTTACGCCGACTGCCGGCCCGGGTTCCGAGCTCGTTATATACAAAAAATCAGCCCGTGGGCCTTAACCGAGTATGACGAAGAGGGTGAGGCAGTTGTTCACGGTTATCGCGAGGGTGCTGACTGCGAGGTCTTGTTTGAACTGCAGAACCTGACCGAGGTCGGGCCCGGGGGCTTTGGAGCGGAAGAGCTTCATGTAGGACTTTGCGGATTGGCCTATCGTGCGCGGGTCCGCAGCACCCCAGCGAAGACCAGATGGCTGCCTTTAGACAAGGCTGCTCCAGCACGCGCGGCCCACGAAAACGATTGGAGCTTGACTGGTCGCGTGATCGCTTTTAAGCCGTTAAAGAATCCGCTATCGGGAAGTGACCTTTACTGGATTCATCTGGACCTTGAAAGAATGAATCTTGAAATCCTGGTGAACCAGCGCGCGTTGCGCGGGGAGGTATTGGCGCCCGGCGTCATGCTTGACGCGGAGGTTTGGCTGCAAGGTCACGTCCTGGATGAGTTGGCGCTATCTTCGCGTTACGAAGGCGTGGATCGTGTCTGTTCATCCGCAAACTTCTGGGCGCAACTAAAACGAAGAAACTAGCTGGCAAAGGGTAAAGGGCAGGGGCAAAGGGTAACGGCGAAAGTCTTGTCTTACCCTTACCATCCCTTTACCCTTTGTTCCGTTTATACTCTATTTCAATGAAACGTCTCCTCGTCATTACTTTCCTTGTCATCGCAGCAATTCTGGGAGCGTATTTCTGCAACCGGTATTGGGTTCATCGCTACGATGGCCTAATTGCGCGACAAGCAAATATCTATCGTCTCGATCCCGCCCTGGTTTGGAGCATCATTTACGAGGAGACATATTTCAGCCCGTGGAAAAATGGCCAGGCCGGCGAGATTGGCTTAATGCAAATCACCCCGGCAGTGGGTCGGGAGTGGGCGGCGGAAACCGGGATGCACGATCTGGAAAGGCAGATGGCCCAGAGTCCCGACAGCTTGCTCCGAGATCCGGAGCGAAATATTCAAATCGGTTGCTGGTATCTTGAAAAAATCTACGAGCAGTTTCGTGATGCGTCCGATCCGGAACCGCGCGTAGTTGCTGCATACAACGCCGGCCCGAGCAGGGCTGCAGAGTGGAGCAAAGTTGCAGCAGGCTCAAGGCAATTGACCGGTGACGAGTTTATTAACCGGATCGAAATTCCCTCTACGCGCGCCTACGTCAGCTCGATTATGGAGCGTTACCGCAAGCTGAAAGGTCCGGCACAGGCGGCGACCAATGTTCAGAATTCACCGGCAACCGAGCCGTCGCCCACTCGGTAGTATGAGTTTCACCGCTTTCCTTCGTTGACATCATGACAACAATCTATTGCGCTAGTTGGGTCTTACCCGTTTCCGCACCGGCAATCGGCGATGGCGCAGTCGCAGTTATTGGTCAGCAGATCGTTGCCGTAGGCCGGCGCAGTGAACTAACTGCACAATTCTCAGGAGCAACTGTCCGCGATCTTGGGCAGGCCGCGATCATACCCGGCCTGGTTAACGCACACTCCCATCTTGAACTAACCGCGATGCGCGGCTTTCTCGAAAACGAAGAGCCGGACTTTTTTGCGTGGCTTAAGAAACTAACTCGTGCCCGGATTGAGTGCATGAGCGCTGACGACTTGAGAGTCGCTGCTGCGTGGGGCGCTTGCGAGGCAGTGCGAGCCGGCGTGACGTGCGTTGCCGACGCCAGCGACTCAGCGCTGCAAAGCATGAATGCGCTTCGTGAGGTAGGCTTGCGCGGTATCGTGTTTCAGGAATCGTTTGGTCCGGATCCTCGACTGGCTAATGAAAACAGCGAAAAGCTAAAGGCAAAAATCGCCCTCCTCCGCGAACGCGAAACCGCGTTGGTTAAGTGTGGTGTCTCGCCCCACGCCCCTTACACAGTCTGCGCGCCCCAGCTTGAAATGATTTCGCAGTTTGCGCTGGCTGAGAACCTCCCTGTCATGATGCACGCTGCAGAAACAGCGATGGAAGTTTCGCTGCTGCGCGAAGGGCGCGGACCCTTTCTTGATGGACTCAAGGGGCGCGGCATAGATTGGAATGCACCGGGAGTTTCGCCGATTCAATACCTGAACGACCATGGAGTGCTTCAAACTAAACCTCTGCTGGCTCACTGTATTTACGTCGATGAAGTCGATCTGGAAACTCTTAAGCAAACCGACACGCGCGTGGCCCACTGTCCCAAGTCCAACGCAAAACTAAGCCACGGTGTCGCGCCATTTGCGCGATTCCTGGCGAAGGGGATACCGGTCGGTCTGGGTAGCGACTCGGTTGCGAGTAACAACTCCTGTGACTTGCTGGAAGAAGCTCGTTTTGCGTTGTTGTTGGCGCGCTCTGAACGCGCCGCAAAGGATGGTGAGAGCTGTAGCTTGAGTGCCGAAGATGTCTTGCGCGTTGCCACTTCCGGCGGAGCACACGCGCTTGCCCTCGATGGACTAGTAGGTGAATTGCGAGAAGGCTTGCAAGCAGACTTCGCGGTCGTGTCACTCAGCGGCACGCATCAGCTTCCGTCATACGGCGCGGCCGATACGCTCGTGTTTTCTTCATCAGGTCGTGATGTTGTCTTGACGGTGATAGCGGGCAGGGAAGTATACCGCGATGGCTGCGTCACCACGGTTGACGAGGATCGGTTGCGTGCGAGGATGAAAGAGATTGCGGGAAAACTTACCGGCGGCGGATGAATGCGGAAAAACGCGAATCAGATCTATTGAAGACTAATTCTTATCCGCGCGCCCCCGCGTTAACCCGCGGCCCAAAATTCTTAAGTTAATGAAGCCGTGATCGCTGCGTCGAAGATCTCTAGCGCGACATCCACATTTTCCTGGGTCAGGATCAACGGTGGTGACCAGCGAATGGTGTTTGCTCCGGCACCGAGAATAATTAGTCCTCGTTCGAAGCAGGCAATCTCCACTCGATCGCGCAACTCCGCGTCAGCCTTGTTTGAAGCGCGATCAGTGACAAACTCAACGCCAATCATCATTCCCATTCCGCGCACATCGCCGATGCAATCATACTTTCTCTTAAGATTCTCTAAACCAGCTTTTAAATAGGCGCCGACGGCCGCGCTATTCTTAACCAGTCCACCCTCCAGCAATTCAATTGTCTTCAAAGCGGCGGCAATACAAACGGGATTGCCACCAAACGTCGACGCATGCGCGCCGGGTTTCCAATCCATCAAATCTGCGCGAGCAACGCAGGCGCCGATGGGCAACCCGGAACCAATTCCCTTGGCGATGGTCACAATGTCAGGCTGCACATCGTAGTGCTCGCAGGCAAACATTTTCCCCGTACGACCCATTCCCGATTGCACCTCATCCACGATCAGGAGGATGCCGTGCTGATCGCAAATCCGGCGCAAGCCTTGCAGAAAACCGCTGGGTGCGGGTACGTATCCACCTTCACCCTGCACGGCTTCGACCACGATCGCCGCGACCTCCTCGGGTGGTGTTGTAGTCTTAAATAAGCGTTCTTCGATCCAGTTCAACGCACCCTGTCCCGCCCCGCCGTCGCCGCAATCCTCGGCGCGAAACGGATTGCGAAACTCGTTTGGATAAGGGACGTGCACGACGTCGAGTACCTGTCGCTTGAAACCCATTCGCTGGGCGGAGCGCGACGAGGTTAGCGCGAGCGAACCCATCGTGCGTCCATGAAAACTATTGAAGAAGGCAATGAATTTTTCGCGACCGGTTGCGTGCATGGCGAGTTTCAGCGCGGTCTCGACGGCTTCCGTGCCGCTGTTAGCAAAGTGAGTCCGCGTAGGCGACGCGACCGGCACTATCTGGTCAAGTTTTTTTGCCAGCGCCGGCATGTGGCGATAGTAATAGTCTGTGCCACACATGTGTATGAGTTGTGATGCTTGTTCCTGAATCGCTCGCACCACTTCAGGATGACAGTGCCCGGTTGAACAGACTGCAACCCCGGCATTGCAGTCAAGGAAGATGTTGCCGTCAACATCTTCAACCCAAACGCCCTGCGCGCGGTCAGCTACCAGCTTGAACGAGGGGCGCGGATACGAGGGCGTAACAAACTGTGCGTCGGCTGCGATGATTTCCTGTCCCCTGGGACCGGGCAGTGCGGTTTTGATTTCGGGACGCTTCGGCGGTGCCATGGTGTTGGTTGACATAGTGCGCTCTCTTTCTATTCACGGCCGCTGCGGGACCATTCGGCCTACTGAAAAACAACCGGGCTCGACAGACGAAGGTCGAGACGAATCAAATCGTTGGTAAAATGTAGAGAGTAAGAGTGCTAGTCGGCGAAAAGATTGCAGCGGCTATCGAGGGGGCGGTGCTGTAAAGTCTGCATATTCCACATGGCTTTGCGGGGCTAAATTCCTTTTCGAGTGCGTGGATACTACCATGCGCGGGAGGGCAGTTCCAACGACAGCCGGTGCGGTGTCCAGTTCGCGGGGTTATGGGCCAACGCCTTTAGTAATCAGCCAGTCGCATCTGCCGGCGTTAAGGTCTCCGCAGCTTCGCGCGCAAACGTTTCTCGAATCGCTTCCTTGGGTGGCGGCGAGGGCCACAGCGAAAGCTTGCGGCCCAGGGAGTGAAGCAAAACCTGCGCGCGAAAGTAATGTTCGTGTTCCCACTCCACTTCCGCCATCATCAAGAGGCAATCGACAAACTCCGCGTGACCGCAATCGCGCGCGTATCTGGCGGCCGTTTCATACTCGCGAATGTTCCGGCTCTCCAAACGGCCTGCTCCATACATCGGAGCTAGCCAACCCATAACGTGACAGAGGAAGCCGAGCGCGCGTCCAATTAGCAACGAACGAATCTCGCGCTGACGCTTGGGCCCCGAGTTTAAGCTGCGAAGCATTTCTCCGACGAGCTCGCGATGGTGCCACTCTTCGTCTTCGATCTGTTTGATGTGCGCGCGCGAGCCCATATCGACCACCGAGTGCCAGTGACCACGATAGGCATAAGCCGCCGCTCGCTCAGCCGAGTAAGCGAGTTGTAAAAGAGCGATTAGACTCTCCTGAGCATTTGCCCCCATGAAGTAGACTTATTCGGCCGTGAAGTTGTAGTTAATGATGCCAGACACCTTCACTGCTTGGCCCGACAATTTCATCGGTGAGAACTTTGCCGAGCGGGCCGCCGCCACAGCGGCCGCCTGCAACAAAGGATGCCCTGACACCGCGTGCGCTTCGGTAACGTTGCCGCTCTCATCGACTATGACCTGAACCACTACCGTACCCGAAGCTTTTGCAGCCTTGGCTACCGGTGGATATGCCGGCTGAGGCAAATTGATTGCTTTGCCATTCAACACGCCGCCGGAAATGGTTTTCCCTTTTGGTTCACTTTTCGTTTCTGTCGCGCGCGTTTCATCCACCGGAGAAGGAGCTGGTGGCGGCGTTTCTAGCAGCATCGGCGCAGTCGTAGTGGTAACGCCGGAAGTGGTGATCTGTTCCGATGCGCGGTCGCCGATGTTGACGATTTTCCAGGCACCACCTTCCTTCGTCAAATCAAATCCGAGACCGATTGAGTTGTTCTGGTTGTCGTCGCGATAGACGAAAGTTACTCGTGCATTGCTGCCGTTGGCGGTCTCTTGGAGTTGATCGATTTTGGGCTTCGTGCCCGCAGCGATTGATTTGCGGACCATGTCGGAGAAGTTTTGATTGTTTGACCGGATCTCTTCGATTCCCATTACCTGAACCGCCTTACTCGAAAACAGGCTGGTCATAGTTTCCACATCCCCCTTTTCCGTGGCGGCCATAAATTTCTTCACAGTGGCCGTAGGGCTCCAGATCAAACTGCATCCCACCAGAAGCAAGAGCGCCGTCAACCAGAAGAGTTTTGTTTTCATCCTTTTCTCCAAATAAATTAACGAACGTTTGCAACTGCGTTTCTTGACACCCTCTCGCGCGCACCTATACACTCACGGTCTTTCAAATCCTAGCATTCTTAAGCAAAAATTGCGCAGGAACTGACAGGGCAAATTTGTCTTTTCCTAACCTCGAAAGGATCAAAAGATATGGGTGCGCGAAACAAAATTACGGTAGTTGGCGCCGGTAATGTAGGCGCAACAGCTGCTCATTGGTTGGCGGCAAAGGAAATGGGCGATGTGGTGCTGGTTGACATTGTTGAGGGCGTGCCACAGGGCAAGTCGCTTGACCTGGCCCAGGCCGCGCCAATTGAAGGCTATGACGTGAAGCTTGTCGGCACGAATACTTACGACGGCACAGAAAACTCTGATGTGGTGATCATCACGGCTGGATTGCCACGCAAGCCGGGGATGAGCCGGGACGACTTGCTGAAAACTAACGCCGATATCGTTTCCAAAGTAGTTGATGAAGTCGTCAGCCGTTCACCGGAATCAATTCTCATCATTGTCTCAAACCCGTTGGATGCGATGTGCCAGGTGGCGTTTCGCCGCTCCGGCTTTCCGAAGCATCGAGTGATTGGCATGGCTGGGGTGCTTGATTCCGCTCGCATGCGTTGCTTCCTGGCAGAGGCGCTGGATGTTTCCGTTGAAAACGTCACGGCGTTTGTGCTTGGCGGCCACGGCGACACGATGGTGCCGCTACCACGCTTTTCCACCTGCGCCGGCATTCCTATTCCAGAGCTTCTGTCGAAGGACCAAATCGATGCCATTGTGAAGCGAACGGCTGGCGGCGGCGCGGAGATCGTCTCGTTACTCAAGACCGGTTCGGCGTATTACGCTCCATCTGCGGCCGCAGTGGAGATGACGGAATCGATCTTGAAGGACAAGAAAAAGATTCTGCCGTGTGCTGCGTATCTCGAAGGCGAGTATGGCATCAACGGACTCTACGTCGGCGTGCCGTGCAAGCTCGGTGCGCGTGGTTTGGAGCAAATCATCGAGATCAACTTGCTGGCGGAGGAGCGTATTGCGCTACAAAAAAGCGCGGCAGCAGTTCAAGAACTGATCGACGTTTTGGGTATTTAGCTCCGTCCCGCAAACATGTAGTAGCTTGCAAGACTACAGTCGAAAAAAAAGAGGCACCGGTTGAACCCGGTGCCTCTTTTCTATTGAGCGGAAGTTGGTTTTCACCTGGGGCTTGGCGCGACTGTGCCGTTGGGGCCAAGTTCGCTGTCGAAGACTACCTCTCCGGTTTGCTCATTCCAAATCTTGAGCCGAACTTTATCGAGGCCACCAGCGCCTGGCGCCTGACTGTCGCTTACCGTCAGGGTGAAGTTGAAACCAGCCTTCCCGTTGACTCTACCATTGCCACTGAACTGTGTTTCAGAACCTGAGAGGGCCTCGGCATCATAGTCCACAGTTTTGAATTCAAGTTTTCCAAGTCTGAATTCAATCGGTTCGCGCTTGGAAATCTTATTGTTAGTGGATTTCGAGCTGGAGTCAGATTTCAACTCACCGCTGGTCCCGAAATTTGTTGGATAAGATCCTGGCGCCAACGAAATCCAGCCAGCGCCTCTCGAGTCGCGGGTGGTTGGTGTAGAGATGCCCACAGCGCTATGGGTTGTAATTCCTCCGGCGCTGCCGGATACACTCGTGAAAAGCGCACCCTTTTGGTTTGGGGGCACAAACACCGTGCTTGTCTTGGTTGTAACATTGCCCGAAGCATCGGTGCAGGTGGTAGTTATCGTATAGGTTCGTCCTTTACCCTTACCCGATCGTTCCGAACGTAAGAGGACGTGGTGAGCATCGACGATCTGCCAGTCAGGCGCGGTATCGCCATCACCCAGACCGTTGATTGGCTCGTTGCTGGTAACAGTAAGCACGCAGTTGAGCCCCTGACAATTGTCGGTCGCCGTGTAGTTGACCGTCACCTCAATCATTTGGTGATTTGGGGGCCAAAGCGAATTTGGGCTGGTGGTTGGGTTGCTGACGACCGGGAATTCCGTGTCATTTACTCTAATCGTAAATTGGCAAGTTGCGGTAGAGCCGTCAAGCTTGGTGTCGGTTAAGGTGACTGTCGTCGTGCCCACCGGGAAAGTTTCGCCCGATGGATGATTTGAGGTGACTACGCCGCCGCAGTTTCCAGTTTCTGTCGGCATTGGGTAGGTAACTACCGCACCGCATACGCCCGGATCATTCGAGACGGTGATATTGGCCGGGCAAGTCAGTGAACAAGCTCCACCACAACAGATGCGCGTGCTGGCATAGATAGAAATTGTATCTATGCTCACGCCGCCAGGATTGGTGCCGGTGTCGTAAGCCGTGCGCCATCGGAGTTGTGCATTCTGCCCATAAGAGGCCGGGGGCAGGACAACCGTCGTGGTAATAAAGCCGCCAGAGTTTCCGGTCCACGCTTGGCGTCCGGTGAGTGCGCTGTCCGTTACACCGATCGCGGCGTTATATCCCCCTTCGACGAAACTGCCGCCCGCGGTCAGGATGTCCTGGAATGGTCCGCCGTTCACGCTGATTTCCAGAACGCCACCGTCAAAGCCGGGCTCAGTGTTGTAGTTATTCTTAAACGTCAAACGCACACCTGGATTCGTGCCTGTGACCGGAGCCGTCGGAATGGCAATAGTCGGCGAGGTCAAGTTGGTGTCGGAGGGAATAGTCCCGCCGTTGCCAAAGGCCGAGTTCGGAGCTGTGTTGGCTGTGGGTGTTTGGGTAACCCAGAGCGCCGCCGCGCCGGTTGCGGTAGTGCTGCGCGCTGTTGTCCAACCAGCCGGCAATGCGGGTGCCGTGACGCTATCAAAGTTTTCGGTGAAACTCGGAGCGGAGTTAACCAGCAGTCCCAACGTAAACGTGATGCTGACATTACCGAGGTCCAGGTCTCCATCCTGCAGATGGAAGGTCAAAGTGATGGCGCCGCCACAGGAGCTGCTGCTGTTGGAAAAATGGAAAGAACCTGTTCCGGTAGCACCCGCATTTACGACGCCATAATTCTGCGGGCCACTCGGGAAGGTTACGCCGCCCGTTGGCTGCAACGTGACGACGAGATTATTGGTTGGTCCGGGCCCAATGTTAGTGACGCCGAAGCTCATGGTGATGTCTTCGCCCGGATCGATTACGCCGTTGCCCGGGGCACAACCCTCCGCGGTGATCGTGGCGCCGCCGTTGCGAAGCACCGGCAACTGTCTGCCGGGAATACCAATCTCCCAAATGCCGCGCCCGTGAGTGGCAATGCGCAGATAACGCTGGACATTGGAAATCTTCACGTCGAAAACGGCAACGCGTGGCAAGCCCGTACCCAGTGGTGACCAGTTTGCACCACCATCGCTCGAGTGATAGACACCGATGTCGGTGCCGGCGTAGATCGAATTGGAATCCTGCGGGTCGACTGCAAGAGAGCTGATGGGCACTCGGGGTATGCCATTGCTGGATGCAGTCCAGGTCGGGGTAGGATCGTTAAGATTTGTGGTCTTAAAGATTTGCTGTCCGGCTGGGGGTGAGAAGCTCACAAAACTTACGTAGGCAGTGAACTTGTTATTTGGATCAATGACTGCATCGCCAATCGAATTCCTCGTAGTATCAAGTGGATTGGGCGCGGGAAAGTTCGCCGCAGTGACATCGGTCAAGACCGCAGAAGCAGTGGTCGTTGCAAAGACGTGTCCGTCGCGCAGGCCGACGATACGGACGTTGTCGTCCTGCGGCGAAACGCCGATGGTTGTGACCACAACTCCTGAAGTGCTGGTTGGCAATGGCGTCCCTACCAGGGGACCCTGGCTCACAGTTACCATCGTGTCGCCCTTGTTAGTGGAACGGTAGAGACGATCAGTCCCGAAGTAGAGCGTATTCGGATTTCCCGGTCCCTGTTCCATCGGCGCGTAGAAGAGGACGTTGTCCGCACAGCGAAAGCCGTTATTGGCTGTGGTTCCCGAGCAGCCTCGGAAGGTCCAACCGCTGAGTTGGCCGTCGGCGTTCGCCAGTGTATTGCCGGCACGCTCGTAGCCGATCTGCGAATTGGTTTGGTTAAAAAACGTGTGATACATCGTCACGTTAAATGTGTCCTGGGCGTTATTATCAATCACGGCATAGCCGCCGTCCCCGTCGCGGCAATGCGACCAGGTGCCGTCAGGGGCTTTGCAAATCGTGCCGTTATCCTGGGTCCCGCCCATCAGGAAATTCCGGTCAAACGGATGGACGGCAACGCCTTGAAACTGGGTCGCGCTGAAATTGATGTTGTTGAGACTCGTCCAGTTTGTACCGTTGTTTGTTGATCTCCAGATGCCGCCGTCGCTGCCGGTATAGACTACGCTTGGATTCGACGGAGCAATGGCGAGCGCATGTTCATCAGCATGCAAGGTGTCGTCGTTTCTGGCGAAGCTCGTGCCGCCGTTTGTGGAGCGCTTCATAACATCAATGAGGCAGGGAGAGGCACCACCTCGGGCCGCGCCGCCGAGATGAATAGTTTGATTGTCGGGCGTAACTGCAACCGCCATGTCGTAGAAACATTGACCGCCGCAGAAGCCGGTTGACCCCGGCAAGGGGTTGGACCAGGTTAGGCCGCCGTCGGTGGATTTTCTTAATAATCCAGAACGGCTTGAAGCGCAGGCCGGCCCACCAAGCGCAACCGACGAGGTTTCGCCGGTGGCCGCATAGAACGCCGTTACGCCGGCGTTATTAGTCGCCGTCAATTCCGCGCGGCCGTTGGTGGAACCGTCCGGAAGCGTTCGGGTACGCGTGAATGTAGGGGTGGCAGCCAGCGCGTTGGCAGTGCGATAAAGGCCACCGTCGCTGGCGGCGCCCAGCACCGCAGCGATCAGCAGGTTGGGATTGTTTGGATCAAGTTGAATATCAATCACGCTGCGATCGTTTGGCGTCGCAATCCCTGTAATTTGTATCTGACTGAAGGTTGGGCTGGCCGACTGAGCATTCGTTGAACGATAAATTCCGCGCCGTGGCGGGCTCACGAGGCTGGTGTTGGGGTTACCGCCGCTGCCGCTGGTCGTGCAAACAAAAATGACGTTGTCATCGGCCGGGTTAACCATGATGCGGCCGATGGAACGACCGGAGAAGACGTCGGCGTTACTGCCGTCGAGGCGAAACGGTCCAGCCAGGGTCGGCGTGGCCGAGTTTGCACTTCTAATTATGTAGAGACCCTTGCCAGCAAAACTATCGGCTGAAAGATTGGGCTCCCCGGTGCCGAGGTACACGATATTGCTATCGGTAGGATCGATCGTGATGGCGCCAATAGCGAGAGATTCCAGTTGAAAATCGAAGAGGGGCGTCCAGTTGGTTCCACCATTGGTGGATTTGTAGAGTCCTCCCTGGGCAGTGCCGACATATACGATGTCAGGATTAGTTGGGTGGACCGCTATCGCAATCGTGCGGCCACTGACCGGAACTCGAGTGTTGCTGGTTTGACCGAATGGCACAGGCGCCGGACCGATGAAACTCCAGTTGGTGGTATTGACCAGTGATGACAAGCCGCCGCTCGTCCGACTCGTTTGAGCCTCCTGTTTATCCATTTGGCGAATGGCAGTTTCGCGAGCTGCGTCTGCACCTTCTGAACCGCGACCGCGCAACATATCGATATAGTCGCCGCGCGCGCGCAGGTAAGCCTCTTTGTCAATTTGGCCGGCCATGCCCGGCGGCAGATCGGGATCGTCGTCGCCGCCCTCCGGGGCGATCGTCGGCTCGGGAACTGGAGCACTAATACTGCCCCCGGCGAGAATCGTCTTCAGTGATCTTGGGGCACTGGAACTCCGCTTCGAGGTTAAGCCCCCAGACTCGGTATTCGCCTTGGAGTTGTTGCGACCGGCAGAACGCGGGGTAAAGTCCCACGCTACGGCAAACGAAATCGCGATAAAGGTCAGTAGTAATGCAAGTCTTGTTGCTCGGTTCATTAGTTTGGTCCTCGGGGCTAAAGTGTGGTTGTTAGCAATGCGCACGCGAAAGAGAACGCTTCGCGATAGGCGGAGTCTGGGGAGACCGCGAAAAGATCCAGTCCAACCCTTAAGTGATTAAGAGAGCGATCAAGCAGATGACCCCATACGATACAGATGGTATCTGGCAGGGGTTAGCTATTTGGCTTGAATTTGAATGCGAGCGCAGACTACGGTTTTCAATAGTAGTTGTCAAGCATTTATAAGGGAGAAATTGGTAAGGGGCCGGAGGTTTTTGCGCGGGGAATTGTGGGCGAGGAGAAGCGCGCGGCGTCAGCCCAGGAATTGATCGAAGTACTGGGGATCGAGGGAGGCTAAAGTAGTAAGGCAAAAGGAGCAGGGAATCAGGCTCTGTTCTTTGCCTTTTAACTTTCCGGTTAAATCTTGACAGTGGTCGCCATGCGCGATATAAGCGGCCTGCCGAAAAGAAGACTGGCCTCCCAGATTAAGTTTGCTCCCGCCAGCCCGCTTTTCTCCCAATAGCTTCAATTCTCAGTTCCAACAGATTCAGCTCCCAAGGAGAACGACAATGAGTGTTGATCAAAGCCGAGCCGCCGAGCTCTGGACCACCTTGCTTGCAAACGAACAATACGCCGATCTCTGCGAATACCTCCAAACAAAGATGACTGCTCTTAAAAGCGATCTTTCAGCATTTCGAACTGTGGTTTCCGCCTCTCTCACTGAAGGGCAATGCGCAACTCTCGAAGACATTATCGCCTCGACTTGCCATCCGCCGCCGGGCTGCCTTGAACTTGAATAAGCCTGGCCTCTGACTGGGCGCGTTTGGCGAATGGAGTCAGGCGCTTTATCTAAGGCTGCGGATTTGTACGACGTCGTCGGTTTCTATTCCTCGCTCACAAACAAGGCGGCTGTGGTCGTTTGACCATTCATACGAAAAGATTTGGTCGGATCTGAAATTGGTCAACTGCTTCGCCGTACTCCCGTCGATCGGTTGGCTCCACAGATTAGAAACACCTTGCCGGATATCCGTGTAGGTCAAGGCCAATCCGTCTGGCGTCCAGCGGACCCGTTGCCAGCTGCGAACCGGGATCGGGAGAATCCTGGTGGGCGGGCCACCTGTGAAAGAGATGAGCGCGATTTTTTGCGTCCCGCCGCTATCATCCCAATAACGACAAGCGATCTGCTTACCGTCGGGAGAAACCACGGGTATGCTCGAATTTGAGCTGGTCAATTGCTCGGCTGCCCCTCCATCCACAGGCACCTTCCACAAGGTCGGCTTGCCCGTGCCGCCACCGCCGCTCTGGTAGATGACCCACCGACCATCGGGTGACGGGTAAGGATAAAAGTCGCTGCCACCGTTGCTCAATTGTTTCGGGTTACTGCCGTCAGAATTCATTCGCCAGATGTTGAAAATGCCGCTCCGGTTGGAGGCAAAGAAAATATAGCGTCCGTCACGAGAGACCGTGGGATGGTAGTTCGCGCCAGACTCGGCAGTAAGCTGCAGACGCTGTTCGCCATGCTCGGGAATGCTCCAAATATCCAATTTCCCATTCGCCATTGCCGAGTACAGCACGCGACCGTCCGCCGCCAGCGCCAGTCCATAGGTAGTACCAACGCCTGAAGCAATTTGAGTGGCGTGATTGGCGTCGCCTTCGGGAGCCAGCCAAAGGGTCGCCTGACGATTGGATTGAATGGCGATGAGACTTTTGGAATCCGCCGTCAGGCTGATGCCTGCATAGTCATTGGCATCATTTGTTATCCGCCGAACTTCACCATTGGGATAAGACACGTGCCAAATTTGATAAGGACTTACCGAATCTTCTTCTGCTGCTACGATCAAGCCACTGCCGTCGCTCAGCCATAAGGCTTGAGGCACGGAAAACCAGCGATGGCTGGTCACCGGTTTTTCGGTGCCGTCCGCAACCCTTATTTGCACGACATTCATATGGAAGCCGCCCAAATAACTACCGGTGGAACAGGCGATCGCAGTTCCGTCAGGCGACCATCCCAGTCCCTCGAGTGAAAACAGATCGCCATTCTTGCGAGTTGCCAGCGCCCGTTCGCTAGTGCCGTCAGCCAGCGCAACAATCAGCAGGTATTCTCCGGTACTCTTAACAAAGCGTATGAAGGCAATTTGTTTTCCGTTTGGAGACAGCGCTACCGGACTGGCCACTTCCGACAGTATCTTTTTTGCTGGACCGCTGATGGCTGGCACCACATAAAGTTGACCATGCAAATCCTTTTCGTTCCGAACGTAGTAAAGGTAGCGTCCATCGGGCGAGAAAGTCAGGCCGAGGTATTCAACCTCGGAATTCGGAGCGATAACCAGACTGTTGGCTGCGGCAATATCGCTTAACACCAGACTCTGCTCTTCGCCTGCTGCAACCACGCGAGCAATGTATTTTCCGTCAGGTGAGATAGCCGCAAATAGCGAGTCTCCCGTGTTCGTCAACTTCGTGAGTTGCATGTTTTCAAACGGGATTTTTGGTGTCGACGAAAGCCAACGAAAAACCAACCAAAACGCGCCGCCTAAGGCCAGCAAAATAACAGCCAGAAAGGCGACCGAAACGCGCGGCCGGCGCAAGGTGTCGGAAATACTCTTGATTGCGCTTGAGTGAGTGCCTCGAGATATGTGTAGACGCTGAGTACGATAAGTATCATCACTAGCGGTCAGTTCTGCTCGAGCCGCTCGCAGATCCATCAGCAACTCAGTGGCCGTCTGGTAGCGCGCTTCGGGCTTCTTCCCCAATGCTTTCAGTGTTACCCGATCGAGTTCAGCCGAGACACGCTTATTGATTGAAGATGGGGGCGGCGGATTCGTATGAATTATCTCCGCGCCAATCTCGATCACGTTCCGGCCCGAAAACGCCGGCCGGCCGGTGAGGGATTCATAAAGCAACGCGCCCAAGGCAAAAATATCGCTGCGCGCATCGACAGGCGCGCCGGCGGCCTGTTCCGGCGAAAGATAGAGCAGCGTTCCAACTACGACGTTGCTGTTCGTATGCATTGCCGGCAACGTCGCCGCCTCGGGAGTCGCCGTAAGCTGCTTCGCCAAACCAAAGTCGAGGACCTTAACGTGACCCGCTTCATCAACCAGAACATTTGAAGGTTTGATGTCGCGGTGAATGATGCCGTGCGCATGAGCGGCTGCGAGAGCCTCGACCACCGCCTCGGTGATTTCCACGGCGTTGCGCACGGTTAGCGCGCTTCGGTGCAACAGGTCGTTTAATGTCTCTCCCTCAACGTACTCCATGACGATGAAGGGACGGCCGTCATTCGTTTCGCCATAGTCGTGCACGATAGCGATGTTCGGGTGGGAGAGTGCCGAAACGGCGCGCGCCTCGCGCAGGAACCGCGCCCGGTAGTTGGGATCTTCGGCGGCGGAAAGGAATTTGACGGCGACTTGCCGATCCAGATGAAAATCTTCCGCCAGGTAGACGACGCCCATCCCACCTGCACCCAGCTCTTTGATAATGCGGTAGTGCGAAACGGTCTCGCCAATCATCTTGGATCGCCTCTCTGGGTCACGGAAGCGCGTGCAGCATGATCAGGTTGGAAGTGCCGGTCGGCAATATCGGGAACCCACGCGTGGGCGTGATGCTATGCGAAAGTCGAGGTGTTTTTCAAGACGTGAGTGAAAAAGGACGTTGAAGCGCCAGACCCGGGCGGTCAGCGATTCCCGGAAATCCATGTTTTGCAGGTCTATTTTTTCAGCCAGCCAAACAAGCCGTGAACGATCGTTTCACGGTTTTCTTCATAGATTGCGCGCGTGAGAGGAATGCCCATCGGACAGGCCTTGATGCAGTTTTGCGCGTTACCGCAATTCGTGATGCCATCGTCGCCCATGATTCCTTCGAGGCGTGCATCGCGCGTGGCCTCGCCGCTGGGATGCATGTTGAAGAGACGCACCTGCGCGATTGCCTGTGGGCCGATGTAATTGTCGCCGTCATACTGCGGACACGCTTCCAGACAACAGCCACACGTCATGCAACGCGAGTATTCGTAACGCTCCTGCACGTCTTCCTGGTCCATCCTTGGTCCAGGACCAAGATCGTAAGTGCCATCATGCTGGCTGGCGGTCGGGCTGGTCAACAACGCCCACCTGGCCGCGCGGCGGCGCTGAGCCACACGGCATACCCTTGCCGCACCGGATCGCCGTCCAACCGTTTGGCCACAATCACGCTCGTTCACCCCCGTTGGCCCCCTGTGCATGGCACTATCCCCGGCAACCCCTGTACCGAGCCGAGGAAGGTCAATGTCGACTCAAACCCCCCAAGCCACCCGCAAGAACCTCAGTTCCACGAACGAGCGCGTGAACACCACAGTGCTGGACGAGCGTCCCGCCACCGTGGCGCACCTGTTCCGTGACCGGGTGGCCAAGTCGCCCCAGGCCGAGGCGTTCCGCTTCGCCGAGGACGACTCCTGGTCGTCGGTCACGTGGACGCAGGTGCGCGAGCGCGCCTACCGTCTTGCGGCCGGCCTGATCGCCCTGGGTGTCAAGC
>JANLYH010000147.1:0-1632 GCA_031365545.1 Pyrinomonadaceae bacterium | reverse complement strand
GTTGAATTCAAGGCTGCCAGAAGCAAGGATATTGGTAAGGCTTGTGGAATCCGTTTGGTCGGCTGAACCTTGTGTCCCATCCTGCGAGAAAGTATATTTCGCCCGGCCAAAATAGAAACATTATGACCGAACTACTTGAGAAAGCATTTGCTGAAGCAGCCAATCTTCCCGAAGCGGCGCAAGACATTCTCGCCAGGGCCCTGCTGGAAGATTTCGCTGCGGAGGAAAAGTGGGACGAAGCTCTGGCGAACTCGCAGGACAAGTTGGCAGCTCTGGCCGATGAAGCGCTCACTGAGTTTGAGAAAGCGGGATAGGCTCAAACTCGGATTTACAACAAGCCAGATGGGAAGCTACTCCAATACACGACATCAACAAGCGTATGGTGTGTTTCTCGTGAGACGAGAGGTGCAGAACTTTTGACTCCTTAACCATCGAACAAGCGAAAGCAAACTTGCCGGAATTAATTGATGCTGCTGTTGGCGGTGACGAGATCGTTATCGCAAAAGACGACCAACACGTTGTCAGGCTTGTGCCGGTGTCAACCAGAACGCCACGACCGCAATTTGGGAGCGCGAGCGGATCGATCCAGATGTCTGACGACTTCGACGAAGCATTGCAGGATTTTACAGAGCACATGGAATGAAGCTCCTCCTCGACATCCATGCGTTCCTCTGGTTCATCTCGTTTGAGCCCTCCTTTACAGTGGGGCTACTGCACCGCCGCTACGCGTCGTCACTTCTCATCAAGTTTCCTACCTGCATTCAAGTTATCGAAATTCAAAATCGCGTTGAAGACGAGCATGTAGCTGCCTTTGGTTTGGCCGCGCCACATCGGGTTAGTCGAGAAGAGCACGACGTGGCCACGGCCTGAAGGCACATCAATCACTGCCGCGTGTTCTGCGATTTCGTCGCCACCGTCCAACAAGCCGGAGACAAACAAATCTTTCATATCGGCGTAACGCAGGATTACGCGCGGGCGTTCGCCCGGCGGAATGATCGCAATGCCGAAGTTGCGACGTTGCTCGTCAGTCAAAGGCAGCGCTTCCCAAGTTTCGGCCTTCGGCGATTCCGGCACCTCGGCAGGCGGTCGTCCCTGCACCGTATCCGGATCGCCAGGCGCGCCGCGTCCGGTGTAGCGTCCCTCTGGACGTCGACGACTACCGCCGCCGCCCGCGACATTGCTGATATTGAAGATCGGACCATTCGCGCAGTACATCGCCAACGAGTCGGCGTAGCCGTAAGCAATTGGGCTCGCCGCATCGACAGTCTTCATTCGCAGGATGTCGCCGACGGCTTTTAGTCGATTGGCGCGAGTGATCGCGACGCCGGGCGTGAAGCCGTAGTTCACGGCAAAGTTTGCTGTGTCGTCCACGGTTATCAAGACACCGCCATCGCGCACAAACTTCTGCAGGTTCGCAAGACCGGCCCAACCGAGGCCGGGTCGCATGTCGTCAGTCGAATCAATCTTGCCGAGGTTTGGCGTCAATGAAGTTGTTTTCCACGGGAGCGGGTTTCCGTACATCGGCAGACCATTCACGATCCTGATCGGATCGCCTGGCCCTGGTCCGAAGACGATCACGTCATACTTCCCCTTAAGGTTTTCCTCGCGGGCTACGTCCTGAGTGCTGATGTA
>JANLYH010000090.1:0-4626 GCA_031365545.1 Pyrinomonadaceae bacterium | reverse complement strand
GATCCGGGGTAAGAAACTTCTTGTTCCACTCGCCTGCCGGAGTGTATAAGTTACTTCTCCATCGGGCGTTTCGACCACTTCAGCATTCAGCATCGCTAAAAACGAAAGAGGACCCATCCCCATGACGCAGAATTTCCGCATTAACCCTCGGCTTCTAACTTTGGCTATGTTTATCTTGCTGAACCTGGGCGCGACGGCGTTGGCGCAGAACATTACCGGCGATATCGTCGGTACTGTGAAAGACAGCAGCGGTGCCGCTCTTAAGGGTGCAAGCGTTACCATCACCAATGAGAGTACGCGACTCGTGGTACGCACAATCGTCACCGGAGACGGAGGCGAGTTTTCGATGCCGCAGTTGCAGGCCGGTTCCTATTCAATAACTGTCGAAGCGCCAAACTTCAAGAAGTCGGTGCAGAATGGCGTCAAGCTTGATGCGAATCAGCGTAGATCAGTGGCTGTGACGCTGGAAGCTGGTAACATCGCTGAGGTTGTGACTGTGACCTCGGATCCATTGCAAGTTAATACTCAGTCTCCGGCTGCAATGAACGTTATTAACGGCGATCAGGTGCGCCAGCTTTCTTTGAACAACCGCAATTTTGTGCAACTGATAACGCTTTCACCCGGCGTATCGGCAAACATAGCCGATCAGATTTACGTTGGTTCCACCAACCCAAATGCCCAGTCAAACGCATTACAGATTTCGGTGAACGGCGTGAGGTCGAGTTCCAATACGTACACCGTGGATGGCGCGGACACTACGGATCGAGGAGCTAATCTGACGGTGCAAACTTACCCGTCAGTAGATGCGATCGCCGAATTCTCAGTCCTTCGCAGCCTCTATCCGGCCGAGTCCGGCAGGAGCTCCGGGGGCCAGGTGAATGTGATTACGAAAAGCGGCTCAAGCGCTTTTCACGGCGACCTCTACGAATTTTTCCGTAACGATTGGTTGAATGCGAATTCGTTTCTAACCAACCGAACATTCCCACTTGGCCGGACCGCCGATGGGAAAGCCAAACGCGTGCCCCTCAGGTACAACAACTTCGGTGGCACGTTGGGTGGCCCGATGGTTTTCCCGCATTTTGGCGAAGGTAAACCTTCGTGGGAGAAGGGCAACACTTTCTTCTTTTTCTCAGAGGAGCTGAGAAGAGTTATCGTCAATCCAACTTTTAGCACCACGGTCCCGACCTTACTAAACCGCCAGGGAATCTTTTCGCAGCCAGTTTGTATTGGCGCGGTTGCGAATCCCTGCGGAACCGTTTTGCCTGCCGGGACACCGCTCCCGCAAGCTCAAATCAGCCCGCTCGCCGCAGCCTACGTCCAGGACATTTATAACAAGCTGCCACCACCGTCCGATGCGGCGGGCAGCTTGTTCTTTCCCGCGCGAGGCATCTTTAATTTCAGGCAAGATTTGATACGCGTCGATCATAAATTCAGCAACACGCTCTCGGCTTACTATCGGTTTGAAAACGACTCGATACCGACGATCGATCCCATCGGTCTTTTCGGCCAGGGCGGCGGACAGCCGTTTGTTTCGACGACGCAATCAAACTCTCCGGGACGTACGCATGTGGCCCGCGCTACCTGGTTGCCATCGGCCACTACAGTTTTGGAGTTGGGTGGCTCCTACTCTTTCGGTGACGTTCCGAGTAAAGTCATTGGCCTGCTTGCCAACCAAAACTCGCAAGACATTGTTAACCGTCTGCCGGCATTCGCCTTCCCGGTAACCAGAGGCCGCGTGCCGACGATTACGGGAAATGGCTTTACATCGCTGCAGACCTTTGGGCCATACAGCGACTTCTCATACAACAAGGCCGTGTTTGCCACCCTTTCGAAGGTCTTTGGTACGCATACCACAAAGTATGGCGTTAGCTTCGCCAGGATCAGAAAGCACGAGAACTCATTAGGTGGCTTCAACGAGGTTCGCTATAGCGCCGTCTCTGCCGCGCCCACCAGGCCCGCGGGTACAAGTGCGTCTAATCAACTTTGGGCCAATTTCCTGCTTGGAATTAATCAGGTCTACACCCAAAACCAGTTTGACCTAACTGCCGATTTGAGTTCCGGCAGTATCGAGGCATTTGCGCAGGACGAGTGGCGTTTCAGGCCTAACATTACGCTGTACTACGGGGCGCGGTTTACTCGCTTTGGTCAGCCCTCCGATAGGAATGGTCGGATGACCAGCTTCAATCCGGCGACTTACAGTGCCAGCCAGGCGTTTCAGATATTGGCCAATGGCAACCGAGTAGCAGGTACAGGAAACCCATTCAATGGAATCATGATGAATAGTCAGAACGTGGTAGCAGGTGCAGCGGTATCGCCTTGGGGCAAGTCTCTCGCGCCTACTCGCAATAACTTTGCGCCGCGAATAGGAATCGCCTGGGATCCGTTCAAGAAGGGGACGACTTCGGTCAGGGCTGGATACGGGATGTACTTCGATCAGTTATCGTTCAGCTTCGAAGAAACGGATTTGGTCGCAAGGAACCCTCCATTTCAGCAGCAAGTAATCATTACTCCCGCGACCCTCGACAATCCGCTGGCAGGAACTACCGCGGTGAACGTATCGGTTCAGGATGTCGGCGGCATCGATCAGAATTTCAAAACACCGTATGTGCAAAGCTGGTCGCTTGATGTCCAACACCAACTTAACTCTAAGACACTCTTTGCGGTCGGATACTTTGGCTCGAGAGGCACGCATTTATCAGGTCTGGTGGACGAGAACCTTTTGCCGCCCGGCTTCGCGCTCACTCAGACTTGTCGAACCAACAACACAAACCCCGCCACGTTTGGTCCTTGCCAAGCTCCAGGCCAGGTCTTTACGAGTTCGACGCAGGAGTTGATTCTCAATCAGATTCGACCCTTCCGCGGGTATGGCGCAGTCCGCATGCTGGAGACCAGGTTCATCTCGAACTATCACAGCCTTCAGGTGAGCGCACAGCGGAGATTTTCGCGGAGCAACCAGATTAATCTGGCGTATACGTGGTCAAGGAACATGACCAACAGTCAAAACGAATCTTCCACTGCACCGCAAAATCCCTATAACCTTCGCAACGAATACGCACGAGCCACTCTCGATCGCCGTCACGTCTTGAGCATTAACTATATTTACGAGTTACCCTTCTTTAGCGGCCAGACAAATTTCAAAGAGAGAGTTCTCGGCGGCTGGCAGATCTCGGGCATAACTTCTTACTTCACCGGTCTGGGCTTCAGTCCGGCAACTTCATCCAATGATCCGGCCGGACTTGGACTGCTCGGTAGTTCACCCTCCGGCGCCCGCCCTAACGCCTATTGCGATCCCAACGCCAACGCCCCGCATGCGTTCTTGCAGTTCTTCAATACTGCCTGCTTCGCTAATCCGCCTGCGGGATTGAACTTCGTCGGTAACTCCTCTCGCAACGTGATCCAGGGTCCGTCCACGACGCGATTCGATGCAACTTTGGCGAAGAACATTCGTCTCAGCGAATCGAAGTCTGTGCAGTTGCGCTGGGAGGTATTCAATATCTTCAACCATACGAACTTCACCACCCTCGGCTTGAACATCACCGCTGCTAACTATGGACAAGTGACCGGTGTGCGCGATCCACGCACTATGCAACTCGGTGCGAAGTTCATTTTCTAAGCCGGCAACATCGGCTGAATGAAGAATGCCCGCGGCGCATGATTGCGTCGCGGGCCTCTCAATCTGCGAGCGGACTCTTTGTCCGAAAACGTCAGTTGCGGTGCTACAATGCGCTCAGCAATCTTGACTGTATCGAAGCGAGCGAGCCAAAGAAGATTAGTTATGACCAACGAAGAAATGCAGAAGGCGATGGAATTTATCGTTAACCAGCAGGCACAGGCCTCGGGGAAGATTGACGCCCTTTCCGAAGTTCAAAGGGAAGCTCACCACGCTGCCGAGGAACGATGGAAGCGAAGCGATGAGCGATGGGAGCGGACCGAAGAAGGTATCCGGGCCCTTCTCGCTATCGCTCAGATACACGAAGGAGAAATTGCTACATTAGGAGAAAAGATAGCCGAAGTAAGCGAGAACGGACGTGCGACAGATGAACGACTAAGTGCCTTGATCAACACGGTGGAGCGGCAGATAAGTGAAGGCCGTAACGGCAAACCTTGAAAGGCGCAAACCTGACTACTACTCTGCTGCGGAATGCCCGCATTGTCCTGCCAGAACGAACAGTTGAGCCGGCCAGTCTGCTAATCCAAAATAATTCCATCGCGCGTCTTTTTGAGTCTACAGCGGATCTGCCGGCGACGTCGGACTCAGCAATCGACCTCCGCGGCCTCACAGTCTTTCCTGGCTTCATCGATGTGCACATTCATGGCGCGGTCGGAGTCGACGCGATGGCGGCGAGACCTGAAGAGCTCGGACGCGTCTCAACGTTTCTCGCTTCCCAGGGGGTTACGGGCTGGTTGCCGACGCTGGTGCCGGCGCCCACGATTGATTACGCGCTAGCGATCAAATCAATTGGTGACGCAATGAAAGGACAACCACAGGCAGGATGCCTACGCTCCCAGGGCGCGCGCATCCTCGGCGTGCACTACGAGGGGCCTTTTGTAAACTCTGCGCAGTGTGGCGCGCTGCATAAGGAATTCTTTCGCTCGTTTTCCGGAACCGCGGACTTGGACGACTTG
>JANLYH010000071.1:0-5594 GCA_031365545.1 Pyrinomonadaceae bacterium | reverse complement strand
GTTGTTGCTAGTGGAACCGGTCTGGCTGCGGATGTTGGCGAAGCTGTTGCCGGTATCCAGATTCACGATGCCGCCATCCTGCTGGAAGGTTCCGCGGAAGACGCTGAAGACACCCGGACCCACATTGAGGGTGCCAGCTCCGGTCTTGACCACGCCGTTATCGCTGAAGGCCTTGGCATTGAGATTGAGATCGCCCTGCGTGTGCAGGAAGAGGGACGCGCCACCGTTCGCCTGGAGGAACGTGTTGGTGCCGCCATTGATCGTCGAAGCCGCGCCCGGCAGGACGAGGACACCCCCCGCATTCAAATGAATGCGCGAGGCGCTGGTTCCCAGCGGCAGCGTGCCGTTGATGTTCAGCGTCGTGCCGGCGGAAAGCGTCAGGGTCTGCACGCGCGTATCGCCGCTCGTGTTCACCGTGCCGCTGAGCTTCACGTTCAGGCTCGTGTTCTGGTTGTCGCGAAAGCTGCTGCCGTATTCCGAAGCGGCCAGCAGGCGCATCCCGCCCGCGATCGTGTCTTCCGTCAAAAAGCCGGTGCCCACACCGCTGACGGTATTGGTATCGCCGAGATAGTCGCCGCGCACGGGCATGACCGTCGAGCCGCTGGATGCCGCGATATTCCCGCCGGGGCCGACGCCAAAGGCAGCCTGGTTGCCGAAGTTCGGAAACGTCACCTGGAACAAGCCATTCGCGGAATTGCCGCCGTTCGGCGTAAAGACCCCCGCCGTCGTGTAAGTCCCCGGCAAATTACCCATCGAAGGCGAACGCAGCACCCATGCACCGAGTTTCTGCCCGGCGCTCTGGAAGTTTTCCAAGGCTCCAACCGTGACCGTCGTGGTAGCCGCGCCCGGCGTGATGCTGAAATAGGTGATCGCCGGGTTTTGCGCGACATTGATGAAAGTTCCAGAGCCGGAGGCAAAGTTGGTGAACGGCTCCGTCACCACAGTCGAGGCATTGCCGATCAACTCTAAAACGCCACCTTGTCCGACGGCGAAACCAGGAGTGCCCAGCCGCGGGCTGCCGGGAACCGAGCCGCTGTAGTCGATAGTGATCTTGCCGCCCCGCTGGGGGCGCACTTCATTGAAATCCGTCACCCCGGCTCCCGCGATGGCCAGTTCCCCCTGCTGGGCAATGAGCACGCCCGCCGAAGTGCTCACCCCGGTCAGCGTCATCTTCGTCGCGCCGGTTTTCACGAGCGACGGATTCTGCCCGTTCGTGCTCATAAAACGCACATTGCTCACGAAGTCACTCGCCGCGCCAAAGCCGGTGGCCAGCGCCGTGCCGGCAGCGTTGGCGAGGACGACCCCATTGCCCGTCAGCGGGCCGACATACTCCATGAAGTTGGTGGTGTTCAGTCCGAGACTCGTGCCATCGCCGGGCAGGATCGCCGTCCCGCCAGCCACTGGAAACGCGCTCACGGCCAGCGGCAAATCGATCGCGCGGGAATCCGGCCACACATTCACGGCGGAAAACAGAATCTGCGTCCCGCTCAACATGTTGATCGTCGCGCTTGCGGGAATGGTATTGCTGTTCGGCCCAAGAAGCTGGATGCCACCCAGCTTCGGATTGCCATCGATCCAGTTGGTGCTGCCAATAGTCACGGTGGCCCCTGCCTGCACGTCGATGGCTTCCTGCAAATTCAGGTAAGTCTGCGTGGTCGCCGCCAGAATGGCTCCGTTTCCGATGAGCAGATGCCCGCGGCCTTCGTTGATCTGCCGGTCGGAGTCGTCGTTGGTCAGGATCGTCCCATTGGCAATCGTGATGTCTTCCGGCGCGATGGTCGGTGTTCCCGTAACGGGAATGATGAATGGGTTGTTCTGATTGGTCAGCGTCCGGTTGGCCGCAAAGATCTCGATCGCCGGCTGATTGGTCGAAAGGAACTGGGAGAGCTTGTAGATGTTATCCGCCGAGATGCGGGTAATCACACCTGTCTCGAAGACAAACTGGCCGGGATTGATAACGCCGGTTGTATCGACCGGGCCGCTCAGATTGAATGGCATGTTGCCGCGCCCGTAAAAGGCTGCGGTGTTGCCAAGTTCCAGGATCGAATCCGACCGCATCACATAGGAGCCCACCGGCGCGGACCCAATGCCGGAGGCGTCGTTGATCAAAAACCGTCCGCCCGCCTCGACAGTCAGACCGCCATTGACCGGGCTGGGCACGGCGTAGGGCAAATTCTGGGTGCCGTTCGATGCGGTGCCCGTGGTGGTCGCGTTGACGTTGGAATTTACCGCTGCGCCAAGCTGGATGAAGTTTCCAGGATCGAGGGTGCCACCCGCCTGCACCAGCACCTTTGCCTGGCTGCTTCCAAAGCCCATCGACGCCGTTGCGTTCGGCTGGAAAATCGCACCGGGGGTGACGACAAACGTCAGATTGGATGGCATCGTCACCGGGGCGTCTTCGGCGATCGCGACCGCGCCGACGATCCTGGCATTGATAGCACCGCCGGAGTTATTGACGATATCGACGCCGCCAGTGGTATTCGTCGCTCCCAAAGTAAGCACCGCAAACCCGCCGTCCCGCGTCAGACCTTGAAGGGTAAAGTCGCTGTTGGCGAAAATGGTGCCGGCAGTGAAAGCGCGCGAGTTGCGATCCGTGCTAATGCCTTTCCACGGAGTGCCCGCGCCGATGGTGAGCGAAGCCACGGGAGAACCGAAGGTTGAGCTGCTCAGACCGAAGAAAATATCGGCATTGGTTCCGAGGTTTTTAATGGTCGCGGTGCCCACGCCGTTTTCTCCGGCAATGGTGTATTGATGGCTGACGATGGCATCCGGCTGGAGCACGATCTGCCCGCCCGCGGTGAGTGTGGAGACGCGCGTGAGGCTGTTGAGTCCCTGATTCGCCGCCGGGACCGTGCCGCCGCTGAGAATGGTGCTGCCCGGCCCGATCGTGAAGCGATCGCCCGTCAGCGTGTAAACCGCCGCGCTGGCCGCGAGAAGGATTTCGCCCTGGTCGAGCACGGTGTAGGTGCCGGTCGCCGCTGTCGTCGTGCCAGCCGCATTCAAGTTGAGGCGCGCATTGCGGATCTGCACGGGACCGCTGCCGAGGCCGCCGGCATTGTTCGCGGTCAGCGTGCCGCGTGTGACAAAGGTGCCGCCGGAATAGGTGTTTGTGGGCGAGTCGAGCACCACCGTACCATCCAAGTCTTTTGTCACCGTGACGGCCTGGCCGTTGTTGTTCGCGATGGACGAGAAAACCGTCAGCGTGTTCGCGTTATTATGCAGGAAAAGTTCGCGCGGTGCGGCATTAGCCGTCAGCGGCCCGGCGGTGAGAACCCCTCGCGTGGCGGCACTACCAATGTTGCGGGCAAACGTGCCATTTGCGTCACTGATGATGCCACCGCTGGTGACAAAGAGGGTGTCGGTGGCCGCGGTGAACGTCAGGTTGCGCACAGCACCGCCGCTCATGCGGAAGCCGTTCACTTCCTTGCTGCCAGCCGTCAGGAGGACATCGGCGGTTTGATCGACGAGGTTGGCCGCCACAAAATCCGCCGGCAGCGAAGTTGCCGCATAGGTCGGGTTGATGATGCCCGTCGTCGCGTTGTAAGCGACGAAATTGGTGCCGAACTGCGAGGCAAACGGCAGGATGGCCGCCGCCGCCTGCGCGGTGAAGATGAACTCCGTATTGTTGGCGGTCAGTAACCCGAGCGTGCCGGTAGTCCCACCAAAGCGCACCGTGCCCCCGAGGTTCCGACCAAGACTGGCGTACGTAATCAACGAGGAGGAGTTTCCACCGGTGTTGGAATTCGCATTGATCGCCGACTGGCCCGCCCCCAAAGTCACCGCACCGAAAATCTCGGCATTCGACAAGGTTCCTGTCTTGGATGTGAAGGTGATTGATCCACCATTGAGGGTGATCGGCGACGTATTGCTAATGCGGCCGCCGGGGGTGCCCGGGACGAGGTCGGCAATTGCAGCCACGGAAAAGAACTGGCGTTGGCCCAAGCCGTTTTGGTTGTCCACATTCAAGAGTCCTGACTGGCCGATGACGATAGGACCGGTCATCGCCGTCAGCGTGCCAGCAGCGCGCACGTCAAACGTCCCACCGTTCGGAGCGATCGTGAGACCGCCCGTAAAGGCACTCGGATTGAGCACGAAAAGGAACCCAAGTCCGCTCTTTGTCAGAGTCCCCGCCCCCGCCAGCGTATTCGGGGAGGTAAAGGCGAAGCTGTTGCCGTTGCCTTGCCGGGCCGGCACGTCGATGGTGCCGCCGGAGGCGCCGATGGTGACGACACGACCGCCGCCATTGAGCTGGTTTCCCATCTGCCCGAAAAGCGGCGCGCCCGTGTTATCACCACCGTTGATGGCTTGCAGCGTGCCACCATTGAGGGTGATGCCATTGGCGACGTTGCCGAGGTTGGTGTTATTCAGCAGGCGCAGGGTGCCGCCGGTCACGCTCACCGTGCCGGTGAAGGTATTGGCTGCGGTGAGCGAGACGGTGCCGCCGGTGACGTTGACAGCATTCGTGCCTGCAAGCACGGAGCTAACCGTCAGTTCATTCAACCCAACAAACGAACCCTGCCCAGCCAGACCGCCGAAATTATAGCCCGCCGCATTCGGAGTCAGCGCGCCGGAGTAACGCACGATGCCAGCGGCTCCGAGACCCACATTCGCTCCGGCAAGGCTGAGGGCATTCGGATTATCCGCACCCAGCAGCAAGGCTCCGACAGAGGCGGCATTGATCTTGGCGAGGAAGGCATTGTCCACTGCGTAGGCTCCGATGATCGCCGTGCCCGCGGGAACCGTGACGCTGGTCACTCCCACACCGGGATTGTTGTTAAATTGGTAAGCCAGTCCTCCGGGAACCGTCGCCGTGCCAAAGGTGGGCGTGCCGCTGAAGCCGATCGCGCCAGCGAGATGCGTGACCGCCGGAATCGCCGCCGGCGAAACAAAGGTGAGAGCGCCAGTGCCGGTCTTGGTCAGCGCACCGCCCGCGACATTGAGCGCCCCATTGACGATGAGTTCACCCGCTTCGACGCCCACCGTGGAGACGGCTCCCGTGGTGAGATTGTTGATCTGACTCACGCCGCCCAAATGACGCAGCGCGCCATTCTGAATGAGTTCGGTCACACCCGTGCCGCTGATGGTGATGTTTTCGCCGGAATTGTTTCCGCCGTTCAACTGCAAGGTGGCCCCGGCCGCCACGACCGTCTCATTTCCCGCGCCGCCCGCGCCGAGCGAATTAGTTCCCCGAGAGTTCAGGATACCCCCGTTCACATTCGTCACCCCCGTGTAAGTGCCAGTTCCCGCGAGGGTCACTGTCCCCGTGCCCGCCTTGACTAAGTTGTAAGCGCCACCCAGTCCCGCACTCATGTAGCCACTCGTGAGAGTAGGCGCATTAGTCACCGTCAGCACGCCGCCGGAACCCAGGATGATCGCATTGGTCTGCGCCGCGGCATTCAGGGTAAGATTGGCGATGGTATCGCTGTTCGCACCCACATCGAGCACACCCTGCGTCACCGTCACCGAACTGCCATTCGCAATCTGATTGGATTGCAGCAGCTTCACATTCGCCACCAAGCCATTGGCATTGGCGGCATTGAGCGTAAGATTTCCCGGAATGGCCGTGCCCGCCGTCGTGTTCAGCGACAACTGCC
>JANLYH010000004.1:0-3044 GCA_031365545.1 Pyrinomonadaceae bacterium | reverse complement strand
TTGTTATTCTTTCGGGCCTAATATGTTTTCCAAGGGCCAGATGGCACCGACTTCAGAACGATGGCTTTGGTATTTGTACCGAGACGCCAGGTGCCAACTCGATCGAATCTGGTATTTCGCGCAACTCAGATTCAGAGTTGAAAACTCCATGCAACCAACGGGTCAGATCTGGAAAATCCCTGAGACGTAAGAAGTGACGCGCAGGATCACGTGATGCTGTCCAGATCGCATCTTTCGTGAAGCGCGTGTTAGTTACCAACATGCCAAGCCGAAAGGCGGTATCTTGCCATGCTAAAAGACGGTCCACAGCCTCACGACCCGTCGGACGCCCACTGCGATGATGCTTTACTTGCACGGCCAAGAAAAAGCTTGCGACGTGCGGGTTCTTCGGCAGGGCAATGATATCAATGCCTCCATCCCTTAATGTTGTAGTGCCGGTTCTCTGGACAAGATAGCCCATCCTGTCAAGCCGCTCAGCGACGAATATTTCAAATTGTTCTGGTGATAGTTCGCTTAGTCGAACAGGATCTTGCCGCAATACCTCAACCAGGTGACGTGTCGAGTCGACGACGGTGATTATCTCGCGATTTCCACCGGCGAGAATTCCCAGGGCGCTAGCCCATCGACGCAGCGGACCGCGCGAGGGTGGCTGTGCCCCTCCTTCCCACCTCGAAAGAGTAATGCGGTTTGTCCCGACCATAGCCGCCAAGTCTTCTTGAGTAAACCTCAATTCATCGCGAGCCGAACGTAGGACTCGGCCGAGATCCTCCGATATTTGCGACCGCGCCCTGATGCGTTGTCCCAAGTGAAAGAGTTCATAAGCGACGAGAGCGCTCAAGACTTGCACGCGGTTGACGTCCCGTTCCGTGAAGTCCACCTGTCCGAAACTGTCTAGATTAAGTACTCCTGCGGGCGTGCTACCTACGAAGATAGGACATGCGATGAGGGAGCGGATGGAATCGTTACTCGACTCTAATCCGACTGCGAGCCCCTTCTCAGAAAAGACCCTTCCCAATATCCCTTCTCTCCGAAGCGAAACATCTCTGGATGTCCCTGCCCAGTTGCCGATTGTAGCCACGCGGCGCAGCGTGACATTGGTCCCCTTCAACCATCATCACACTGGTACGAAGGGAGTCCTGGTCAGCAATCCTTCGATCACGAAAAACGAAATCGGCCAACAAGTCAGACAATGAATCGGAACTATTCATACTAGATGGCTCAGAGACGGAGAAGGTCAGAAGTGATTGGCGGCAAACCGAAACGGGTGTCGGACCTACGATTCTGCGATTCTCAATTATCAATATCCTCGGCATGACGTGTAATTGTTTTTTGCATCTGATGAATGCAGATGCTGGCCGAGGAAATCTGGAAACTCTGTAACACCGAGCGTCCGGTCAAGGAGGTCGAAAAGGACTTTTCTTCCTCCCGGCTTATTGAGGGCTGCCTGATAGACGATTCCCAGCTGTGTGCCATCGTATCGGTTCGCATATGCCATGTATCCCCAAAGCTTCTTTGCTAAATCGGTTGAACCAGGCAGAGTTTCGCCTGCGCTGTTTTTGGCAGCGATGGAAAAGCCAGCCCCTAGAAAAAGGACCACATTATTAGCGTGAAAATGGCGTTTGAGATACTGGCCGTCTAAGGCTTCTATCACTTGCATTCCTTCGCGACGTGTATAGAGATTTCGCTCGTGAGTATAGCATCAGTCAGAAACCCACGAGAATTTGATGTAGGGCTTTGCCTGGACTCAAGGGTGTTTGATTCTTCAACTCCTTCACTTCGTTACGGCATTTCGTGTGGGCGGTCGAGCGCCCAGTCGCAGTCAACGTCACTTAGCGGGAACACTATAGGCATACAAAACAAAGAAGCGGGCAGTCAGTTAACAAGACTCGCCGCCCGTGACTATCTGATTCTGAATTAGTGCCGAGGGAGGGACTCGAACTCTCACGGGATTTCTCCCAACGAATTTTAAGTTGTTTTGCGACAGTCGTTTTCGCCCGAGTGCTGCCTGTTTGTAAGTTCGCTCGTTCTGCGACAAACTAGTCGCAGCAACTAATAGACAAAAGTTGAGATGCTTAAATGACTGAACCCATCTTCACAAATCATCTGATTAATGAGACCAGCCCATATCTGTTGCAACACGCCCACAATCCTGTCGATTGGTTTCCCTGGGGCGAAGCGGCGCTCGAAGCTGCGCGCCGCGAGCAAAAACCGATCCTCTTGAGCATTGGGTATTCTGCTTGTCACTGGTGCCACGTGATGGAGCATGAGTCTTTTGAAAACGAAGCCATTGCGAAGTTGATGAACGAGAATTTCGTCAACATCAAGGTTGATCGCGAGGAGCGGCCGGACCTCGATCAGATTTACATGAACGCCGTGCAGATGATGACCCAACACGGCGGCTGGCCAATGACTGTTTTCCTGACCCCGGAGTGCGTTCCCTTTTATGCCGGGACCTACTTTCCTCCGGAAGACCGTTACAACATGCCCGGTTTTCCGCGCGTGCTGATTAGCGTTGCCGATGCCTACCGCGAACGTCTCGAAGATGTAAAGGAAACAGCCGCGTCAGTTCTGAGTGAATTGAAACGCTCGGCAACTGCGCGTGAGTCAAACGAACTCCTCTCGACCGAACTACTTGACGCTGCCTATCGCGGAATTATCAGAAATTACGATTCAACGAACGGCGGGTTTGGTGGCGCGCCAAAGTTTCCACCGGCGATGAGTCTGGAGTTTTTGCTTCACACTTATTATCGCACCGGCAACCAGCAGGCTTTGGAAGTAGTGCGACACACCTGCCGGAAGATGGCCGAGGGCGGCATCTACGATCAACTCGGCGGTGGTTTTCATCGTTACGCGACCGACGCGCGCTGGCTCGTGCCACACTTCGAGAAGATGTTGTACGACAATGCTCTGCTGTCGCGTCTCTACCTTCACTACTACCAGGTGAGCCAGGATGAGCAAGGCCGAACAGTCGCGGAAGGAATTCTGGATTACGTAGTGCGCGAAATGACAGACGCTGCCGGCGGTTTCTATTCGACGCAGGACGC
>JANLYH010000222.1:0-38224 GCA_031365545.1 Pyrinomonadaceae bacterium | reverse complement strand
TCGGCCGTGAAGAATACTTAAGTTCTTCGCGGCCGTTTTCTATTTGCGATTCACGATTTACGATTCACTGTCTTACGCCGCCTTTTCACTATTTCCGACTTACCATTTACTATTTACCCTCACATGTCTTTCAAACTTCAATCAACTTACCAGCCCAAAGGCGATCAGCCGCAGGCGATCGAGGCTCTCGTCCGTGGGCTCAGTGACGGGTTGAAGGATCAAGTGCTCCTGGGAATAACCGGGAGTGGCAAAACTTTCACCATCGCCAGTGTTATCCAACAAACGCAGCGGCCCTCGCTGGTTCTCGCTCATAACAAGACACTGGCAGCACAACTCTACCAGGAGTTTAAGTCGCTCTTTCCGGACAATGCCGTCGAGTATTTCGTCTCTTACTACGATTACTACCAGCCTGAAGCCTACGTCCCGGCCGCAGACGTTTACATTGAAAAGGAAGCCATCGTCAATCAGGAGATTGATCGCCTGCGAATGTCGGCGACGCGCGCGCTGTTTGAGCGTCGCGACGTGATCGTCGTAGCCAGTGTTTCCTGTATCTACGGCCTCGGCGATCCGGATGCTTACTACGGCATGCTGCTTTTTCTCGAGCCGGGCACGCGCATGAAACGGGAAACACTTTTGCAACGACTAGTGGAGTTGCAGTACGAACGCTCTGACGTAAACTTTCAACGCGGGACTTTTCGCGTGCGCGGCGACGTGGTCGAAATCTATCCGAGTTATCAGGATCAGGCGTTCCGAATTGAACTCTGGGGCGAGGAAGTGGATTCCATCTCCACGATTGATCCATTACTCGGCGAGGTGATTACAAAGCACACTACGCGCGTCCCGATTTACCCGAAGAGCCACTACGTGATGTCCAAGCCCACGATCAAGCGGGCGTTGAAGTCGATCAAGGACGAGCTTGAATGGTGGGAGCCCAAACTTATCGCCGAGGGAAAACTGCTTGAGGCCCAGCGTCTCCACCAGCGCACCATGTTTGACCTCGAACTGATCAAGGAAATGGGTTTCTGCCGCGGCATTGAAAATTACTCGCGCCATCTCACCGGGAAGCAGCAAGGCGAGCCGCCACCGACGCTGCTCGACTATTTGCCGCGTGACACCATGATGGTGATTGACGAGTCGCATCAAAGTGTTCCCCAGATTCGTGGAATGTTCGAAGGCGATCAGTCTCGCAAACGCACGCTGGTCGAATACGGTTTCCGCCTGCCTTCCGCGCTCGATAATCGACCGTTGAACTTTGGTGAATTTGAAACTCGCATTGGGCAAACGATTTACGTCTCAGCCACGCCCGGGCCTTATGAGTTGACTAAGACAGGCGGTGAAGTGATCGAGCAGATCATCAGGCCGACAGGCTTGCTGGACCCGGTGGTTGAAGTCCAGCCGGTGAAGGGTCAGATAGATCACCTGCTCGAGGAATGCCGGCAGCGGGCGGAGCGTCGCGAACGCGTGCTGGTGACGACGCTCACCAAAAGAATGGCCGAAGATCTGACTGAATATTTCACCGAGGTCGGCGTGCGGGTTCGTTATTTGCACTCCGACATTGAAACGCTGGAGCGGATCAAGATTCTGCGCGACCTGCGACGAGGCGAGTTTGACGTACTGGTCGGTATTAATCTTCTACGCGAAGGTCTGGATCTTCCGGAAGTTTCGCTCGTCGCGATTCTTGACGCAGACAAAGAAGGGTTTCTGCGTTCCGAACAGTCGCTCATACAAACGATTGGCCGCACTGCGCGCAACTCTGAAGGGAAGGCCATACTCTATGCCGACCGCATTACTGATTCGATGAAACGGGCGATGGATGAGACGCGCCGCCGCCGGACGATTCAGGAGGCTTACAACGAAGAGCAGGGAATCACCCCCATGACAATCGTGAAGCCGATTGAGTCGACTCTGATAACCGCTTCCGAAGCTGACTACTTCAAGATGCCGACCGAGCTCGACGATATCGAAGATTATTCACCGGCGAACATTGAAGCAACAATCGCCAGACTGGAAACGGAAATGCGCGCGGCGGCGAAACGGTTTGAGTTTGAGCGAGCGGCCGAGCTGCGCGACCGTATCAAAGTCTTGCGTGAACGAGAATTAACCCTGGCATGACAATAACGACCAAATCCAACGCTGACGAAATTCAGTCCTTTCTGTCTGATGCGAGTCATATGCGCGACGGCAAGGCAGAGCGCGTCGTCTTTCCGGAAAGCGTTGAAGACGTCGCCGAAGTGTTGCGCGCTGCTTCCGCTAGCAAAACTCCGGTGACCGTTTCGGGCGCCGGCACTGGCACGGTAGGTGGCCGCATCCCTTTCGAGGGGGTAGCGCTCGCTACTGACAAACTCAATCAAATAAGAAGCGTGGCTCACAAAGGGGCCGGCGGCTTTGCGGTCGCCCAGGCCGGAGTGCGACTTTCTGACTTTCAGCGATTTGTCGAATCGGAGAATCTTTTCTATCCGCCCGATCCTACGGAGCGTAGTTGTTTTCTGGGTGGGACCGTCGCGACAAACGCCTCAGGTGCGCGCAGCTTCAAGTATGGGGCGACGAGAAACTACGTGCAGCGCTTGAGGATTGCGCTGGCCTCCGGCGAGGTGATCAATCTGCGACGCGGCGAACTTCGCGCCGACCGCGCGGGACGGATTAGAGTTCCCCTGCCTTCCGGCGGGGCGATAGAAACACAGTTGCCAACCTATCGAATGCCGCAAACGCGTAAGCATGCTTCCGGATACTACATCGCGCCGCAGATGGATGTGCTCGACCTCTTCATCGGCAGTGAAGGCACCCTCGGAGTCATCATCTCGATTGAGGTGGCATTACTGCCAAAGCCGGCAGGCCTGCTGAGCGGAGTCGTCTTCTTCAAGACTGACGAGAATGTTTTGTCCTTTGTCAGCGAGGCGCGCCGGCTCTCGCTTGCTAACAGGAAAGGTGCCGGAGCCGGCCGCCTATCGAGTTTGCTGGACAAGGCGTTGGAAGTAACGGATCGGAGTTCGTCGGACCCCGCAGCTCAAAGAGAGAATCTAACCAGCGATTCGGTTATTGATGCGCGAGCTCTGGAATATTTTGATACTGAGTCGCTGAAATTTCTGCGCCAGAAATATGACACGATCCCGGACGGCGCAGTAGGAGCGATCTTTTTTGAGCAGGAAACAACTTCGTCTACCGAAGACTTGCTCATGACTCAATGGCTCGCCTTGATCGAACGTCACGAGGCGCTGGCTGACGATTCCTGGTTCGCAACCAGCGAGCAGGACCAGACGAAGTTGCGCGAGTTTCGTCACGCCTTGCCGGTACTAATGAACGAATGGTTTGCGCGTCACCAGCAACGAAAAGTCTCGACAGACATGTCGGTGCCTGATGAAGCGTTTCCGGAGATGCTGCGCTTCTACCAGGACACGCTTCGCGCCAGTGAACTGAGATATACGATCTTTGGCCACATCGGCGACAACCACGTTCACGTCAACATCCTGCCGCGCGATGATGTTGAGGGGGCAAAAGCTAGAGAAATCTATTGGCAGTTTCTAAAGCGCGCTGCAGCCCTCGGCGGCACACTCTCAGCCGAACATGGAGTCGGAAAACTGAAACGCGATTACCTGCGACTGTTTTACAGCGAAGAGCATCTGCGAGAAATGGCGGCGCTCAAGCGAGCATTTGATCCAGCCGGCATTCTTGGGCGTGGAAATATGTTTTCTGAAGATCTTCTATCTTAAAGCTAACTCAGTTCCCTGACGAATTTGGCCTTTCATTCACACCGCGGCTTCAGCCCGGTGATCAGAATGGATCGTAACAGTGGAAAACCGCTTCAACGGTTTTTCTGCCAGGTTACAACTAAACCGTTAAAACCGTTTACTGTAACCAGAAGGCGCCGCCGACCACCGGGCTAAAGCCGCGGTGTGAATGAGAACTCAAGAACCAAACTGTACTAGCACCTAAACTCGCCGCCTTTACCATTCACTCTTTACCATTTACGATTCACCTTCTTATGTTTCGTTTCACCACAGCCGGAGAATCACACGGTCGCGCGCTGGTCGCGATTGTTGAAGGCCTGCCCGCCGGCGTCCCGGTCGATCTCGCCCAAGTCAACTACGAACTGCAGCGACGACAGTGGGGCTACGGTCGCGGCGGTCGCATGAAGATTGAGCAGGACCAGGCTGACATACTCAGTGGTGTTCGCCATGGACTAACACTCGGCTCGCCCATCGCCCTAATGATTGAGAACAAAGACTGGGCTAACTGGACCGAGGTGATGGCCGCGGAACCTCGCGAGATGGCACCGGAAAAATCGCGGCGCTTGAAGCGGCCGCGTCCCGGTCATGCCGACCTGGCCGGGGGACAGAAATACGATTCGCGCGATCTGCGGAACATTCTTGAGCGTGCTTCCGCGCGCGAAACCGCGGCGCGGGTTGCGTGTGGCGCGCTGGCGAAACAGCTGTTGGGAGCGTTTGGCGCCGAGATCCGCAGTCACGTTATCCAACTTGGCGGGATTCCTGACAAGCCGTTGCAACTCTCGTGGGAGGAACTTGCCGCGATTCCCGACGACGCACCTTTGCATTGCGCAGATGTGCAGTTGCAACAGCAGATGATCGAATTGATTGATGCGAAGCGCGAGGCAGGCGACACCTTGGGCGGCATCTTTGAGGTGGTTGCTCGCGGTGTTATTCCCGGACTTGGTTCGCATACGGCCTGGGATTTGAAACTCGACGGCCGACTGGCGCAGGCCGTCATGTCAATCCCGGCTGTAAAAGCCGTTTCGATTGGAGCGGGCAGTGAAGCTAGTGCTTTGCCGGGTTCAGAAGTTCACGATGAGATTGCCTATAACAACGAGACGAGTGAGTTCATACGCGCGACAAATCGCGCGGGGGGTCTTGAAGGTGGAGTGACCAACGGCGAAGAGATTCGCATCCGCGGACACCTCAAACCGCTCTCAACGCTTCGAAAGCCGTTGCGCTCGGTGGATATCGATACGAAGCAGGAAGAGATGGCGGCATTTGAACGTTCAGACATCACCGCTGTGCCCGCAGCGGGTGTGATTGGCGAAGCGATGATGGCGCTTGTCTTGGCCGGGGCGCTGCGCGAGAAGTTTGGTGGCGACAGTTTGGGAGAGATGAAGCGCAACTTTGAAGGGTATCGCGAGCAGTTGCGTGGGTATTAGTAGGACAGACATTCCTATCTGCCCTGACATCGCCACGTGGTCGCATTGATGGCAGGCTATGCAGCGCTAATCAAAGATCGACAAGCAGGTGAAGGACCAAAAGTAAATCAATGGCATTGATGGAAATAGTAACGTGGCCTAACCCGATACTCGACACACCGGGTGATCCGGTCACGGATTTCGGCGATGGCCTCAAGAAACTTGTCAGCGACATGTTTGAAACGATGTACTCCGCGCCCGGTGTGGGTCTGGCTGCGGTGCAGGTCGGTGTCTCGAAGCGACTGTTTGTGATGGACTGTTCGGCCGGCAAGGATCCGGAGCAGCGCGTGGTGATGATCAATCCGGAAGTGATCCACGTTGAAGGGGAGCAGAATGGCGAAGAAGGCTGTCTCTCGTTTCCCGGAATTTTTACGCCGGTTGAGCGCAGCCTGCGAGCTATCGTTCGTGCGCACGACATTAACGGCAACGAGTTCGAACTTGACGAAACCGAACTGACCGCGCGTTGCATGTTGCACGAAACTGATCACTGCGATGGCATCGTCTTTCTTGACAAGATGAGCGTACTCAAGCGCGAACTCGTCAAGCGCAAAATCAAGAAACTGCAGAAGGCAGGGAAGTGGAGCTGAAAGAGCAGGAGGCAGACGGCAGGAGGCAGGAGCGGGAGGCGAGCACTTGGGGTGGACCCTGGGTGCTCTTTTTGTCTTTTGCTTTCTGCCCCCTGCTCCTGCCGTCTGCTCCTGTCGATTCCCTGTGTTAATATCTGGAAAAACTTTATTGGAGTGATCTATGTCAACCGAATTTCGTAACGAACCGTTTACTGATTTCAGCAAGGAAGAGAACGCGCAGGCGATGCGCGCCGCCCTCGCGAAAGTGCAGAGTGAGTTGGGCCGCGAATACCCACTCGTGATTGGCGGCGAACGTATCAACACCGACGCCAAATTCGACAGCATCAATCCCGCTAATCGCAGTCAGCTGGTTGGACGCTTTCAGAAGGCCACCAAAGAGTTGGCAAATCAGGCCGTCGAGTCGGCCGCCACTGCCTTTCAAACCTGGAAGAACACAGCGGCGACTGAGCGCGCTGATTTCCTGTTTCGCGTTGCCGCAATTCTGCGCGAGCGGAAACATGAGCTATCGGCCTGGATGGTTAATGAGGTCGCGAAGACGTGGGCCGAGGCTGACGGTGATACCGCCGAGGCCATTGATTTCCTGGAGTTTTATGGCCGTGAGATGTTGCGCTATGCGGGCGACCAACCGTTGGTGAAAGTTTCCGGTGAAGAAAATAAACTCAACTACATTCCCCTGGGTGTCGTGGCCGTGATTCCGCCCTGGAATTTTCCGCTGGCGATCATGGCGGGTATGACCAGCGCTGCTTTTGTTACCGGCAACACAGTTGTTCTGAAACCATCATCAGATGCACCGACGATCGCTTACAAGTTTTTTGAAATTCTTGAAGAGGCAGGTTTGCCGGCCGGCGTGGTCAATTTTATGACCGGATCGGGAGCCGAAGTGGGCGACGTAATTGTTGATCATCCGAAGACGCGTTTTATTGCGTTCACCGGCTCGAAAGAAGTTGGACTGCGAATCAACGAACGCGCGGCGAAGGTCCATGGCGGGCAAATCTGGATCAAGCGGGTGGTTGCCGAGATGGGTGGCAAGGACGCGATCATCGTTGCCGCTGACGCCAACCTCGACGATGCGGCAACCGGGGTGGTGCAAGCTGCTTTTGGTTTCCAGGGACAGAAGTGTTCTGCGTGTTCGCGCGCGATTATCGATGCGCGAGTCTACGATCAGATGTTGGAGAAGATTGCGGAACGAACTGACAAAATCAAAATGGGCGATCCGCATGATGGCGCCACCAATATGAGTGCGGTCATCAACGAAAAGGCTTTTAAGACGATCAACTCCTACATCGAGAAAGGTAAGAGTGAAGGCGGCCGGGTATTGACAGGGGGTGGTTCCGATGGCGAACAGGGTTTCTTCATCGAGCCAACTGTGATCGCCGACGTGAAAGCCGGCGCCACGATTGAGCAGGAAGAAATATTCGGACCCGTGCTGGCAGTAATCAAGGCTGAGGACTACGACGACGCGCTAAGAATTGCCAACGACACCCAATTTGGTTTGACCGGCGCAGTTTATAGTGCTGATGAAGCGAAGCTCGAGCGCGCGCGCCGCGAGTTTCATGTTGGTAATCTCTACCTCAATCGCAAATGCACCGGAGCGCTTGTCGGGGTTCATCCTTTTGGCGGTTTCAATATGTCGGGTACCGATTCGAAAGCAGGTGGGCGCGATTACCTCCTGCTTTTTATGCAGGCGAAGGTGTCTGCTCAGAAGGTTGGGGCAGCAGCTGCAGTAGAAAAAAGAGCAGCGATCTGAATAACTAAGGGCGGTGGCAAGCCAGCCTTCCCGACCCTGAGCTAATCAGACTGTCGCTTGAACCCTGAAGCAGGAAGACCTCTCAGGTTGGGAAGGTGGGCTTGCCCCCGCTCGTCGCGTATCAGCGAGTCATCATGCGCATTGTTTTCATGGGTACGCCTGAAGCTGCGGTGCCGTCGCTGCAGCGGCTGTTGCAGGATGGTCATGAGATCGTTGCCGTGTGGACCCAACCTGATAAGCCCGCCGGACGTGGCGAGAAAATACATTCGTCGCCGATCAAAGAGTTCGCTCTCGAACATGGCCTGAGAGTGGAGCAACCTCAGAAAATCAAGACTTCCCAAGCGCAGGAACTATTTAAGTCGCACAACGCCGATGTAGTTGTGGTTGTAGCCTACGGCCGGATTCTGCCGCTGGAGTTTCTGCGCGCGCCACAAAGAGGTTGTATCAACGTACACTTCTCTCTCTTACCCCTTTATCGGGGAGCGGCGCCGGCAAATTGGGCCATCGTAAGCGGAGAAGCCAAAACGGGCGTCACGACAATGTTCATCGAAGAAGAACTCGATTCGGGTCCAATTCTACAGCAGCGCGAAACGCTGATCGGCGAAACCGAGACCGCACCCGAATTGATGCAGCGCCTTGCGCTCGTCGGCGCCGACTTGTTGAGCGAAACGCTGGCCCAACTCAACGTGCTCACGCCGCGTCCGCAACACAATCAGGCGGCCACCTTTGCACCAATACTAAGAAAACAAGATGGACTAATCAACTGGTCGCGAGACGCGGCAACCACCGCCCGCTGCGTGCGTGGGTTTCAACCGTGGCCCAACGCTTACACCTACCACAATTCGCACCGCGTAATAATATGGAAGGCGAACGTCACAGAAACTGCTTCGTCTGACTCGCGCGAAGGGGAAGTGTTGGTTGCGCATGGCGATGATCTCATTGTGAAGTGTGGTGATCAGACAGCACTCCGGCTGATTGAAGTGCAACCCGAAGCCAAGCGCCGCATGGGTGTTCGCGATTTCCTCAATGGAACTCATCTGAAGGTTGGCGATTGTTTTGGTAAAGTCTAATTCTGTCTCGCCGGCTCGGCTGGCTGCCTTTGAAGTTTTGCGCCGCGTTCAGGAAGGCGCTTACGCTTCAGCTGTTCTCGCCACCATAGAAAACGAACTAAAGCCGGCTGATCGAGCGCTCTGTCATGAACTCGTAATGGGCGTGCTGCGCCGTCAGCTTTGGCTTGATCGGCTCACTGAACTTTACGCGAAACGCAAAGTTGCTGAGCTCGACGACTCGGTTCGGCTGGTGCTCAGGTTAGGTCTCTATCAATTGCGTTTCCTGTCGCGAGTCCCGGCCTCGGCCGCGGTCAATGAGTCAGTTAATCTAATTCATCACGCCCGACTGCGCTCGGCGGGCAGTCTCGTTAATGCGGTGCTGCGACGCGCAACGCGCGAGCCGGACGTAGATCCCAGCAGGGGTATTGATGATCCAATTGAACGATTGTCCGTGGCTACCTCGCACCCGGAGTGGTTGCTGAAACGATGGTGCGAAGCGTTGGGTGCCGAAGAAGCTGAAGCGTTTGCGCGAGCGAATAACTTACCCGCGCCGATCGCGTTTCGAGTTGTAAGCACTCGCGCCCCCAAGGTGGATCCATGCGAGCGCTTGCGAGCAGCGGGGGCGGAGCTGGTCCCTTCAAAACTCGCCCGGGGTGCGTGGCGCATCAGCGGGGCGGGGCGTTTATTGGGTGAACTCGCTGCCGCAGGTGATGTCTATCTTCAGGACGAGGCGTCGCAGTTGGTTGCAGTATTGCTCGATGCTCAACCTGGAGAGCGCGTGCTGGATTTGTGCGCCGCACCTGGAAGCAAGTCTACTCAGATTGCCGACCGGAGCGGAGATTCCGCCCTATTAATTGCCTCAGATCTGTATGAGCACCGCCTGCGAACGATAATTTCATCGGCCCAATTGCAGGGATTGAGAAGCATTCAGGCAGTGGCGCTGGACGGTTTACGCCCGCTGCCGTTGGCGGAGGGATCGTTTGATCGCGTATTAGTTGACGCTCCGTGCTCCGGCACCGGCACGCTGAGGCGCAACCCCGAAATCCGTTGGCGCATCTCACCCGCTGACATACAGGATTTGGCCGGGCGCCAGACGCAACTTCTTTCCCATGCGGCAGTCGGAGTCAAACCGGGAGGTCGCCTGATCTATTCGACTTGTTCGGTTGAACCCGAAGAGAATGAAGCAGTGGTGCAATCGTTCCTTGAAAACAACCGGAGCTTCAGTGCCGTTGCATTATCGCTGGAAGGCGGACTGCAAACCTCAGGCGGTGCGGTACGAACGTGGCCACATCGCGAAGGCAGCGATGGTTTCTTCATTTCTGTGCTTGAACGGAGGACCTGACAACTACTTAACTGCGAAATTCATTGGTTTGCGAGCCGCTGTTGCCGATGTTAGACTTCGCAGCTTGGTTTTAGGGCGAAATAGTAGTTTCGTTGTACGAGGTTAGCGACTTGAATACGGCGAGAGGGCTACTCTCAACAGTTCGCAGGGTTGTCACCGTAATCGCGATAGCGATTGTTTTTGTGTTTGGCCTGGGCACAACGGTGTACTTGTCTCTCCGCAGTCCGGAAGTAAAGGTGCCTGATGTCGTCGGAAAAGATCGGTTTGAAGCGGAACGCGTGTTGGGCGATGCGGGCCTAAACTTTCGGGTTCGCAAATACCGGCCTACTGGTGAGATGAAGGCCGACCTGGTTGTGTTCCAAGTGCCGAAAGGTGGCGAGGTTGTTAAGGCCGGCCAGACCGTGGCCATGGATCTTAGCCGGCCCGCAAAAGAAGGAGAGGCTCCCGACGTGGTAGCTCCGGAAAAAACTCCCGAAGAGAAGCCTGCAAATCAAAATACAAGCGCGGCTGGTTCTGCAAACGAAAACAAACCGAAGCACAACCGAAACACAAACAAGAACGCAAACGATAACACCAACAACAGTAACGCGAATCGCAACGCCAATCGTTTGACGACGACAAACAGAAACTCAAATAGCGTTAACAGGAATACGAACGCGAATGGACCGGCGACTATTAATGGCAATGCAAACCGGGGTGTCACCCCGAATGAAAATGTGCGGCCACCGGTTGCCAGGCCGGCACCGACGCCCAGACCAACTAACCCTAATCGTTAATACGGCTAAACGGTAGGCTGTCACTTGAATGACAAACGGCAGGACAATTGATATAGCTCCCTCGATTTTGTCAGCTGACTTTTCACGTTTAGGCGAGGAAATCAGGGCTGTTGAGCGCGGTGGAGCAACTATCCTGCACGTGGATGTGATGGATGGGCATTTCGTGCCCAATCTGACGGTCGGCTTGCCGGTGGTGAAGTCCCTGGCTCGAGCTACCGAAATCCCAATAGATGCGCATCTGATGATTTCCGAGCCGGGAAGATACGCGCAACAGTTTGTCGAGGCTGGAGCCAGAATGGTTTCAGTGCACGTTGAAGCCGACGCTCATCTGCATCGAACTCTGTCGGCAATCAAGGCGGCAGGTGCTCAAGCCGGAATAGTGCTTAACCCGGCGACGCCAATTGAAAGCCTCAGTGAAGCATTGCCATTTGCCGATTACGTGTTGGTGATGTCCGTCAATCCTGGATTCGGGGGCCAGAAGTTCATCGCCACGTCGGTCGATAAGGTGCGGCGAATCAGGCAAATGATCGAAGAACGCGGCCTTGATACGCGTATCGAAATTGACGGCGGCATCGATTTGGACAACATAGCGTCTGTAGTGGCCGCGGGCGCAGAGATTATCGTGGCAGGTTCGGCGATTTTTGGCGCAGCCGATTCGGCGGCAGCCGTGCAAGCACTGCGCGAGGCGACCGGCCAGGGCGTTCAGGTAAGCAGCGCTACCTAGTATTAGTCAGAGATGTCTTGGAGGTTTTAGATATGCATTCTCGCTCTTCTGCTTATTTAGTCATTTGTGCCGCGCTGGTTGTGTGCCTGGCGGCTACGGCGCTGGCCCAGCAGGGTGGTGCGAGCGAGCTGGCGCCGCTGCAACGCATGGATGTGATGCGTTCAAAACTAGACGGCATGCGCCGCACTCTTAGCAGCGCCATCTCAGCAATGGCGCCACAAAGCGAAAGCGAAAAGAAAAACCCTGATGATCCGCGCGAGCGGCTCCGCGGTTTGGAGAAGGAAGTTGGGTCGTTAGTGGTGGAGGTCAGTGATCTCCGCGCCAAGCAGGAGCGTGCGGAGCGCTACGACCCGACTACACTCGACCGACTGGAAGCTTCGGTCGTAGACCTCAACACTCGGGTGCAGGCAGGGTTGCAGTCAACTGCGAGCGCGCGGACGAGCACAGCTACGACGAGCAACGCGCCCGGGAGGAAAAAGAAGAAGGGCCGTCTCTTTGGCCTGCTTGGCGGCGGCGGCGATGACAAAATTGAGGAGTTGACGAGCACGGTTGCCCCTGGCAGAGATCGAGTGCTGTTTGAAGAAGCAGCAAAAGAAGTGCGTAAAGGAAGTCATGAAACGGGCCGTCTCTTGTTTTCTACGATCATAAACACTTATCCCGACTCAGCTTTTTTACCACTTGCAAAGCTGGCGATTGCTGACTCCTTCTATCTCGAGGGAACAACTGCGTCTTTGGTTCAGGCAGCCCAGGCCTATTTAGACTGGCTAACGTTCTTCCCCACCGATCCCCTCGCGGACGATGCGATGTTGAAAGTCGCCGAGTCTGAGATGAGACAGATGGGCCTTTCGAACCGGGATATCACTCACGCGCGCAAAGCAGAACAGCGCCTTAAAGCGCTGCTACAGCAGTTTCCCCAAACCAGTCTCCGGCCGATCGTGGAAGACCGCCTGCGTGAGACGCAGGAGAGTTTGGCAATGCACAGTTATCAGATCGGAGACTTTTACGGAGACCGTTACAAAGGCAACAAGGGCGGCCTCAAGGGAGCTCAGTCTCGCTATAAGGAAGTAATTGATAAGTATCCAAACTTCTCACTGCGAGATGCAGTGCTGTTCAAATTAGCCTACACCTACCAGCAGGAAGAAGAGCCGGATGAGGCAGCCAAGTATTATCAGGATCTGCTGCGTAATTTTCCTAACAGCGACTTTGCCGAAAAAGCTAAAGAGCAGCTGAGCATTATCGGCGTGCCTATTCCGGAACCCGATCCGGCGCGCCGGAACCTGGCCCCTCCCGAGCGTGTGGGTTTCATGGGAAATCTCATGAAAGAGGTGTTGGGAAGAGCGGACGTAACGTTTAACTCCGATGGGATCCTCATCAGTAAGGACAAGAAAGAGGGTCACGAGGACTTGATCGATGAGGCCCTCAAATACAATGGGACACTGCCAACAAATGTAACTCCACAGGCGCCCGTGCAGCGCAATACCCGCCAGGCGACCCCGAGTCCAAGTCCCCGACCGCCGGCGCAGAGTCCAGTTCAACGACCGCCGATGACACCGGCAAGTCCGGCGCCACTAAAACCTTAAGTCAAATTCAGTTGCTGACATACCTGGCCCGTTGTGAAATCTCACGACGGGCCTTTTCTTTTTCTCAAGTTTGATCTTTTGTCTTGCTCAGCGTTGCGGGTTGGCGGATGATGGAGCGGGGAATCCAAACAATGGTAACTTCAAATGCCTTACCGGCAAACGTGCAGGCCGAATTGCAGCGCCAACATAAAGCAACAGTGACGACAGTCTTGTCGCTGTTAGTTGCCGTCGTTCTATTGTGCGTACTCGCTTTTGTAAGTCAGAGGTTTCTGGTGCAACGAAGCAATGCTTCACTTGATATGGGAGTGCGGATTAGCATCCTGATCTTTGGCTTGGGCGCCATTGCGTTGCGACGTACAAGATTTGCCAAGATGCGTTTGCAGGATATTGCAGCACTTCAGGGCGCCTCCGGGCTGATCGCTACTCTGCAAAAGACAACGCTGCTCGTAGCTCTGATCGGAGCAGCGGTGGCCCTAATAGGATTTACTTCTACTCTTATGTCGGGAGCGCCCCTTTATACTTACCAGGCCGGCGTTGTCGCGGCAGCGGTTCTCCTCTATGGCTACCCCGTTCGCACCTCATGGGAGCAGGCCGTCAAGCGATATTCCCTGGACGAAAACTCCGACAATCCGTCGCAAATCAAGAATTAGTTTACCTCTCCGCCTGATTTCCTCGCTTCAGAAAAGTGTTGATCTGAGTTGATCCGTTTGGTAGTCTGGGTTGTCGTTTCTGACTTTGCCTGCCCCGGCAAAGTTCAATTCCTAAACAGCCTACCTCTCGGCCTTTCTCTTTAGCGCATCGCTGTCGACCAGCCGACGTGCTTGGGGATACCCTTCGATGACTACCGAAAACCTGAATACCCCCACTACTTGTTTATTCAAATTTACTCGCGCAATCCCTTTCGCCATCTTCTTGCTGGCGTCCTTTGGCATTTGCCAAAATGCGCGGGCGCAAAACCTACAGCCGCTTCCGGTTGCGCGACTGCTGTCTCGTCCAGCGGCCGATACTGGTTATTCACGGCCACGCCGCGTTGAAACGTCGCCCTACGCTGCAAGCACACTCGCGTTTGACGATGCCACCGCGATTGAACGGCGTGCGTTTGAACAGACAAATACCGCTCGCGTCGAGAATGGATTGGCGCCGCTTTCGTGGGACCCGGAACTTTGCCGAATGGCCAGGGCGCACTCAGAACGTATGGCGTTGCTCGGGTTCCTATCACACGAAACTCCGGAAGGTTTGCAGTTGAAAGATCGCGCTCACGAGAACGGCATTCTCCACTTCCGAGTAATTGGGGAAAACATTGCGTATAATAAGGGCTACGATGATCCCGGCAGTTTCGCGGTCGAGAGATGGATGATTTCATCCGGGCATCGCGCAAATATTCTTTTTGGCGGCTTCCAGGCGTCAGCGATTGGTAGCTACGTAGCCGCTGATGGCAGCACTTATTTGACTCAGGTTTTCATAGCTCGCTAGGCGCGCAGCATCACTTGATGGTGGCGGCCAGGCACTTTGAAATGTCCGGCCCCAAAAGTGAATCAAACCTCCTTCAGTCTTCCTTCATTTGCCAAGATCAACTGGAGTCTGCAGATTCTGGGCAGACGTCCGGACGGGTATCACGAAGTAAGCACGCTCCTGCAAACAATCTCACTTCACGACGAGATTCATTTTGATATCGACAACTACGGAAACATCTCACTTTCCTGCGAGGAACCCGGTATCCCGACCGATGATCAAAACCTGATCGTCCGTGCCGCCCTGGCCTTGCAGGCGCGTTACAAAGTTGCGCAGGGCGTGCGCGTCCGTTTGGAAAAAAAGATTCCGGCAAAAGCTGGCCTCGGTGGAGCTTCTTCAAACGCTGCGATTTCGTTGCTGGCGTTGGCGCATTTGTGGAAGGTGAATGCGCCGGCCGTGGAATTACGTGAGATTGCAGCGTCATTGGGAGCTGACGTGCCATTTTTCCTGTTGGGTGGCTGCGCTTCGGCGACAGGGACCGGGACCACAGTTTCTGCGCTATCAGGGAACACCCGTCAGAGCCCTCGGTATCTCGTCGTGATCGTGCCAAACGCCAGTGTTTCAACGGCTGAAGCGTATGCGGCCTTCAGTTCCAGTGCCTTGACAACATTCGGGAGTGACCCTATTCTTTCTAGTTCGCAAAACGAGGCAAAAAAGAGCGATTCGCAACCGTGGCCTCCGAAAGACTCTCTGAAGAATGATTTTGAGTCTGTGATCTTTGATATTGAGCCTGAGATTAGACGAACTAAAGAAAACCTACTTCAGGCTGGTGCTCTAGGCGCATTATTGGCTGGAAGTGGTTCGAGTGTATTTGGTATCTTTGCCGGCCGGGAAGATCAGCTACGCGCCGCACGTGAAATCAAACTGGAGACGGGCTGGCGCATCTTTCCTTGTGTTACAGTGTCGCGGAATGAATACTTCGGCGCACTCGGTTCGCGAGTTATTTCGTTCTTACGCTCTTTCAACTCTGAGATCTGAAATTGGGGCGTAGCCAAGTGGTAAGGCACCGGTCTTTGGAACCGGCATTCGTAGGTTCGAATCCTCCCGCCCCAGCCAACATAGTTTCGAGTTCCGAGTTTCAAGTTTCGAGTCAGAACAGAAGAACTTGAAACTCGAAACCCGAAACTCGTAACTTCTTATGGGCACAACTGGCGGAATAAAGGTTTTTTCGGGAAACGCGAATCCGAAATTGGCGGAAGAGATTGCCCGTCATCTGGGTTGCGACATGGGACGCGCCATTACGGAACGTTTTTCGGATGGCGAGTTTAATTTTCAGATTGATGAGAACGTGCGCGGCGGGGACGTCTTTATTGTTCAACCGACCTGCCCGCCCACCGACGAGCATTTGATGGAATTGCTCATCATGCTCGACGCGTTTCGTCGATCGTCAGCCGAGCGCATTACCGCCGTTATTCCGTATTACGGTTACGGTCGTTCCGACAAGAAAGACCGGCCTCGGGTACCGATTTCTGCAAGGCTGGTGGCTAACCTGATTACGGTCGCCGGCGCTGATCGCTTGCTGACCATTGACCTGCACGCCGCGCAGATTCAGGGGTTCTTTGATATTCCGGTTGATCACCTTTACTCGGCGCCGGTCATGATTGGCTATTATCAGGAGAATCCACTGCCAAACTTGACGGTCGTCGCCCCTGACACAGGTGGTGCGGAAAGAGCGCGTGCTTATGCGAAACGGCTGGATGCCGAGTTGGCTCTGTGCGATAAGCGGCGCGAAAAGGCGAATGTTGCTGAAGTAATGAACGTTGTTGGCGATGTTCGCGGTCGCAGTTGTTTGATTGTCGACGATATGTGCGATACTGGTGGTTCGTTGACAAAGGTGGCCAAGGCTTTAAAGAGTGCAGGCGCCGCCAGCATTCATGCGTGCTTCACGCACGCAGTGTTATCGGGACACGCAGTGCAGCAGCTCGATCAATCGGAAATCGAGCAGATAATGATTACGAATACGATTCCGCTACGCGATAACGCGTGCAAGTTTGAAAAGATAAAAGTACTTAGTATCGCGCCGCTTCTGGCGAAAGCGATCAAGTCGATCCATGAGGAAACCAGCGTTTCCTCGCTCTTCGTTTAAGCGAAGGGCAAACACTGATGGCTTAAATGGAAGTCCATCAGCGATTGGTTCTGAGATTTGAGATCTCAGATCTTAATTGCCTGGCTATAACGTGAGTTTTCGTTATCAGTCTGGCCAATTGAGATCTCAGATTGTAAATCTTAAAACCAATCGCTGAAGTTTTGTAAAGAGGAGCAGTCATGGCAGAACAGAAAGAAATCACAGTCCGCGCCACCAAGCGAGAAGGTCGCGGTAAGAACGATGCGCGGCGTGCGCGCGTCGCCGGCATGGTTCCCATTTCCATCTATGGTGGCGAAGGCGGCAGCGTAGCCGCGCTGGCGCCGATTCGCGAGCTGGCGGCGATTCTGCGTTCGGAGTCAGGGCGTAACACGATCTTCACTATCGATATCGAGGGCGTCGGTGCCAGCGAAGTGATGTTTCACGAGCGGCAGGTCGACCCGATTCGCGGACGCTTGATGCACGCGGATCTCACTCGCCTGGTGAAGGGCCAGAAGATTGAAGTTACGGTTCCTTTGCACCTGGTTGGCGAGCCGGTTGGCGTACGTGAAGAGCAGGGTGTGCTCGAACAGATTATTCGTGAAATTGAGATTCGTTGCGAACCGCGTGAGATTCCTGATGTCATTAACGTCGATGTTTCTGGTCTCGGTGTTCATGACGCGCTACACGTCTCCGATATACCAGTTACCGAGGGTATTGAAATTTTGAACGCGCCGGATGCGGTGATTGCAACCGTCGGTATCGTTAAGGAAGAGCCGGTTGCGGCGCCTGCTGCCGAGGTTGAGGGAGCTGCTGAGCCGGAAGTTATCGGCAAGGGCAAGAAGGAAGATGAGGAAGGCGGCGACGCCGACAAGGGCAAGAAGGAATAAGACATTGCCGATTTGCAATTGCCGATTGCCGATTGCAAAAGCGATGAGTCTTGCATTGACGGGAATTGGCAATCGGAAGTTGGCAATTGGCAATGGTTCTAATCGTTGGGCTGGGTAATCCGGGAAAAGAGTATCAGTGGTCACGCCACAATCTTGGATTCCTGTTGATTGACAAGTTGGCCGCCGACGCCGGAATAGAAGTTAAGCGACGTGAGTGCCAGTCGGTCGTTGGGCGCGGTGAGATTGAGGGTTGTGCAGTCAAGCTCGTGCAGCCGCAGACCTACATGAACCTCAGCGGAGAAGCGGTTGCTTGTTTACTAGCGAAACACAAGCTGCCAGATCCGGGTGCGAACCTGATTGTGATCTCGGATGATTTGGCGTTACCGGTAGGAAAGATTCGTATTCGAGCGAGGGGTTCGGCGGGGGGCCACAATGGCCTGAAGTCGATTATTGGATCGACCGGCACGGATGAGTTTACCAGGCTGCGAATCGGCATTCAGCCGGAGCACCCGATCTCGGATGCGAAGAGGTTTGTACTTGACTCGTTTCCAGTCGCCGGCAGGCCAATAGTTGCGGAGACTTTGGAAAGAGGCGTTGCAGCGCTGCGAACTATCCTGCGAGATGGGGTTTTGCAAGCAATGACGGAATACAACAGGTAAGGCCGACCGAAGACCGCGGACCGATGACCAAGGGGACTTGCTCCTGACCGTCTGCCGTAGTCCGTCCTCGGTCGATTTTTAGAAGGAGATTGATTTTGGAAACGCACAGACAATACGAAGTGGTGTTTATTGTTGACCCAACCGCGGACGACGATGAAGTCACGCGCCTGACGGACAGTTTCAAGCAAATTGTCACCGACCAGGGCGGCACCATTACCAAATCCGAAAGCATGGGCAAGCGGCAATTGGCTTATGAGATTCTTCATAAAACCGAGGGCAGTTTCTGGCTGCTGGAAATTGAAGGATCCGGTCGTGAGATTGCCGAGCTCGAGCGCCGCATGCGCGTCAATGATCGGATCATTCGCTATATCACGGTACGGGTTGACGAAGACCGCCGCCGCGCCGAGAAGTTTAAAGCGAAGCGCGCCCGCAAGGCGGAGAAGCGTCCGTCTGGCAAGGATGAGCAACGACGCGGAGGAGCGCCCGCTGAGTTTGTCCGTCCCGAGCCTGCGGAAGCCGACGAAGACGCAGCCTGACGGATATGACGACTGCTGCGCAGCCGTCTTAGGTTCAGGTTATTGATGGCGGGGGTTGCGGTTCACGTTTCCATTCACCATTTACTGTTCACGATTAACTGTTTTAAGAGGTGACTATGTCGACAAACTATGAAGACCGAGGGCGGCGTTATAACAACGACGATGATTACGATCGCGGTCGTCCTTCGCAGGGTCGTGGTGGCCCGCGCGGCCGCTTTCGCCGGCGCCGCATCTGCCGTTTCTGCATTGAAAAGGTAGATATCATTGATTTCAAAGATGCCAGATTTTTAGGGAATTTTATTCCGGAACGCGGCAAGATTCTGCCCCGGCGCATATCCGGCAACTGTGCCATTCATCAGCGAATGCTTGCCGAGGCAATTAAGCGCGCCCGCAATATCGCGCTACTGCCGTATACGACTGACTAAACGCGGGAACCGGGAACGGACTTAGAAAAAGGAGCAGCCAAGATGGCGCACACTAAAATACTTTTACGTGAAGATGTTGACGATCTGGGAGCCCGCGGCGAGATCGTTCGCGTGCGAGCCGGCTACGCGCGCAATTATTTGCTGCCGCGCAAGCTGGCCGTGGAAGCGACCAACAGCAACGTCAAACAGATCGAGGGCGAGCGGGCCGCGCTGCTTAAGAAAGCCGCGGGCGAACGATCCGTCGCTGAAGGACAGGCACAACAAATCGGCAAGCTGGTGCTGGAGTTTAAGCGCAAGTCTGGCGAACAGGGTGCCCTGTACGGTTCAGTAACTTCGATGGATATCGCCGAAGCGCTGAAGGAGCAAGGCCACGAAATCGACCGGCATCGGCTCCACTTGCGGGAACCAATCAAGCGCCTGGGCGACTTCAGCGTGCCGCTCCGACTGCATCGTGAAGTGTCGGTTGATTTGCAGGTGAAAGTGTCTGCCGAAGGCGAAGTGATTGTTGGTCATCTGACGCCTGAGCAGGAAGTCGAACTTGCGAAACAAGTCGAGCCGGCAGAGGAAGAGTCCGCAGAAGTTGGAGAGTAGTTCCAATCTGGGCGATTCTTCAACTTAAAACGCTCCGGCGAGTGCGAGCAGAAATCCACTGTAGTATAGTTTCGACGCTGTAAGTTTCAGAGTGAACTTACAGCGTCGTTTGTTTTCCATTAACCAACATGGCCAGTCCAGATCCCATTCGCGAGCAATCGCTCGAGCGTTCGCTGCCAAACAGCGCGGAAGCCGAACGCGCAATTCTCGGCGGCATAATTCTAGATAATGGTCTCATCAGCCAGGCAATCGAGCTGCTCCGGCCCGAGGACTTTTACGTTCCTTCGCACCGGCGCATTTTTCTCGCCATGACGGCGCTGTTCGAACGCGGTGGCGAGCTTAATCCCATTCTCATCGGCGAAGAACTCAAAAAAGAAAGCGCGCTCGAATCGGTCGGCGGAATCACTTTCATCACCAACCTTACCTATGGTCTGCCACACTCAACCAACATTGCCCATTACGCAAAGGTTGTTCGTGGCAAATCAATGTTGCGGCAGTTGATCAGGGCCGCAAACAAAATCACGCAGGAAGCTCTCGAACAGGAAGACGAGCCTGAATTAATTCTCGATCATGCGGAGCACGCCATTTTTGAACTGGCTGATGAACGCATTCGCCAGGGATTTGTGCATGTGAAGCCGATCGCCGAACAACTGCTGGAAAAAATCCAGGAGATGGAGGGTCGCGCTTCTGTCCTGACCGGATTGACCACAGGCTTTGCCGACATCGATAAACTGACTTCGGGCTTACAACGCCAGGATCTAATTATCGTCGCGGCCCGACCTTCGATGGGTAAGACCAGCTTCGCCCTGATGCTTGCAGAAAACGCGGCCATTCACGTTCCGGGGGCCGTGGTGGGCATGTTCTCGCTGGAGATGTCGAAGGAAGCGTTGGTGATGCGCATGCTTTGTTCGCAGGCCAACATTGACGCGCAGCGATTTCGCAACGGGTTTCTGTCGCGGCCTGAATGGGCGCAGATCGCGAAGTCACTGGGCACGCTTGCCGATGCCAGAATATTTCTCGATGACACGGCCGGCATCACGGTGCTGGAGATGCGCGCCAAAGCGCGCCGGCTTTTCGCCGAACAAAAGCGACTCGATCTGATCGTTGTAGACTATCTCCAGTTGATGAGTGGCTCTGCCAAGCGAACCGAATCGCGCCAGCAGGAAGTGTCACAGATTTCCAGAGAACTCAAAGGACTTGCTAAGGAGCTGAACGTGCCGCTGGTGGCGCTTTCGCAGTTGTCACGTGCTCCGGAATCGCGTTCGGATCATCATCCGCAGCTTGCCGACCTCCGTGAGTCAGGAGCCCTGGAACAGGACGCGGACGTGGTGGCCTTCATTTATCGCCCTGAGGTCTACAAGTCTCCAGAGGAACGCGAAAGCATGCCTGATGACGAAAAGAATGTTGCCGAAATAATTGTCGCCAAGCAGCGCAACGGCCCCACTGACACCGTCAGACTTCGCTTTACTCCTTCCAGCATGCGGTTTGATAATCTCTACCGCGAATAAGCCTTACCCATCCTCAAAGGAGCCAGGGCATGACTATCGAAGAAATGAACCTCGAGCCCGTAGCCAAAAACGCGGCTACTATCCTGCTGAGCAAGCATCCAACAATCCAGTTCACGAGTGGCCGGCGCAGCACCTTCCAACAAGCGCACGCGATGGCCGGCAACGTTGTGCTAAATCGCAAATGGATCGGACAAACCTATTTGGCCGGCGCCAAACTCCAACAGTGGGTTGACCAGCATCCGGAAGCCAGGACGTTGGATCAGATCACTGCCGGCCTGGAACAGGTGATGACGGGAATGCCGGAAAACGAACTTGTAAAGATCAGCAGACATTTAACCGGGAAGGCCTTCGATCTCAAACCGGTGGCTGCCAATGCTGCTGCAGTCAAGGCAGATATTCGCAAACTTCCCGGCTTGCACAAATTCCTCGACAAGGAAGGCGGCCTGGTCCGCTGGCACGCCCAGTTTCAATAATGGGTAACTTTTCCGATTCCGCCCGCGCTGCGATGGCTGATCGCCGTCCTACCTGGACTGAGATCGATCTCGACGCGCTCACTGCTAATTTTCAAATCGTCAAAGAAAAAGTTGGGCCAGACGTAAGCGTGATGGCTGTCGTTAAAGCCAACGCTTACGGCCACGGCGCAGTTGCCTGTGCGCGGCAACTTGAACAAGTCGGAGCGAATTGGTTTGGCGTGGCCCTGCCCGAAGAGGGAATTGAGCTGAGGCAGGCGGGTATTGGGAAGCCTATTCTCTGTCTCGCCGGATTTTGGGGTGAACAGGCCAGTGCTTGCCTTCAGCATCAGCTTGTCCCCGTCGTCTACCGCCTTGACCTGATTGAAGCCCTTAATCTCGCGGCGTGGCAACGCGGCATCGTCGCCGATGTACACGTCAAAGTTGATACCGGCATGGGTCGGCTTGGCATTCGTTTTGACGAGGTTGCCGATTTTGCCGCTGCCCTGAAGAGGTTTGAAAACATTCGGGTCGATGGAGTGATGACTCACTTTGCCGCGGCTGATGAGCCGTCGTGTGGGCCGTTAACCAGCGACCAACTGCAACGCTTCGAAAATGCCGTCGCTGCTTTTCAGGCACATGGCTTCACCCCTGCCTATCATCACCTGGCGAATTCCGCGGCAGTCTTTGGCCAACCAACGGCGCGAGGAAATATGGTCCGACCCGGTGGCGTGCTTTACGGTCTTTGGCGCGACATTCTCGCGCCTCAGGATCGAGATGTGAAATTGCGACCAGTGTTGTCACTTCATTCGCGCATAACTTTGCTTAAGTGGGTGCCTCAGGGAGAGACAGTCGGCTATGGCTGCACGTTTGAAGCGTCACGAAGAACGCTCGTCGCTACGATTCCCATTGGCTACGACGATGGGTACATGCGAGCGTTATCAAATCGTGGTCAGGCGATCATTCGTGGCACCTATGCCACCGTCATTGGCAGGATTTCCATGGACCTTACACTCGTCGATGTGACAAACGTGCCTGACGTGCAACTGGACGATCAGGTGATCCTAATCGGCCAGGACGCCGAGCTTTCGATATCAGCCGAGGAATTGGGAAAGACGGCCGGAACACTCTCGTATGAAGTTACCTGCGGAATAAGCGACCGTGTGCCGCGCGTCTACGTTTCAGAACGCGACGGACGCCGGTGAAGCTGGGAGTTTGACTCATGCCAATTGAGCCAGAAGAACTGACTATCGCAATTAGCGAAACCAACAGCGTGTCGGCACTACTCTACGCGGCTCCCAGGAAGCAACGCGCTGGCATGACTGTGATCCTTGGCCACGGCGCCGGCGCGCCGCAATTACATCCGTTCATGCGCTTGTTCGCGAGTGGTTTGGCCGAGCTTGGCTTCGACGTGTTGACCTTCAACTTTCTTTACATGGAACAAGGACGGCATGTGCCCGATCCTAAACCTAAACTAGAGTCCTGTTACGTCGCAGTTATCGAAGCAGCGCGAAAAGAGAAGAACTTGAAAGGGAATCGACTGGCCATCGGCGGCAAGTCAATGGGCGGGCGCATCGCCTCGCAAGTGGCGGCGACGCCCGAACTCACGCAAGACATTGCTGCTCTTGTCTTCCTGGGTTATCCACTTCACCCGCCGGGCCGGCCGGACAAGCTTCGTGATGCCCACCTGCCGCAGATCAAAGCACCAATGCTATTCGTGCAAGGGTCGCGCGATGTTTTTGGTTCTCCCGACGAACTGCGCGCAGTATTCAAAAAGCATCGGATGAACCCAACTCTCTACGTCGTTGCAGGCGGCGATCATTCGCTAAAGGTTCCCAAGACCCAGGGGCCACCGGAACACATTTATGCCTCCATCATGGACACGATCGGCGAGTGGCTGCGGCAGTATGGAGTGCCGAAGCCGACCTAAGTTGAAGGTCTCAGCCTTCAGTGGCTTGTGATTTCCCGGCGAAGTTTTCATTGACAGGCAGAAGAAGCTGCGATATTAGATCCGCCTCTTTACCTCATCAGGTAGGCTGGTCCTCTGAGCCTGCGACAAGCGCATCCTCCGATTCCGGTCTGACAACTAATTCGAGAGAAGTGCAACGTCACTCGCCTTCGTTGCCTCACTCATTTCCGCATAGGAGACCTCAAATCATGTCTACAGACAATTCATCGACAACAGCGGGCGGAACAGTTGGCCCAGTGTTTTATCGAGCCCAACAAGTGCCGGGAGCAGTTGTTATTTTCGCCGAAGGCTGGAACCCAACCCCGAGCTACACAAACTATTTCGAGCAATCGCCGCTGGAGATCTATCCACCACAATTCATTCTGCGTAACACGCCGCCCGGCGGCATTGTTATTCAAGTGCTAACTCCTTTTGCTATCTGGGTCATGTTTGGCGCGAGTCAGCCAGTTAAGACCGTCACAGTTGTTGACGCCGACGGTGAGCACAACATAAAGGTCGAGCAAACGCCCGACCTCAAAGCGCCGGAGTCAACTCAAACCTGGTTGCACGGTCACGTGATGGCCGCTGGCGAAGCGGATCGGCAACTTGCGGCGGAACGACCAACAACCATGGCAACTGGCGAGGAGTCTGGAGGTGGCCCAACCACGATGGCGACCGGCGAAGAAGAATCGCTGGCTGCTTTCGGAACGGAAAAATTAAGCACTCTGCGCGTAGGAGAAGAAAATCCAACAACGTTCCGCGTGGGTGAAGAGGACCCCCCCATAACGACTCTACCGCTAGCCGAGGAACACCCCACAACGTTAATGTACGGAGAAGAACATCCGCCGAGTACCCTGCGCGTCGGGGAAGAGGAACCGACGACGACTCCGAAGGGAGAAGAAAGCCCGACGACCTTGGTGGTAGGCGAGGAAGATTGGACCACGTTAATGCTTGGGGAAGAAGGCGGCACAACCAAGAGATTGGGTGAAGAAGATCCTCCTTATACGACCTTGAGGTTTGGAGAGGAAGACCCAACCACTCTGGCTGTCGGTGAAGAAGGATATGGCGGCGGCGGTGGATATGGCGGTGGAAATCCTTTCGGTAACTTTTGAGAGCTATGGCTACACAAGTTATCGCTCATGCGCCACTTCTAATCTTTGGCGGCGATGCTGATCCTAACATCGCCGCCTTCGTCGCAGCGGCAAGACGAGTCGACGTCCCGGTTCGTGAATTACTAGTTGGGAAAAATTCAGATCCGACGCTTAGCTGGGATCTTGAATCAGGGCTGTTAGCAGCAGACGGGCTGCAGCTCGCCTGTGGCGCCGCTTTTGTTCGTTACGACGTATTTGCGGCGCTCCAGGACGGCCAACCGGCGTCACAATATCGAGCGCTTGCGTGGTATACGGCAATCATTGGCTGGTTGGCCAGTCACCCGGAGGTCGCGCTCTTCAATCGTTGCAGTCTGAATCACACAACTAACAAACCACTTGTGCTACACCTGGCGCAGGCTGCGGGTTTGCAGATTCCCCAAACTTTGGTAACTAACGATCTCGCATATTTGAAGACTCGCCAACCGCCGCGCAAAAGAGTGGTTAAGCCAATCAACGGTGGCGGTTATTGTCAGCAACTGGACGACGTGCTGTCGCAAACCGAAACGAAGCAGGGCCGCGCAGCCGCGCCGGCTATTGTGCAGGAGGAGCTGGTGCCGCCCGAGTTACGCGTCTACGCAATAGGCGGACAATACTTCGGGTTCAACGTAGTTTCCAATGAATTGGATTATCGAACCACGCAGGACTGCCGCGTAGTAGCTGTTGATGAGGTTTCAATAGGAATAACGGAGCCGCTCGGTCGCCTGCTTGACAGGCTTGGACTGGACTTTGCCGCGGCCGACTTTAAGACCAATCCGCAAACGGGCGAGCTTGTGTTTCTGGAGGTTAACACCGGCCCGATGTTTGCCGCATTCGATCGTGCGAGCGAAGGGAAACTCTGTGATGCAATGGTAGCGACTTTGGTTAGAGACGGTCGTTAATAAGCTGCCCGGCATAGCTCAAAATTGGAATAGCGAGCGGCTGGCAATGGCATCAAGGTGATTTCTCAACCGGCAACTCCGGCCGGTGGCTCCAGTCTTCAAACGATCCGTCGTAGAGATGCGCTTCGTAGCCGAGGTAGCGCGCGACGAAGTAAAGCAAGCTGGCTTGTTGCCCGATGTGGCAATAGGTCGTGATGCTGTCGCCTTTCTTGACTCCGGCGGTGCTAAAGAGTTGGCGCAACGCCTCGCTGCTTTTGAACTTATTGTCTGAGTCTCCCACCAGACTGGAAAAGGGTATGCTCCTGGCGCCAGGAATGTGCCCGCCGCGTGGCATACGACCAACTTCTTCCCCGGTATAAAACTTTGCCGCGCGCGCATCAAGAATCATCACGCCCGGCTGATTCAAATGAGCATTGACCCAGACGGCGTCGACAACAAGTTTTGGATTTGGGTGCGGCGTTAGTTTACCAGCTCGCGGGTTGCGCACTTGGGTTGTAAGCAAGCGCCCTTCTGCGCGCCAGGCCGGCAACCCGCCATCGAGGATGGAGGTCCGGTCACCGAGTCCCAGATAGTCCAGCGTCATGAATACTCGGGCGGTCGGGGTCACCCAGTCCTTGCTGAAATAAACTACGACGCGCGATTTGTCGCCGACTCCGAGTTTTTCAAATGTGGCTTTAAGTTGGCTGACGGTTGGAAGTTCAAGCGCGAGTCCCTCACCGCGCGGGGTTGAGATGTCGGCGACCGAGACAAATTGGGCCCCGGGGATATGGGCAGCGGTGTATTCATCTTTCTCGCCCACCTGGAGCAATACCAGTGAATCATCTTTGAGATGTTGTGCGAGCCAGTCGGTGGAAACTATCATCGACTTGCGAACTGCGGGATCGCCGGCGGGGCGGCCGATGGCTTGCGGAGACGGGATGAGGGCGAGTGCAACCAGCCCGGTAAACAAAGTTAAGGCGATATTGTTTTTCATATTTTTGAAAGAGGCCACTTTAAATTTATTCTCTCCGTGAGCGAGACCAAAACTTTTCTGGTCAGCCCGACGAATCACCCTTGGGGTCTGCCGGATTCGGTTCATCCTCCGGAGCAGGTTCATCTTCCGCAGGAAGCTCACCAGCTGGAGTTTGTTCGCCATCCGGAGATGGGGTTTCAACATCGGGCTCTGGTTGTTCGGCGGCGGCGGCGGCCAGGCTTGAAGCTTCCGCCTTCGGCTTGTTCGGATCTGGCTCTGGTGGTGGTTGCGCATTCTCGGGCGCTTTTTCCTGACCCTTGCGCAGTTCCGCAAGCGCGTTCTGCATTTGCTGCACCCAACCGTCCATCTCTGATTGGAGCACTCGTTCGGTGTGGTCGACCAACACGTCAACATTGTCCTGTTTCGTTTGCTCCGCGGAGGGGAGCGCGGTCCACCACGACCTGACGTTGTCCAGATCAGTAGCGGCCTGGTTATATTTCATCAAGGTGCTCTCGGTCTGCTCGTAGCTCAGGTAGGTGGTCAGAGCGGCTGCCAAAGCCGTGGTCAAGGCAATCCAAACCTGTCGGTTGATTGCTGCCAGCAGCGTTCCGACTCCGCCAATTATAAAGATAGACCACTGGATAACTTTCAGTTTTCGTTCATGCTTGACGGCTTTCCTGCGGTAGTAGCGGAGTTGGTCCCCCAGCCGGACCTGAACGTAACGATCCGGAGTCATCACACTAAAGCCATCGTCACCACCGTCGGCTGCATACATGTCCGGAGGAAACCCGCGGCGCTTGTCATAGGGTATGAGCGACGAGGAATTGACTTCTGTTTGCATCACCCGCCGAGTGACATCCTCAACCCTTTGCGCGAGGACTTGCTCCGGAGTTGGCGGCGTCGGCGTGGTGCCCACTGCCGGAACTGGTGCCGGAGTCTTAGTGAATACTTCCTTGTAATCACCGGCTCTAGCGCGATAGCGAAAGATTTCGCGCTTTATCGCCTCGGCTCCGGAGCGCAGCAATAGCCACTTCTTGCCTTGCTTAAAACGATTTGCGGCAGTGATGAGTATCGTGATTACGATTGGGAGAATTAGCAGGACGTAATATGCCAGCCACCACCCGATCCATTGTGGTTGTTTTCCAGTTCCAGTCCAGGGCCGGTAAAACCACCAGTCTTTCCAGGTTGTCAGTATTACGCCATCGGGATTATTGACCTGCTTGATCAATGCAAGGGCAGTGCCCGCTATGCCGATGACAATGATTGCGAGCTGCAGTCGCTGGAAGCGCTCTTGTTGAAGATTCGCATTCAGGTCGTAGTCTGCAAAACGTTCCCACGCTTGTATCAGCACATTGTCGCCGCCAAGCTCGCTGACGATCAGGCGTTCGATGCCCTTTACCGGATTGCTTAAGAGGTGGAGCAACACAGTGCCGTCGGCAATAATCTCCGCCATCACCGGGTCATCCGGCAGATTTGGTCTGTCCTTCCAGGCCGTGGCGATCTCATCTGCCAACCCGCCGCTACCCTCGACGACGATCAATGAAAGATTTTGACGAACAGCGAGTAGCGCTTCATTCCTTGAGACCGCGCCTCCTCCGGCAACTAACACTGCGGCCGGAACCGTCTTTTTCAACTCGCCGACTAATCTAAAAAGCATGCTGGTTTCGTCGCCCCAGGTCTTGCCATCGACGAGGACAAAATGTGAGTGGTTGTGGTCGAGCGCGATCTCGCCTGAACCGGAGCTTCCGGGATACTTAACGACGGCAAGCGGCGCCACGCCAATTAACGAAGTCTTGTAGCCGCGGTCGGCGACGCCCTGGCCCATCATTGCCATAACGCCGGCTTGCGTACCGCCGTCAACGACTACAGCCTGAAGTGTTGCAGCGGCGCGCGCTACGCCGCGACCGAACAACTGAGTAAGCTTCGGCTGCAATTCAGGTTCGATGCTATTTGCACCGCCGATTAGCAAGAGCACCGCTCGCTGGTCCTTGATCCCTAATGCTGAAATGATGTCATGCGCCTGCGCACCTGCATCCGGAAGGGCTGCCGTCGCGGTCCGATTGTTGGCAAAGACTATCGATTCAGTCGTAATTGAGGGCATGCTTTCGATCCTTTTAGGTTTCGTGAGACTAACCCAGTGTGATGATTGCCAAGCCGAGCGTGCGGATGGTTTATAAGTGAGAATCTAAAGAGAGTCAATATCGGTGAGAATGAGGTGCGGAACACTTATTCGGCGAGGGACTCAAAGCACCGCCGTCTCCTCCAATAGTCTCCCCGCTGCGAATCTGTCGACATTCAGTTGTGTGGAATCGATCAGTTTCGAGGCGCCGTGGAGGATCAAGTCGGCAGTAATGCGGCCTGAGGCGGGAGAGTGCATTACGCCGTGGCCGCTGAAGCCGTTGACAAAATACAGACCGCGAACATCCGGAGCAGGGCCAATGATTGCGTGGTGATCGGGCGTCATCTCATACAGGCCCGCCCAGGCGCGGCGTGGATTTACTTCGGCCTCAGCCAAGCGAGGCACGCGATCAGCGGCGCGCGTAAGAATTTTCTCAACGAAACCAGGATCGAAATCAGTTTTGAAGCCGGGTGTCTCTTCGGGATCGTTCCAGGCCAGCAGAATTCCTTTGCCTTCGCGGCGGAAATGAAAGCCGGTGGACATATCTATCACCATGGGAAAACGTTGCGGCAAACCATCGAACGGCTCAGTGGGAACCAGTTGCCGACGCAGCGGCTCGACGGGCAACTCAGCACCTGCGAGTTTAGCAACCGCCGCAGCCCACGGACCGGCAGCGTTAACAACTATTCGCGTGGAAACAAAACCACGAGAGGTCGTAACGCCAGTGATGCGGCGATGGATGTCCGAACCAGATGCGGGCGAGACGCCCGCGGTCCCAGTGTCAACTTCAATGCCGGTCACTTGCGTGTCGAGCCACAGCCGCACGCCGTGTTCGCGGGCGTTAGTCATGAAGCCCATCATTACGCTATGTGGATCTACAAAGCCGTCCGTTTGGCAAAAGGTGCCACCGAGGATGTCGTCAACGCGCAGTTGCGGTACAAACTTCGCGATGTCTTCGCGGGTAACTAGTTCGACATTGTTCACGCCGAGGGCGATCTGGCGTTCACGATTTGCTTTGAGATAGTTGAAGTGCCGCTCGTTGGTAGCGCAGAAGAGATAACCATGCGCACGATAATCTGCCGGGTGACCAACCACTTCGTCGAAGCGCGAAAAGAAGTCAATCGAGTATCGCGACATCTGAATGTTGACTGGCGTGGAAAACTGCGCTCGCACACCGCCCATACTTTTTCCAGTTGAACCTTTGCCCTGGTGCGCTTCGCGTTCGATCACCAGCACGTTGCTGCAGCCCTGCTCGGCGAGATGGTAGGCCACGCTCGAACCGACAATGCCACTGCCGATAATTACCACCTCTGCTGTTTCGGTCATGTTGTCCCGGCTAAAGATCAGCTTATAGAATAGCCGGGCGAGCATAAGCTGAACCACTGACCAGATACAACTCGGAGGCGAAAATGGATCTGCGTTACCCGATCGGCGAGTTCAAGTTTGCGGCACCCCTTAGTGACGTCGAGCGCGACGCCTGCATTGCGAAAATTGAGGAGACACCGGCACGCATGCGCGCAGCAGTGAATGGCCTGGATGAAAAACAACTCGATACTCCTTATCGACCCGAAGGCTGGACCGTCCGCCAGGTGGTGCATCATGTGCCTGAGAGTCATCTAAATTCCTACATCCGGTTTAAGCTCGCCCTCACCGAAGATGAACCAACTATCAAACCTTACTTCGAAGACCGTTGGGCACAACTGGACGATGCGCGGCAGGCTCCGATAGCGCTCTCGCTTGATCTGCTTGACGCCGTCCATGGTCGCTGGATCTGGTTGCTGCGCTCGCTAAAGCAGCAGGACTTCCAACGTAGCTTCCGTCACCCCGAGCTCGGTATTGTTAGTCTGGAAAAAAACGTTGCGCTTTATGCCTGGCACGGCCCACATCATGTCGCGCAGATCACTTCACTACGCGAACGCAACGGATGGTGAAAGCAGAAAGCGTGGCGCCAACTCTTTGGAGTGCGGCGACTCGTCGCCGCTGTGGTCGGCCGCGACCTGTCGCGGCCAAGATTAGAAGACTATTGAGAGATTAGGCGTCAAGCCGTCCAGGCCAAGCGGTGACAGGTGACTGCACTCCAAAAGAATCGTGGATTCATAGATGCAAAAAACATTCGATTGTCCAAAGTGCGGCGCGCCCGTTAACTATGAAGCGAATTCACCACTCGCAAGCTCGACGGCGCGTTGTCCCTACTGCAACAGTACCCTCTCAGTGCCTGATGAAATGCGCGGTCGCCCGGCCCAGATCATTTCGCAGGTGAACATCGATCTGCGAAATACCGGCAGCAAGGCCACGAAGTGGCTACTGGTTATCGTCCTGGTTCCGGTTATTGGCGCCATCATCATTGTGATCGCAGTGAGTGGGATAATGGTGCCAGTGCTCCGCGGCCTCAGTTCGCCTCCTGCTGGCGCGCCGTCCACCAGACCTGGTTCGAAAGCTCTGGGAGGAAAAACTCAACCGAATTCATTTGCCACGGAAACACTCAAGTTTGGCACGGAGGGAATTGGTCCGGGGATGTTTAAGGACGCGCGCAGCATAGCTGTGGACGCCGCGGGAAAGATCTATGTAGGTGAATACTCCGGCGGCCGAGTTCAGGTCTTTGATGCGGCTGGCAAGTTCATAACCCAATGGACGGTCGATCCGAAAATGCCGTTAACGGGGATGGCCGCAGATCGAAATGGCACCGTATACATTGTGCAGAGTGGTGCGATTTCACGCTATGAAGGCACGACCGGCAAGCTGCTGGGTCAACTCAGCTACGCCGGTGGTTGGGGCTTTGACGACATTGCCATCGCTCCGGACGGCAGCCTGGTGGCCGCCTGGTATAAGAACCGCGACGACATCGTGCGCTTTAATTCCTCCGGCCAGGTAACCCGTACAATTCGTTCGGCTATCAGTGCTGTTACCGATGAGTCTGAGTTAGACATGCACGTCGCGATTGACGGGTTGGGAAATATCTACGCGCTGGGCACGTTCAGCAATGCTGTGTTCAAATTTTCTCCAGAGGGAAAATACATCACGCGCTTTGGTGACAGCGGGGACCAGCCGGGACAGTTTCGCGCACCCTCCGCGGTCGCTGTTGACGGGAAGGGCCGAGTCTACGTCAGCGACTTTAAGGGCATTCAGGTGTTTGATAGCAATGGCCGTTACCTGACAGTGTTTCATCCGGATGGCGTGGCTTCGGGAATGGTCTTCAACGACAAGAACGAACTGTTTGTCGCTGCCCGCAAACAGGTGTTCAAGTTGGCGCTAAGCGAACCGTAGAACGCAGTGGGCAGTGGGCGGACGGCAGTTGGCAAGGCGAAGTCAGTACCACCTGCGGTAGCGGGTAGGTCCTTTGAAAGGCGTATCAATGCCAGAAAAAAAGGTGATGGAGCCCTCCCTGACGGTCGGGCTACTGCCCCGGCGCAGGTTGCTCGTTTAGCCTTGCGTTCCAGTCGATTGAGGCTTGCTCAATTGCAAGGGCTTCGTGCCACGGGGCAGTAGCCCGACTGTTAAGGAGGGCGCCGCGCTAAAGGCGCGATAAGCAGAGGGAACAATGCCAAATCATCAGCGTCTCATCCGGCTCGTAATTCCTAGCATAGCTCTGCTGCTATCCGTCGCGTCGGTCTCCGCGCAGGTTACGAGCGAAGCTACCCCACAAACGCAGGTGATCCTCCTGGGCACCGGAACGCCTTATCCCGATCCCAATGTTTCAGGTCCGGCCACTGCCGTAGTTGTAGGTAAGCGCTTCTTTCTTTTTGACGCGGGCGCTGGAGTGATGCGGCGCATCAATGCGGCCGGTCTGCCCATCAGCGGCCCTGAGGCTGCCTTCATAACCCACCTTCATAGCGACCACACACTCGGTTATCCAGATCTGATTTTAACCTCATGGATAATGCGACGTGTTTCGCCGCTGCCAGTTTATGGCCCTCATGGATTGCGAACGATGACGACACATTTGCTCGCAGCCTACGCTCAGGACATTCACATTCGAACTTACGGGCTTGAACGCGAAGTACGCGGCGGCTATCGCGTCAAGGTTCACGAGATCAGGTCCGGCGTTGTTTACGAGCGAGATGGAGTTCGCATTACTGCGGTCCCGGTGCCTCATGGGAGTTGGCAGGAAGCTTACGCCTATCGTATTGATACTCCCGATCGGTCCATCGTCATTTCCGGTGACACCCGACCGAGCGAGGCGCTCGTGCTTGCGTCTCGCGATGTTGATGTCCTGGTGCACGAAATTTACTCGCCATTGCACATTGAGCCTGAGAGGCGGCCGGGCGGTAAATTCTGGCCCCAATACATGCGCGAGTTTCACACCTCCGACGTCGAACTGGGCAAGCTGGCTGCGCGTGCCAAACCTAAATTGTTAGTTCTTACTCACATCATTCGTTCCGGCTCGAGTGACGATGATCTGCTGGCAGGGATACGCGCCGGCGGATTTAGCGGAGAAGTCAGAGTAGGGAAAGAGCTGGAGCGTTACTAACTTTTCAAACTTCTTTTATTGAGAGGGTTAACGATGCAGGTCGGTGACATGATTTCCTGGCAACGAACTTTTACTGAAGAAGACATTCGACTGTTTGCGAAAGTCTCAGGCGATGAGGGCGAACACCATTTGGTACCTGATGAGCAGGGGCGCTTGATGGCTCACGGGTTATTAACAGCCACCCTGCCCACTAAAATTGGCGGCGACATAAACCTGATTGCCAGCGAAATGACCTTCGCGTTTCACCGCCCGGTGTTTGTGGGCGACACCATCACCTGCGAAGTGGTGCTCACTGAGGTTGAGCCGCACGAAAAATATTTCAAGCTAAACTCGAGCTGGGTTTGTCGCAATCAGAATGGCAAGGAAGTAATGACTGGTGGCGGTCGTGGTGTAGTTCGTCGCTAAAAAGCTGAAGATCTTTTACGGCAGGAGAGGTACGCAAGCCAGTTGGCCGGCGTACCTCTTTGTTTAGGAAGGTTACTTTCGGAATGTTGTGCGTCTCGTGAGCTATTGCAACAGAAAGTTGTAAGTGATCACTCCGGAAACCTTAACCGCTTGATCGCCGAGTTTGGTTGGCGAGAAGCGCGCGCCATAAGCCGCCTGTTGGGCCGCAGCCAGGAGCAGTGGGTGTCCGCCAACCGCTTTAGCGGAAATAACCTTGCCGCTTTCGTCAATCAGCACCTGCACATTTACCGTTCCAGAAGCTCTCGCCTGCCTTGCTATCTGGGGATAGATGGGCTTTGGCAATGCGATGGCAAGGCCAGTGATCACACCCTTGCTGACAACTCTTGCAGCCGGCGGATGAACTGGAGGCGGCAATGGTGGCGGCGTGCTGATTTCGACTGCCGGTGGGCCACTGGCATTGCCCGAGCCGCCAGGGCCGTCAAGGTGTCCAGTGCCGCCCGGGGCGATCGGATCCGCATCATGATCGCCGATTCTAAAAGTTCCATGATCGGGAACCGGCAGATTCTTGTTAGGCGTAGCTGAAGTAGTCTCCGGGACAATCTCCGGATGATTGACACTTGCCATCGCAATCTGGCGGACGGCTTCAGTGGGCCGGTTGTGGTTGCTCCGTGGCGGCGCGGAGTTATGGGTGACCTCAACCGGCGCTGCCGGCAGATCTAACGGGTTCAGCATCGTGATTTCGACGTCGGGATCACTCAGACGAGCGTCGTAGGCATAGATGCTCATCACGCCGGCGACGATGAAGAGCAATGCATAGACCGTGCTGGTGAAGAGAACAAACGAACCGCGGCGTTTGAACTCGCGTGCGTGCGAACTCGATTCAATTAGGTTAGTAAACATCCTTCCTCCTCGGTGTCCAACATCGCCGGTGCCTGCGGGTCGCGGGACATGCTCGGTAACTTTAGACTCTAAACTTCGCTAGAAGTTCCGAGTTTCGAGTTTTAAGTTTCAAGTTAGGGCATTCGGGGAGATTCCGAGGGCGAACTTGGAACTCAAAACTTGGAACTTGAAACTCCCGGTTTGGGGGACATTGGACTTTGGACATAACAGGCTCGGCTGATACGATTACTCCGCTTTCAAACCCCCCTTCAGGAGAAGAACACAATGGCGACCAGGGAGGCCCTTGCGGAAGAACTCAATCCTTTTGAAATTGCTAAACAACAATTCAACCGCGCTGCCGACTATCTGGATCTCGATTCTTCGACCCGGAACGTCTTGAGCAGTCCCAAGCGGCAGTTGATAGTCTCCATACCGGTGAAAATGGACGGCGGCGATGTTCAGGTATTCGAGGGTTACCGCGTGCAACACAACATCGCGCGCGGGCCTTGCAAGGGCGGCATTCGCTACCACCCAAACGTGACTTTGGATGAAGTGAAAGCGCTCGCTTCGTGGATGACCTGGAAATGCGCAACGGTTGGCATTCCCTATGGCGGCGGTAAGGGCGGCGTGATTTGTGATCCGAAGAGTCTTTCGGTCAATGAGTTGGAACGCCTGACGCGCCGCTATGCGTTTGAGATTGCTCCCATCATAGGACCTGATCGCGACATACCGGCGCCCGACGTTTACACCGATGAACAAACGATGGCCTGGATCATGGACACCATCTCGATGGTCCGCGGTCATACCGAACTGGGAGTTGTAACAGGAAAACCGATTTCGCTCGGCGGCTCGCTGGGACGCGCCGAAGCCACGGCCCGCGGTTGTCTCTATGCCTTGCGTGAAGCCTGCAAAGTGAAGGGCATGGCTCTCAAGGGCGCGCGCGTAGCGGTCCACGGGTTTGGCAATGCCGGCGCAAACATTGCGCGCCTCGTCGCCGCTGACGGCGCCAAAGTAGTGGCAGCTTGCGACTCGAAAGCCGGGCTCTATGCCGAAGCCGGTATCGACGTGCAGGCCGCTCTGCGTCACAAGGCTGAAACTAAATCACTGGCCGGGCTTCCGGGGACGACGGCAATTTCGCCGGAAGAGATTGTCGGCGTTGACTGCGACATCCTGCTGCCTTCGGCACTAGAGAATGCCATCACTTTACAAAACGTAGGACAGGTTAAGGCCAAGATCATTGCCGAGTTGGCCAACGGTCCAACTACTCCCGGCGCGGATCGTGTACTCGCCGACGGCGGTGTTTTCCTCATCCCGGATATCCTGGCAAACGCGGGCGGCGTTACCGTGAGTTATTACGAATGGGTGCAGGATCAGTATTCGTTCTTCTGGTCAGAGAAACAGATCAACGACACGCTGGAACAGGCGATGCGCACCGCCTTCAATTCGGTTTACGCGACCGCGCAACGCTATGACACCGATATGAGAACCGGAGCTTACATACTTGCGGTGGATCGGGTGGCGGAAGCGACCAGGGTGCGGGGAATCTTCCCGTAAGAGCAAAGGGGAACAGCGATGACAGACCGCATTACCGTTTACGAAAAGCCAACTTGAACGAAATGTCGCGAATTGGACAAGCTGCTCCGGGAGAGTGGCGTTTCGTTTGAGAAGGTCAACTACTACATCAAACCACTTACGAAGGCGAAGCTTACTGAACTGCTCGCCAAGATGAAGCTGACGCCGCGCGATATTTTGCGAACCAGCGAACCGATTTACCGCGAGCTGGGTTTTGGTAAGGGTGAATTCACGGACGCCGAAATCATTTCGTTGCTGGTAAAGCATCCGGATTTGATTCAACGGCCAATCGTCGAGCGTGGCAAGCGGGCGGTGCTGGGCCGGCCAATCGAGAATGTGAAGGCCTTATTGTGAGCCACATACCATCACTGTCATTAGCCCGCTCCTTACTGACCGCGGGCGTCCCGCCCGCAATGAGCACCGGAGGTGCGACCAATGCTTTGATGCTCGCAGCGTCAAATTGCACTTCTCGCAAGAACATCTGTGCGCGCCTGCGGCGCTCATTGCGGGCGGGACGCCCGCGGTCCCAGTAAAGAGCGGGCCAATTACTATTATTGTGGCGAGGAAATCTTGAAGAAGCCTGAAACTATCTTTGTCTGTCAGAATTGCGGTCACCAGTCACGCAAGTGGCTCGGGAAATGCCCGGAGTGTGGCGAATGGAATTCGCTGGTTGAAGAGCGTGATCGAGTTGCCAGGAAGAGTAGCACTCGCAGTGGGTTTAAGCTCCGCGATGTAACTGCAATCGCTTATTCTGAAATCGAATCACAGGACGAGACGCGCATATCCTCAGGAGTGAGCGAATTCGATCGCGTCCTCGGTGGCGGGTTGGTTCCGGGAACGTTAGTTCTCATCGGCGGCGATCCGGGAATAGGAAAGAGCACGCTGATGCTGCAAGTAGCCGATCGCTTGAGTGCCGGCAGTGGGGCAGTGCTCTACGTTTCCGGTGAAGAGAGTGAGCGGCAAATAAAGTTGCGCGGCGAGCGACTGCGGATTTCCGCGCCGAACCTTTTCCTGCTGCCTGAAACGAACCTCGAAAACATCTTTCATGAAGTCGAACGCCTCAATCCGTCTGCGATTGTGGTCGATTCCATCCAGACAGTTTTTTCGGCCATGATCGAGTCCGCGCCTGGCTCGGTCTCGCAGGTAAGGGAAGCGGCGCATCAGTTTCTAATGCTCGCGAAGAATCGCACCATCCCGGTTTTCCTGATCGGCCACATTACTAAAGACGGTTCGATTGCCGGACCCAAAGCGCTTGAACACATCGTCGACACGGTCTTGTATTTTGAAGGCGAGCGTCACCATAACCATCGCATAGTCCGGGCGGTGAAAAACCGTTTCGGCGCCGCCAATGAGATCGGCGTCTTTGAAATGACCGGCGCCGGGCTGATCCCGGTGGCGAATCCGTCGCAGATGTTTTTGCAGGAACGGCCACATAACGTTGCGGGTTCGGTGGTCACTGCCTGCATGGAAGGGACGCGGCCGCTGCTGGTTGAGATACAAGCGCTCGTCTCCGAAACGAAATATGGAACGGGCCGGCGCATGACGCAGGGTGTCGATCAGAATCGCGTTTCGCTCTTGATGGCCATGCTCGAAAAACGGCTCGGCTTGCAGATGTCGGGTGACGATGTGTTTGTGAACATTGCCGGCGGGCTGGAAGTTGACGAGCCGGCGGTCGACCTCGGCGTGGTCGCGGCGATTACTTCCAGTTTCAAAAATATTCCCATCGACGCGCACACTACCGTTTTCGGCGAGGTGGGGTTGACTGGCGAGGTGCGCGGCACAACGCAGGCCGTCGTGCGCGCCCGCGAAGCGCAGGCCTTGGGATTCAAGCGAATTGTGATGCCGGGCTCGAACAAGGCAGGCCTCGAACGCCTGCTTGGGGTTCATGTGGTCGGAGTGAAGTCGGTAGAAGATGCCCTGGCGGAATTGTTCTGAGCGTCGAGGTTGAATGTGAAGAGACCAGCGGGGGCAAGCCCGCCTTCCCGACTGCACGTAAATATTGTTGAGTCAGAATTCCCTATCCTTGAGTGTTATGGATCAACCGGGAAGACGTTCAGTTGGGAAGGTGGGTTGCCCCCGCTCTTTCTTTAATGACTTATCGTTGACTAGATCAACTCCACCTGGTCACCTGTCGTAACTTGACCGATCGTGCTCACACTCGCGTAGATACCCAAATTTTGCTGAGCCTCTTTCACGATGGTTCGCAACACAGAGTTATCTTTTGGTA
>JANLYH010000215.1:0-3479 GCA_031365545.1 Pyrinomonadaceae bacterium | reverse complement strand
TGCCAGCGGCGGCTGGCGCAGCGGACTAATTCTTTCTGCTTTTTACTCCGCTGGTCTGGCGGTACCGTTTCTCCTAACCGGCCTCGGCATCAATAAGTTTCTGGCTTTCTACGGAAAGTTTCGCAAGCACCTGCACAAGGTTGAAGTTCTTTCGGGTGTGGTCCTTATCCTGGTTGGTTTGCTGATCATGACCGGTAAATCAACCCTGCTTAATAGTTCGTGGGTGGCGCAGCATTTCCCTAATCCCGAAGGCTGGATCAAGGTAAAGCAGGCTCCACCTCCTCCGCCTGTGGCTGGCAGCAATTTTCAACCAGCGCCGGAAGTCGACCTTTCAACCCTCGAAGGTCAACCATTTCATCTAACTAGCCTGCGCGGCCGGGTCGTACTCTTGAACTTCTGGGCCACCTGGTGCATGCCCTGCCGCGCCGAGATTCCCGAGTTCAATGCAATGCAACGCGAACTGAAGGCGGCGGGACTGGAGGTGGTCGGCGTGTCCACTTCGCCGGGAGATACCGTCGAAGTCATTAGAGATTTTCAGAAGGATTTGAAGCAGGAGTATACGGTGTTGCGCGGGGCGGAAGCGGTTGGTGAGAAGTTTGGCAATGGTCCCGGACTTCCTGTCACCTACCTGATAGATCGTGATGGCCGCATTCGGCAGAAAATCGACGGCTCGCGCGACCGTGAAGGTTGGGAAGCGATAGTGAAACCGCTGCTCGCCGAAACTCCGGCTACAGCGCAACGGATCAATTAGCAGTAATCTCGCAGGGGTATGAATATGAAAAGACTCTTTGCCTTGATAGTTTTTGCTCTGGCTATCGTGCCGGCAGCTTACGCCCAGGACGGACACGAGTATTCGCCACTCGTTGAAAAAACCGTTAACTACAAAAACTGGACGCTCAACGATCTCAAAGACAACAAGTCTGTCGATCTGCGTTCGCTCGTGGCAGGCAAGAAACTTGTCATGGTGGTTTACTTTGCGCCCTGGTGTCCCAATTGGCGCAACGAAGCTCCGGTGGCTGCCAAGCTCTACGAGAAATATAAAGATCAGGGGTTCGCCGTGATTGGTGTCAGCGAATACGGCACGCGCGACGCGGTCACCGCTTTCTTCGCACCCGGGGGCTCACCCTATCCAGTGGTCAGCGAGTCAGAGTTGCGCGAGGACCGCGACAAGACCCCGCACTTTGGTTACCGGCAGGCGACGGGAGATACGCGGAAGTGGGGTTCGCCCTGGAACATTTTTCTCGAGCCCGCGGCGCTCGCAAAAACCGGCGACGTATTAACCGAGAAAGCCTGGGTCGTTAATGGTGAGTTGATTGAAGCCGATGTCGACAAGTTCATTGCCGATCGTTTGAAGGCGGCTACCGCTACTGTGATCACGCCGTGTAAAGAGTGACTGCCGTTACCAACAGATCGCTTTACCGAAAAGCACAGGGCAACTAAGCTCCTGTGCTTTTTTTACGAGTTGCCCTCTGAACCACTGCCTCGGGCTCTTTAGGAATCGACCTCTTCACTGGGACCGCGGGCGTCTCGCCCGCAAAGAGCGCCGCAGGCGCGAATAAGCGTTTCCGCAGAAACTGCGGTTCATATCGTCAAGCGCCCGATGTGAAAGGTCGGTACGATCTTGCTCGCGCTTCGCGCTCGTTGCGGGCGGGACGCCCGCGGTCCCAGTGAAGAGCTGGCCTCAAATACTGGAAGGCCAAGCCAACGTCGCAGTTTCTATTCACCATTTACGATTTACCATTTACCGCACTTCATTGCTACTATGGCCGACTATTTTTTGCGGGATTACCAGAACTGAACTTATGAAACTGCGTTTGCTCTATCACGGCCACTGCTTCGACGGCGTCGCCTCGGCTGCAACTTTCACACGCTTCTACAAGGAACGTGTTCACCCCGAAGCGGAAGTGAACTATGGCGGCCTCCTGCACCGTCCGGGAAATCTGTTTGATCTCGAAGCGTTGGATGGCGATGAAAATGCGATCGTGGATTTCAAGTATGCGGCGACGGACAAACTAACGTGGTGGTTTGATCACCACCAATCGGCATTTTTGACTCCCGACGACGAGGCCCATTTTCGCGCTGACAAATCCGGCAAAAAGTTTCTCGATGCAACGCGTAAGTCGTGCACTGAGTTCATCGCCGCCGTGGCCCACGATCAATTTGGTTTTAACGACGAACCGCTGAGAGACCTGATTCACTGGGCGCATATTATCGACGGCGCCCTTTACGAATCCGCGGCCCAGTGTGTGGAATTGAAAGAGCCGGCGTTGCAACTCATGCAGGTGATTGAAGCAACTCCTGACGATGCGTTCATCGAACAGATTATTCGCGAACTTACCGTGAGGCAGCTTGATGAAGTGGCGACCAGCGAGGAAGTGCAGAGACGTTTCCAACCAATTCTAAAGCAGCACTTGGAGACCCTCGAAGCAATTCGTCGTAAAGCTATCTCGGCCAATGGCGTTGTAGAATTTGATCTCGTTGACGAGGGCTACGAAGGCTTCAACAAGTTCATCCCTTATTACCTGTACCCGGAAACTACCTACACGGTCGCGTTAACGCGCGGCCCGCAACGCACCAAGATTTCTGTTGGCTCGAATCCCTGGGCGCCGCGCCCGCGCACTCACAACATCGCCAAAATCTGCGAACGTTACGGCGGCGGCGGCCATGCAGTGGTCGGCGCAATCTCGCTGGGAACGGATGAAGTTGGAAAGGGACGCGCGGCGATGAAAGAGATAGTTGCAGAGCTATCGTCGTAGGACAGGTATTCCTGCCTGTCCATTTTTCGGGATCAAAAACCTTTTTCGAGGAGCAGGAAGGACAGGCACGAATGCCTGTCCTACTTCTTCATCAGCGTTTCAATCTCATCCCCATCCTTCGGCACGCCGGTAGTCAACACGCGCGGACCGTTTGAAGTGCACAGCACATCGTCCTCGATGCGCACCCCAATGCCCAGATACTGCTCGGGAATATCTTTCGTGTCTGGCGCCACATAGATGCCCGGCTCGACGGTCATCACTACACCTGGCTCCAGCGCGCGTGATTGTTTGCCGTAGTAATAAATCCCGACGTCGTGCACGTCGATGCCCAGCAGGTGCCCGAGGCCGTGCATGTAAAACTGCTTATACTTCTCTTCCTTGATCAGCTCCGCGGGCTCGCCTTTCAGCAACCCAAGCTTAACCATGCCAGCGGTCAGCATCTCAACTGAATGCGCTTTGATTTCGTCGTGAGTGACTCCGGGTCGCACCATCTCAACGCAGGACATCTGCGTCGCTAGCACCAGATCATAGATTTCACGCTGCGCTTTCGAGAAGCGGCCATTGATCGGAAACGTGCGGGTAATGTCAGAAGCGTACCCCTTAAACTCGGCTCCGGCATCAACCAGTAACAAATCGCCATCGCGCAGCTCGCCATCGTTGTTGATGTAATGAAGCACGGTAGCGTTCGCGCCGGCGCCGACGATCGAAGTGTAGGAGGGGCCA
>JANLYH010000208.1:0-31964 GCA_031365545.1 Pyrinomonadaceae bacterium | reverse complement strand
TATGCCGGAGGCTCAACCGTAGTTAGTCCAAAGTTTTCCGCCTCGCTCTTTTGGCGAATTCTTTCTGACTACCAGATCACTTCATTTGGTTCGGTCGCAACAATGCTGTCGATGTTATTGACGACCTATCCCGACGGCGTTCCCAAAGGATTGAAGACTGACCAGCTTCGATTCGCGATGTGTGGCTCGGCGCCGGTGCCCGCGGAAGTGATGAAGCGTTTCGAAGAGACTTTCAACTGTCTGGTTATCGAAGGCTATGGGTTATCGGAATCAACTTGTCGCTCAACTTTCAATCCGCCGGACGAAAGACGCCGGCCCGGATCCTGCGGCAAGCCAATCGGAAACGATATGCGCGTGGTTGACGAGGCTGACAAGGATGTGTCCACCGGAGAGCTTGGCGAAATTGTCTTGCGCGGCGAGAACATTTTGAAAGGTTATTACCGAAATCCAGAAGCAACGGCGGTCGCGTTTCGCAATGGCTGGTTCCATACGGGCGACATTGGCTATCGCGACAAAGATGGGTTTTTCTTCATAGTCGATCGCAAGAGCGACATGATTATTCGCGGTGGCGAAAACATCTATCCAAGGGAGATCGACGAAGTTCTCTATCAACATCCGGCGGTGACCGCGGCGGCGACAATCGGCATCCCGGATCAACTTTACGGGGAGGAAGTCGCGGCGTTTGTCGTGCTCAAGGAGGGAGAGGAAGCGGCTGAAGAAGAGATCATGGCCTTTTGCCGGGCGCGCCTCGCCGACTACAAATGCCCAAAGACTGTTCGGGTAGTTAAGGAGATTCCCAAAGGTCCAACCGGCAAATTACTCAAGCGAGAACTCGCCAGACAGTTTCTGGAGAGCTACTAGCTCAGACTGTTGCTAAAGATCCCAAGAGGATGCGCCGGCGAGAAAAGGGCGAGGCCGTTAACCGGACTCGCCCTTTTTCCTTGAGAGTGCGAAACGCTTTGTACTTATGTTCGTCCGAAGTTTACTGTGGCAGGGGGCGTTTGCTTGAATCGATCTTTCAGCCAGCCAATAAGTAACCACAAGGCGCATATTGCAATCATCACGACTGAAAACCACTTTCCATACAAGCCATCCGGGGAAAACTTTTCGGTTGCGACGTGCAAAACTTCGCTGTTAGGCAGCAGTCCTGCTTCTGAAAACTCGTGGAAAGAATAAATGCCTACCTGGATCATAAACAGCAGCAGGAAGATTCCAGTGACCTGGAAGAATCTCTTCACGTTGATCAAATGGCCAAATCTCGCCCAACCCCAGGCGAAGCCGCCCGCGGCGCAAAGTCCCAAAAGCGCCCCGGTCAGTACTTCTGACCCATGTACCTGCAAGAGCATTAGCGCCGTTTCCATCCCCTCCCGCGTAATCATCAGGAAGGTAAACAGAAATACTCCGGCGATGGCGGCGAGGCGGGAGCTGCGTGATGACACCACGTTCAGCCGGTCTTTCATGCGTTGTTGCACCTTTGGTCCGGTGCGCCACATGTAAATAACCAGACTTCCAACCATTACCATCGCAATCACTCCGAGAATGCCTTCGCGAAGTGATTCATTGCCAAGAAACTGACTTAGGTAGCCGCCCAAAGTCGAACCGAAGATTCTTTCAACGGCTAGATCATTAACTCCCTGCCGCAACAAGTAGCCGAGTGCCGCGCTCGTGGACAAGGCTACCGCTATGCCAACAAAAACCACTGAGGTCAACCACTTCTGCCCAGACTTGCGCAGATAGGAAAGGATTACAGCGACCAATAGGAAGGATTCAAAGCCCTCGCGGAAAACGATTATGAAGGAATTAAGCATTATCAGTTCTCATCTCAAAGCGAGTAATCGTGGCCGGTAGGATGAACCCTTACCGCCGCCCAGCAGTATAGTCTAAATGAAAACAGTTTTCAATTTCAAAACAATTTTCATGCGGCCTTTCGGGAAAGGGACCCGTGACTACTATTGGGGTGTGACTGGAATTATCGCGAGGTCAACCCGCACCGTCCCCAACTCTGTCATTGCAGTGAGGCGCAGCGGTAAGTGGCGCTTATCGGCACTGATCCAGCCCCGAAGCTGATACTTGTCAGGCTGAGCATCGTCGGTTGTTAACGAGACTTGAATCGCAGGGATGGTCTGTGAGCCGAGTTGAACGTTTTCCCGGCTCAAGGCAGAGATAAAAAGTGTCTTTGGCTGGTTATTGACAAGGATCGACAGGGCACTGCGTTTTGGCGGATTCAAATTCAAGGTCCGGAGTAAATAAAAGAACGAAAGATAATCATGCGTGCCCACCGGAATCTCAATCCGAGTGCCAGTATCCGTGGTGGCTGTACCATAGTCCTGGTTAATCACGAGCTTACTATTCACCCGGCGGCGACCTTCATTGAGAGCCAGATCCGTGTGAAAAGGGAGCAGCGTCCTGGGATCGACATACGAAGTCATCAGGTCATTGGCCACAAAGACCTTCTGCAGTGCGTTTGTGGTTTGAGCAATAACCGTGAATTGGAAACCGTCGTGATCGAAATATTTTGCGCGCGCCCGCACTTGAAACGTGGCCGTTCCTACCGGGGCCTGAATATTTGGCAGGAACATCTGGTAGTTTAATTGCTCGCCGACGTTGAATGGCAGATCTCTTGAAACACTGTCGTTTGCGGCTGCGGTCGGAACCACCACAGGTGCAGTTATGGCTGGCGTTGTGGTTACGACTGGCGTCGGGTTTGGAACCGGTAGCGCAGTTGGAACAAAATCCGAGCCGGCAAGTTCGGCCCTTATCTCACCGGCGGAGAGGCGCGCGATGATTAGTATGGGAAGATGTCGCTGGTCATCACTGAAGTAAGCCTTAAACGTATAGCTGCGCTGCGACTCACCCTTTACCCGCACTTGCGAAACGATTGTGTTAAATGACCCGACGTTAGACTTAATTAATTCACGTCCGGTTACGCGGATTTCGATTTGATAATTCTGGTTCTCGTTACGTAGCGATAGTGTGTAAACGCCACCGTCAGCTAACGGGAGCGCCCGAAGGCGATAGATTGCCGACAAGAAGTCGTATGTGCCAGAAACTTCGGCAGGGCGCTTAGACGGAATTGTGGCAGTTTCCCCGGGCTGATTGAAATCAGCGGACGTATCCAGCGTGCGCGCAGTTTCGCGAATTGCCTGTTGGCCGCGATAGGGCATACCAGTTGCCGGATCAACATAAGTGATGTAGTCGTTGTTGACAGCAAACAACGCTGCACTTACCACGCCGTTAGTCTCGACATGGCCCTTTAGCTGAACGCCCTCGCGACCGAAGAAAGTTCCGCGCCCCGCAACCAATAATTCCACGTGGGCCGCACTAATAAAACTAGAAAAGGAAACGTTGTAGGTCAGTCGTTCCCCGACTCGATAAGGGGCCGGAGAGAAGGGCTGGGAAGATTGCGAATCTCCCTGTTGTGCAGAAGACGAAAATACGAACGCTCCGAGAATCAATAAAAGACAACTAGTCGCGAATTTCAAACTTTGGGTCACCTTTGAATCATAGTGCAAAATGCGATCAGAACAAATCGCGCAGCCCTGTGTTGCTGAATTGTACACGCCGCTGCCGGATTTCAGTTCCTCTCAGATCATAACTCCACTGGCTGCGCTCGCCTCCATCTCGTCCAGAATCTGTTGTGCGGCGCGGGCTGGGTCGGTTGCCTCGAGAATTGGCCGGCCGACTACGATGTAATCGGCGCCCGCCTGGATGGCTTCGCGCGGCGTCGCGACGCGCTTTTGGTCCGAAAGAGCTGTGCCCGCGGGCCGAACGCCAGGTGTGATCACCACAAAGTCAGATTTCTTAACCGCCGACCGAATCCCACCCACCTCGCGCGCCGAAGCGACCACGCCGTCCATTCCACTTGCCTCGGCGAGCTGTGCCAAACGGGTAACCAAATCTTCCGGCCCGGAGATCTGACCGACTTCATTTAGGGTCTCCTGATTTGCGCTGGTCAATAGTGTGACGGCAATTACCAGCGGCGGCGCGTGTCCCTCGGTGCCGGCGCACTCGGAAACGGCGTCCTTAGTACGGCGCATCATTTCCCTGCCGCCGGCAGCGTGGAGATTGAAGATGGAAACACCGAGACGGGTGGCTTCGACGCCGGCAAGAGCGACTGTGTTAGGGATGTCGTGATACTTAAGATCCAGAAACACGCGCTGGCCAGAGCTAACGATTTCGTTAACTAAATCGGGTCCAGCAGCAGTGAACAGTTGCGAACCAATTTTGAACATACCGGCGATGCCGCGTAACGCGTTGCATAGGTCCAGAGCTTTTTTGGCGTTATCTACGTCGAGAGCAACAATCAGTCTGTTGATATTCATGATGGAAATCTAAAGTCGAAAACAGCGTTTGTGTTCAATCATTCAGCAAACTCTTGGGCTCCTGAGCCTACTGCTTCGTCAAGCGAAACGAAACCCCTGGCGGAAATGATCTGGCGCAACCCTTCGTTTATCTTTTTTGCGATAGCCGGTCCTTCATAAATAAACCCTGTATAAATTTGCAGCAAGCTCGCGCCCGCAGCGATCATTTCCCACGCATCGTGGGCGTTTGAGATGCCCCCGACGCCAATCAAAGGGAGCGAACCTTCCGTCATATCGTAGAGCCTTGCAATTATTTTCAGGGACCGGCGGCGCAACGGCGCACCACTCAAGCCACCTTCGCCGATTAATTCCACCACATCGCGCTGCGTGTTCAAGTCTGTTCGGTCGGTGGTGGTATTAGTTGCTATAAGACCCGCTACATTGTTTCTGCGGGCGACGGCCACAATGCTTTGCAGTTCATCCACGTTGAGATCTGGTGAAAGTTTTACCAGCAGCGGCAAAACTCCGCGACCATCAGTTCGCGCTGCCAGTTCCTCGTTACGTTGTTGGAGCGTTCGCAGTAGTTCGTCAAGCTGGTCCGACTGCTGCAGCTCCCGCAAACGAGGAGTGTTTGGCGAACTCACGTTTACTGCCACGTAATCCGCAACTGGATAGATCACGGAGAAACTCTTCACGTAGTCGTCTACCGCGGCTTCGAGCGCTACTCGCTTGCTCTTGCCGATACTAACACCCAGAACGCAATCGGGTCGGCTGTCGGCAACTCTTTTTGCAAACGCAGCAGCGCCCAGGTTGTTGAAGCCCGCGCGATTGATTAGGGCGCGATCTAACGGCAGTCGGAATAGCCTCGGCCGTTCGTTGCCCGGCTGAGGATTGAAGGTGACTGTGCCCGCCTCAATAAAACCAAAACCCAGCGCGGCCAGCGCCTCGAGTGCGATACCATCTTTGTCGAACCCCGCCGCGAGGCCTACCGGATTGGAGAATGTCAGCCCAAAACGACGCAGCTTTCCAAACGGGCTTCGCTTAAAACGATTTCCCAAAAGCGTCTTGGTAAGTTTTGGAGCGAAGGAAAGGGAATTGAGGGCCACTTCGTGGGCCGTCTCGGGCGGCAGGCGAAAGAGTAGAGGTCGCAGCAATGAGCGATAGAGCATGAACGGCTCTGATTTAGTTTGCTTCGTTTGGTTGCAGAGTGAGACTAACAGAGCGCATCAGTTCAAGACAAGCTGAACAAGCTGATATCGCGGCATGCTCGCGACGTTTCGCGGAATGCTTGTCACGGCCTCGGCGTTCTTGTTAGTATCCGGCTAAATGGATTTCATCGAGAAGGCACGCATCATGGACAGCCCGCGAATCAATCGCGCGCTCGCCCGTCTTGCTTCTGAGATCGTTGAAGAAAATCACGGCGCTGGTGATTTGTATCTGGTGGGCATACGCCGCCGCGGCGTCCCGCTCGCGGAACGAATGGCCGACAAGATCGCCGACCTCGAAGGCGCCCGACCGCCGGTGGGCATTCTCGACATAACGCTTTATCGCGACGACCTCTCCACCGTAGGGGCCAAGCCGATTGTTAACCGCACCGATCTTCCCGGCGACATTGAGAATCGCAACATCGTACTAATCGACGATGTGCTTTACACGGGTCGCACCATCCGCGCTGCGCTTGATCAACTAATTGACTTTGGCCGGCCAAGGCGTGTGCAACTTGCGGTATTGATCGATCGCGGTAAGGAGCACCGGGAATTGCCCATACAGGCAGATTACATCGGCAAACTGGTGCCGACGAAGAAAAGCGAGATCATCAAAGTGATGCTCCAGGAATTTGATGAGGAAGAAGGCGTGGTAATTGTCGAACGGCCCGCGGCGGAAGCGGCCGATGCAGGTTAAACGAAGCGGCCAGCGATGGCCGCTTTTTTGTACGACAACCGAAGGTTTTGCGTATCCCAACTCGATCGGAGCGACCAGCTCGAGGGCTAGCGACAACATTTTTCTTTGGGTTTACAGCTGATAAACGGACAACGGACCACGAACAAAGCAGTGAATTTCACCCGTAAACACCTACTGGGCATCCGCGAACTTGAAGCGGACGAAATTACGCACTTGCTTGATACCGCGGAAACGTTTCGCGATGTCTCTCGTCGCGAAATCAAAAAAGTGCCGGCCCTCCGCGGCCGCACAGTCATCAATCTCTTCTTTGAATCTTCTACGCGAACTCGTACATCCTTCGAAATTGCGGCCAAACGCCTCTCGGCCGATGCTGTCAACATCAGTGTGCCCACATCGAGCGTGAGCAAGGGCGAGACGTTGCTGGACACGGCGCGAAACCTCGAGGCGATGGCGCCAGACTGCATTGTCGTGCGGCATTCAATGGCTGGGGCGCCACAACATCTGGCGAGAATGGGAAACGCGCCGATCGTAAATGCCGGCGATGGTTCACATGAACATCCTACGCAGGCATTGCTTGACGCGCTGACGATTCGCGAACAAAAGCAGAAAATCGCCGGACTCAAAGTGGCGATCATCGGTGATGTGTTGCACTCACGCGTGGCGCGTTCGAATATTCATCTTCTAACAAAACTGGGCGCGACTGTGAGCGTTGCCGGCCCCGGCACCCTGGTGCCGTTGGAGTTTGGCGAACTCGTCGAAGCGGGTCTGCGGGTTGAGAAAACAATCGAGGACGCGATCGAAGGCGCCGACGTCGTGATGATTTTGCGCATCCAGCGTGAGCGACAGGATGCCGCGTTTTTCCCGTCGCTGCGCGAGTATGCCGTCCACTTCGGCCTGAAGCCGAAACATCTGGAGCGCGCCGCGCCGGACGCGATCGTAATGCATCCCGGTCCAATCAATCGCGGCATCGAGATGGCCTCAGAAATAGCCGACGGTGGTCGTTCGTTGATCCTGGATCAGGTAACAAACGGTGTGGCTGTGCGCATGGCCGTGCTGTATCTGTTGGCCGGTGGCGGTCATAGCGAACTAGATGGGAAGGGACACTGAAAAGCAGTCGCGAGTCGGCTGCGGGCGGTGAGCAGGAAAAAAAACTAGCTGCAATATGAAACTGTTGATTGCAAACGGTTACGTAGTCGACCCGGCACAGGGCATAAACACCGGACGCGATCTTCTGATCGAAGATGGGCGCGTGGTTGGTGTACTTGAACGCGGCAGTGAAAGACCGCGCGGCGTTGAACTACTAGACGCTACCGGCCTAATCGTTGCACCTGGGTTCATCGACTTGCATACGCACTTGCGCGAGCCGGGCGCTGAATACAAGGAAACTATTGCCAGCGGAGCGGCAGCGGCAGTGGCCGGTGGTTGGGCCAGCGTTTGCGCAATGCCCAACACCGATCCGGTAAACGACAGTCCGGCAGTAACACGCTTTGTAATCGAACAGGCTCAGCGGGCGCAGCTCGCAAACGTATTCCCCATTGGTTCGCTTACCAAGGGGTGCGGCGGCAAAGAGCTCTCCGAGATGGGCGAAATGAAGAGCTCGGGCATCGTGGCCGTTTCTGATGATGGGCATCCGGTGCCCAACGCGGGTCTGATGAGGCGGGCGATGGAGTATGCGCGCGGGTTTGATCTCACGGTTGTGGACCATTGTCAGGACGTTTCGTTAACTGCCGGCGGGGTAATGCATGAAGGCCGCTGGTCGCTCATTTTGGGACTACGCGGCATGCCGGCCGCGGCCGAGGATGTACACGTGATTCGCGACTGCGTTTTGGCGAAACTCACGGGCGCTTCGGTGCACATCGCGCATGTTTCTACGGGTGGTGCGCTTGACGCTGTTCGCCGCGCGAAAGAAATGGGACTTCCTGTCACCTGCGAAGTAGCGCCACATCATTGGACACTGAGTGACGAAGCCCTGGCGGAATATGACACCAACACGAAGATGAGTCCGCCACTGAGAAGCAATAATCATGTGGAGGCGCTGTTGGAGGGCTTGCGAGACGGGACCATCGACGCCATCGCCACCGATCATGCGCCGCACCACGCGGACGAAAAGGCGTTGGAGTTTGATCAGGCGCCGTTTGGTATCACCGGGCTGGAGACGGCAATCGGTCTGGCATTTGATCTCGTGAATCAGGGAGTTATTGATCTTGAACGACTGGTGAGCTTGTGTTCAACGAATCCGGCACGCATCTTCAAACTTGAGAACCGCGGAACCTTAGCAGAAAACGCATATGCGGATGTGACCATTTTGGATCCGGCGTGCGCATGGGTCTTCGACGTTTCCAGGTCAAAATCCAAAAGTCGCAACACGCCTTTTCATGGAAGAGCGATGAGCGGCGCTGCAGTAGCCACAATCGTTGGCGGGCGTCTGGTTTATCTCAATCCAGACTATAGCCGTATCACTGACGCGAAACATCGCCAGGCCGCGGCTAAATAATCAGCTTCGATCACACCCTAAACGTATCGGCGCGCCAATTCTTAATTGCCTGCTTGATGTCTTTTGGTTTGGGAAATGCTCCTGCCTGTGTCTGTGTGATTAGGTTTTCGAGTTCAGCATCGCCGGCAAAGCGCAGCGCGACCATCTGCGCAGTTGTCAGTGCACCCGCATGTTGCAGTGCTGCGGGGGAGAGAATTTGCCGGTAACGCAAACTTTCTTCGAGCCGGATAAGTCGGTCCTGCACCTTCAGCGAGTTTGTCCGCACCAAAAGGGTAAGCATCACCAGGGCCAGCGAAACCACAATCCACCAGCCGGAATTCCAGTCGGGAGCTTTTACAAACACCACTATTGCCCAGATAAAGTTGATCAACATCACTGGCATGACGAAGAAATGAAACGGTGGATGCCAGCGCGTGTGATTTGCGAAATTTTGAGTAGTTTCCATGTTCATGGCTCCTTGCATATGAAGTTCACGGGTCAGGTTGGGTGATGCCCCCGCTGCTTGCCTAAGACTCAGACTTGAATATTCCTCACAGATTTGTTGGCAAGGCGTCGGATATAGCCGCCGCCTTTGCCGACTTGGGTAACTCCGGCGTGAAGTCTTCGCCCGGATTTATGAATTGGTTTCGCTCGAAGTGATACTGCTTGTCATAGAGTTGCTTATAGCGCCCGCCTGCGGCCAGCAGTTCTTCATGGCTGCCGCGCTCAACGATCTCTCCGGCTTCCAACACCAGAATCTGATCCGCACTGCGAATTGTTGAGAGCCGGTGTGCGATGACAAACGTGGTGCGACCGCGACGCAGCGATTGCAGTCCGTCCTGAATCAGCGCTTCACTCTCGCTATCCAAACTTGAGGTCGCTTCGTCGAGGATCAATATCCTGGGCTCCGCTAAAATCGCCCTGGCTATGGCAACGCGCTGACGTTGACCGCCGCTCAACTTAACTCCGCGTTCGCCGACTATCGTGTCATAGCTGTCCGCGAAACCGTTGATGAACTCTTCGCAGTGGGCAATGCGGCTGGCCGCGATGATTTCCTCCCGTGTTGCGTGTGGGTGAGAGAAGCTAATGTTCTCAGCGATTGTGCCGTCGAAAAGAAAGTTGTCCTGCAAAACAACGCCGAGTTGGTGACGATAATCGCGTAGTCGCACAGATTCCAAATCGCGGCCGTCGACCGAGATACTTCCCGCAATCGGTCGATTGAAAGCCATCACCAGGCTGATCAGCGTCGACTTGCCCGAGCCGCTGGACCCAACCAGCGCTGTTGTCGAGCCCGCCGGTGCGCGGAAAGACACCTGCTTCAGGACCGGTGTGTCGTCGTTATACTCAAAGCTGACTTCCCTAAACTCAACTTCGCCAACGATCGCCGGACACCGTTGACGAGTGGCGTCTTCCTCGTCTTCAGTGGCCATCTGTTTGATCTCGCGGATGCGATCAAGCCCGGCAAACGCCTCCGTGATTTGGGTGCCGATGTTTGCGATCTCGATCAACGGCATGGCTACCAAGCCAGTGAAGATCATGTACATGACAAAGTCGCCGAGCGTCATGCGCCCGGCGATGAGGTCGTGGCCACCCACCAGAATCAAAATGACGCCGATGATGCCGACGATCATTGTGGAAAAAGCCATAACGCCGGAAACAGCCGTCATTGAACGCGCGACGTTTCGGAAGAGGCGGTGCGCCCCACGAGCGAAAACCAACGCTTCGCGCTTTTCCGCGGCGTAGGCCTTAACAATACGAATGCCGCCGAGAGATTCAGTTAAACGCCCGGTGACCTCCGCATTGATTTTGCCGCGTTCGCGAAACAGCGGTCGCAGTTTATTAAAGGCGAATGCCATGACACCGCCGAAGGCGGCCAGCGCGAGCAGCGTGACCGCCGTCAGCCGCCAGTTCAAGTAGAAGAGAACGACGAGCCCAATGGCGGCGGTTACCAAACTGCCGATGAGTTGGACCAGCCCGGTACCCACCAGGTTTCGTATGCCCTCGGCGTCGGTCATGATGCGCGAGATAAGCACACCGGTTTGCGTCGAGTCGAAATAGCGTATCGGCAGACGCGCCACATGTTCCTGTACGCTCTTGCGCATGTCAGTGATGGCGCGTTGCGCAGCCACACCTAAGACCTGCGAAAGTGAAAAGGAACTGAGCGCCTGAATGATCGTGGCTGCTCCTGCGGCCAGGGCAAGCGGCACCAGCAACTGTGAGCGATGCTTGACGACTACTTCGTCGATTACGTATTTGGAACTGGTAGGCAGCACCAGACCGGCAAGCCGGTTGACGATCATGAGCACCATTCCGAGTGCCAGGCGGTAACGGTGCGCCCAGATTAGCTCGCGCGCATCGCGCCACGCAGTTGCGGCGCTGATTCGTTTCTTTTCCGGTTTCGTTATCGCGGTGCTCATAAGCGGAGAGCAATGGTCGCAGCAGGCAGGCTAAAGAGCAAGTAGGGAAATGTCCCTCATTTGGTGTTTCTTATTTGTCACAGATGCCCAGTGTTCATTCCCACTCCATCGAATAGCTGTTAGTATGGAGTCAATCTATTGGAGGTGGTGCTATGGGATGGGATGGCGACGACTTGGCTGGCAAGATGGAAGAAGTGTTTGAACGGCAGCAGGCGGCAGCCGATGCGCGGGCAAACCGTGGCACATCCTCATCGCAGGAACGCGCTCGTAGCGCCAAATTTGAATCTCTGCGCCTCTCACGCTCTCGCATCATGACCCAACTTGCTGCGGCTACTAATCCGGCACACCGCACCATGCTCGAAAGTGCGTTGAAGTCGATCAACGATCAGATGGCGGAATAAAAGCAGGAGCAGGAGGCAGGACAAGCGATATTCTAATCGCCTTTTGCTGACTACTCTTTGCTACTCCGACGCACAGCTTCGGCAATCAACTCCACATTATCTCGCGCAAATCCGCCGTCAGGCATCACCCGCGACGTGGCTACTAGCTGCTGATTCCAAATTATGCCCGAAGGTCCAGAGGTTCGAAAATATGCGGACGCGGTTCATGCCGTCCTGGCTGGTCAGGTTATCACTGAATTGCGTGCACGCACGCGAGTTGCAAAAGAATGGCTGAGAGAAAACGAGGATCGGGTGCTTGGCCGGCGAGTGTTAAAAGTGGTCTCGCATGGCAAGCATCTCCTCGGGTATCTCGACGCCAATTTCTATTTTCATTCGCATCTGATGATGTGGGGTCGCTGGCAGACCTTTGCCGGCAAACCTCCTGGCGAGATTGATCGCCGTGAACGTGCGCGCATAGTCGTCAACCGTGGCGGCGCAATTCTTTTCTCCGCGCCAATCTTCGACATCGGTGAGGGCGATCCGTATCAAAAAGTTGAACACCTCAGTTCGCTGGGACCAGATGCGATTCCATACTCACGCACGCCGCGCGGCAGGAGAGTGTTTGATAAGAAAGAGTTTCAACGAAGACTGGGACTGCCGGACTACCGGGACATCACCATTGGAGCGGCGCTTCTGAATCAGCGAATTGTTGCTGGTTTGGGAAACTACTTGCGCGCGGAAGTGATGTTTGCCTGTCGAATAAATCCCTGGGGGAAGGTGAGTGAGTTGAGTGAAACCAAACTAAATTGTCTCACCAGAACGATTCCGCAACTCTCGCTTCGTGCATACCTAACGAACGCGACGGCGACTGAGCTGCAACGCCAGCGCATGCGTGAAGAGGGTAAGCTGGTGTATCAGCCTGGTCGCGAACCGGGCACGCGCCATCTGGTCTTTCGTCGCACGAACCTACCTTGCTTGCGTTGCGGCGGCGCAATTAAGCAACTGAGACAACCGACCTTTAAATACGGCGGAAACGATGATGACGAAGCTGAACGTACGCGGATTGTTTATTTCTGCCCGAACTGTCAGGAGTAAAAGCGAGGAGCAATCAACGAAGTTTCGCTGATACACGCTACTGTCTCTTGAGCATTACTCACCGTCAATCATCAACCCTTTACCAGCCGGGCGGAGTCGACCCAGTCCCAATTAGCACGCGAATAATTACTGGCGAGTTTGCCGCGAGCATCGTCAGCCAGGTTCGGCGTTTGTTGATGTCTTCGGCGAGGTAGAACATTCGTGGCGGGAAGTAAACCAGGAGCGCAATGAAACACAGGAAGAAGAGTCGTCCGAAAAACTCCACCGTCCCGGAAGGATGACCGAGGCCCGCAAACGTCAACATGTTCCAGAACACTTGAAACAGAATCATGTTAAGGAACAAGCAAATGTCGCCGAGGAGTTCACTTGGTGGCGTCAGGAGGAAGTCCCAGGCTGGTTGTTTCTTTGGGGGAATGAAGTAACGGTAAATGAGATACGTCTGCACAATTGTCAGAATTAGAATGGCGAATATCATCGGCACGAAGACGGCGCCGCTTTCAAAGGCACGCCTGCCCAGCAGAAAGTCGCCAAGGCTTGCGAATACGGCCGCACTTATCACCAGATTTAGACAGAAGTAAAAAAGGGGATTGAACAAGCAGCCTCCAACGCTCGTTTCCACGGTTTCGAGCGTGGGAGCGTTGCGGCGCTGATGGAAGTGCCAGCGCTTCAACACCGAACCGGCCGCCGGCAAGAACCACATGGCAGCAAAGATCAGTCCAAGCTCGAGCTTTGCCATGGGGTTCTCGAGGGAAACCTGAGCGAAGAGATCGATGATCTGCTTCGTCAACAGCCGCATCAGGAAGATGTTCAGGACGAAGACAACAATATCGAGGAGCAAGCCGCGATTAGACTTGAGAAAGAGGCTTGCGAGGATTGGATTGGTTTGTTTTCCCGCAGCCATTGTCGAAGTATTATCTGCGTAATCTGCGGCTGGGTTCTTTTGCGGCCTTCAATTACAAATGAGAAATCTGAAATCACCAATGGAAAATGCTTTTTTGAGACTCAGCCTCTGGTCAACTGCCGATACTTGATGCGATGCGGTTGCTCAGCCGCCGCTCCCAACCGGGCTTTGCGATCTTCTTCGTAGTCGGAATAGTTTCCTTCAAACCAAAACACTTTGCTGTCGCCTTCAAACGCGAGGATGTGGGTGGCGATGCGATCAAGGAACCAGCGGTCGTGGGAAATGACCACGGCGCAGCCGGCGAAGTTTTCCAGCGCTTCTTCGAGCGCCCGCAAAGTGTTGACGTCCAGATCGTTGGTTGGTTCGTCCAAAAGCAAAACGTTCGCGCCCTCCTTCAACATTTTCGCCAAGTGCACGCGATTGCGTTCGCCGCCGGACAGCATGCCCACCTTTTTTTGCTGGTCAGAGCCGGAAAAATTGAAGCGTCCGACGTAAGCACGCGAACTGACCTCGCGTTTACCCAGCAACAACAAATCGGTACCGCCCGAGATTTCTTCCCAGATCGATTTTTCCGGATCAAGCGTGCGGCTCTGATCTACGTAGGCCAATGAAACTGTCTCGCCGATGCGAATTGTGCCGCTATCGGGCTCTTCCTGTTTCGTGATCATGCGGAAAAGAGTTGTCTTGCCGGCGCCATTGGGACCAATCACGCCTACAATTCCGCCGGGCGGCAGGGCAAAGGTCATGTTCTCGACCAGTAGATTATCACCGTAAGCCTTGCTCACATCGGCGGCCTCGACCACCACATTGCCTAAACGTGGCCCAGCGGGAATGTGGATTTCCAAATCTTCGCGGCGTTTATCGGACTGTTGGTCGAGCAGTTGTTCATAAGCATTGATACGCGCCTTGCCTTTCGCGTGACGCGCTTTCGGCGACATGCGAATCCATTCGAGTTCACGTTGCAATGTCTTCTGCCGTTCGCTCTCGGATTTTTCTTCGCGCCGCAGACGTTCCTGTTTTTGCTCGAGCCAACTCGTATAGTTTCCTTTCCAGGGAATCCCCTGGCCGCGATCGAGTTCGAGAATCCAGCCGGCAACGTTGTCGAGAACATAACGGTCGTGAGTCACTGCGATAATTGTTCCCGGATAACTTTGCAGGTGGTGTTCCAGCCAGGCGACTGATTCGGCATCGAGATGGTTGGTGGGTTCGTCGAGGAGTAGGATGTCAGGCTTCTGCAGCAGCAGGCGGCACAAGGCGACGCGGCGGCGTTCACCGCCAGACAAGACCGCGACCTTGGTATCGGCCGGCGGACAACGAAGCGCATCCATCGCCATTTCCAGACGGGCATCAAGATCCCAGGCATCCTGGTGATCGAGCTTTTCCTGTACTTCGCCCTGCCGGGCGAGGAGTTTTTCCATGTCCTCGTCAGACATCTCTTCGCCAAACTTCGCGTTAATTTCGTCAAACTCTTTCAGCAAGCTGACAGTTTCCTGCACGGCTTCTTCGACCACTTCGCGCACCGTGCGCGCGTCATCGAGCAACGGTTCCTGTTCGAGATAACCAACCGTGAAGCCGGGCGAGATGACTGTTTCGCCGTTAATATCTTTGTCGACGCCGGCCAGTATGCGGAGGAGCGATGACTTGCCCGAGCCGTTCAGACCGATAACGCCAATCTTCGCGCCGTAGAAATAGGAAAGGTAGATGTCTTTAAGGACCGGCTTCTTGTCGTAAAACTTACTGACGCCGACCATGGAATAAATGACTTTGTTTGGTTCAGTGCTCATGTTGCTTATGAATTCGGATTTCGGATTGCGATTTTGGATTTGACGTTCACCAACAGATTACACAGATTGCAGCTCAAGGAAAAGACGAGGGGGCGAACCAAGCGAATTCCACCCGCAAGTGCAACAGTGGAATTTGTTTTCGCTCCTTTGAGAGCGAAACCTGGCAGCGGAGCGATGGGCAAGGTGGGCAAAGGCGATTGTGCTCCGTGGAGCTTCGGAGTAAAGAAAGAATCGCTGAGGGCTAGAAACATCTTGCCCCGTATGGAGTGTGTCGGAAATGCTTTTCGTTCTTCTCTGTGCGTCCTCAGTGTCCTCTGTGCCTCTGTGGTGGCCGTTTTTCGAGGATAATTCACCTATTAATTCATCACTTGCCTTCGGTCTTGTATTTAAAGTAGTTGCAGAGCGGCATTTGCAAGTCCACAAATTTGGAAAACGCATCGCCAGTGATGGCTTTGGTTCTCAGATCCTTCGGCTCGATGCTCTCCAATACCCACTTAGCGTCGTCCTTTTTATAGTGCAGCAGAATCTCTCCAAATAGGACTGGCGTATCTTCTCCGTCAGTCAGTCTTATGGCTGAAACGTTGAGCGCAATATCAGCGGCGGATTCGGTGGTTTTGCTCTCGTTGTCACTCGGAGCAAAACATCTATACGAATCATCTTTGAAATGCCATTCGGTTTGCGCCTCTGTGTCGCTTCCTTCTTTAGCCTTAACCGTTTTATCTGCGAGGTCAGCGTTTATTTGCTCCTTGGAAACACCTTTCTTTCCTAATAATCCGCACGCGGTGAACATTAATACACACAACGCTAAAGACATGGTCCCTTTCATACTTGTTCTCCTTCTGGGCTAAAGTTTTCCGTCTTAGTTCCGCTGTCGGGAAGGACAGGCAGCCGAACGAAGTGTTATACCCGCGCTGTGATTTCTTTCAGCTCGGTATTCGTTTTGATCCACTCGCCGAATCCCCCTATTGCACAATCCAACTTTTCAGAGAAACGTTGAGTTGATCGGGTGCGGCGATTAAATTCAATCTTGCCGGAACCGTCAAGTTCAAAAAGCGTCTCTGCGCCGCGGATCCAATGAATTGTTCGGTGTTGTGTTTTGGGGACGCAAGCTCAAGTTGTTGCTTTTTTGCGTCCTCGGAAAAAACCGAAAGTAACGAACAAGGCCCCGCCGAAAGCCAGTAGAAGCCCTATTACCACAGGCACAATACTCATTATCAACTGATTTCTCATAAACGACTTTTTAGACTCACAATCTCCCTCAGTCGTCAGCGCTATGGTCGCTTGTCTGTAACATTCTGACGTGGTGCCTCCACATCTCTCTCTGGCTTCACTAAACGCTTCTTTATCGTTTGCCGCTTTCTCGCAAGCTGATGAGGCGTAATCCGAAGTCAAAGTAGTGAAACAGGCGACTACACCTATCAGCAAAACCAAAACGCCAACGATGACCAAGAGAGCTCCCACAATTTTCACGTTTCTATTTTCCTTTGTTTGCAGGTTAGGTACCAAGCGAATCTAACAACCACATCTCGTCAGTGGAAATCCGTTATCCTTGCGTCAGCTGACGGCATGTCAGGCGGCAGAGAGCGCGCTGATCGTGACGTAATACCCGTCCGGATCTCGAAGTGCGAACTCCGTAGTGCCAGTGTTTGGGTTCACGTGTGGCTCCTCCTCGAGTCGAGCGACGAGGGCGCGTGCCCTTGGCAGCGCCATGGCGAAATCATCGATACGGAAAAACAAAAGGAGACCGTTGCCAGGCTGCGCATGATCGGGGCTCAGCAAGGAGGGATGCTCATGGGCACCCCACTCGTGAAGGCAGAGCAAGACCGTTCCGTCCGCGTCGAGGATTTGACCGAAGTCGTCATGGGCGGGAGCCGTCTCCGGCAGGCCAAGTAGCGACTGGTACCACTTGAAGCTGCGAGGCACATCCCCAACGCCAATGGTCGTCCACGTGCGCCTCATGGGTCCTTCCTGAGGCCCAACGATTGAATTGATCGGGCGGGAAATATTGTATCAAGCATGCAAGTCTTGCGAATGAGAGACAAGCTGATTCAGCTCCGGTTCAACGAGTTGCTATGCGGCGCTCGGAAGTTCAGTTGACAAATTTCGCCGCTTCACAGAACGCACACTATCGCGCCGCCAGCTCCAATGCGTTGTTGGGCTGCGCGGTTGCCCTGGACACGCCGCTTTTCCATTGAATCGTTGCATAACGATGTTCGTCGTTGCCACCATTACGGTAAATGACCACCCGCTCATATTCTTCGGACGCACCATAACAATCATTTTCCGGTAAACACGCTAAGTTCAAGAAGGAACCCATAATGAGCTTACCGCGTTGATTAGGTGGAACTAACTCATCAATGATCTCCTTGAGCAGCTCCGATTTGATTCGTCTGTATCTCGACTTGATTATCGTCCCATCGAGTGCAGGCTCAATTAGCATTTCCGAAACCTTCCCCTTTTTGTCGTAGCTAACGGTCACTCGGATGTCAGGGCGCACCTTGAAGGTTTCGGAAATGGGCATGCCATATTTCTGGCGCAAATCACCAGCCGTTTGAGCTGCGACAACCGCGCAAGTCAGCAGCAAAAGCAACATCAGTTTCATAATTTACTTTCCGGTTAACTGGACGCTCAAGAGCCCCACACCTGAATTAAGCCGCACCGCGAAGCGGCATCGGCTTGGGTGAATTGTTAGGCGCGCCCCGGTTTTAGGCGGCGCTTAGCCACCTTTATTCTTGTCGTCCCAGGCCTTCGGTTCCCAGAGTTCAACCTTGTTTCCATCCGGGTCCATGATCCACGCGAACTTGCCGTTCTCGTGTGACTCTGGGCCACTAACGACTGCCACACCGGCCGCGTGCAGTTGTGCAAGCATTTCATCGAGGTTGTCGACCCGATAGTTGATCATGAAGGAAGAGTCGCTCGGACTGAACCATTGACTGTCTTTATCCGCGAGGTGCCACACAGTGAGGCCTAAGTCTTCAGCCTTGTCGTCCGGCCATCTGAGTACGGCGCCGCCAAAGTCTTCCAGTTGCAAGCCCAAGTGCTTCTGATACCACGCTGCCAGCGCAGCGCTATCACCCTTGCACTTTAAGAAGACTCCACCGATTCCGGTAATCTTTGCCATCGTAGCCTCCAATTTGATTTGCCTATCGGATCTTCCGCCAATGATCGACGAATTCACCGCCGATCTTCGCGGTGAGCTCGTTTGCCCCGAAGCTGACTTCGACGCCTTCGCCAGGTGGCAAAAAATTGAATCGGCCATTCTTCGAAGTGACGGGTGTGCAGTGATTGGTCACCGCAGGCGCCTCGTTGGTGACACCTGGCTTATCAAGATCTTTTCTTATCGTGTAGACGATCCACTCGCAGTATTTGTGCGCGCTGAACGTGTAACGGCCGATCGTCGACTCGGACGCGATCGTTCCATCGGGATTCTTCACGAACAAATTCAGATTGAACCGCCCGCGAGCCAGAGTATATAGCGCTACGACGGAAGGAGGACGAAGAACGGTGCCGTCGGCCATGACGCGCTCGGTGAGTTCGTAAGTCCCGTCGATGGACGGTGGGGACGATGGCGCGGAAATCGCAGGCTCGGAATGCCCGGCCCACATTGCCAAGCAGGTCAGAAGGAGCAGAGCGCTACAAGTGCGCCTTGCGATCATCGGTGTCGCCATTTGTCCTCCGAGCGCATGCAAGCGATTTGTTTGGCCTTCGTCAGAACGTGCATGAATCAGAATCATTTGTCAGAGCGCCGCTAGAAAGCGAGCGAGGTCGGAAAGGTAAAAGGGAGGGCCTGAAGCGTTAGACCGCTCCCGCGTCGCGGGCGACCTGGAGCGTGTCGAGGTATTGTTGGAACTTGACGGCCCGGCCATCGCGAATCGTCCAGATGTGGGCGACCTGTGCTTTGCGTTCCTCAGCTTTCCCATGAAACCTGAAGTAATAGTAGCCGAGAGCGACCACTTTCTCACCGCCGTTGCACTCAAAGATCTCGTCCGCGTCAAAGACGAGTTTGTCGAAACCCGCCGTTAATCGTTCGAAAACGCCTGAGCGCACCTCAGCTATTCCGCGATAAGGGCTGCGGTCGGCCAACGGCGAATTGTCAGCCACGAACCACGCAATGTCGTCAGCCAAATACGACATGACTGCTTCGTAGTCGCGTTCGCCTAAACGGGCGTAGAGTGTTTCAATATCTGCGATGCTGTTCATGTTCGGTAGTCTAACTTGGCTTCGGAGAACGGCAAAGCTGAATTGACCGAACTCCGAAACTCGGAGAGGACGAGAATCGGCAATGTCAGGGCTCCCGCCGCTCCGGTCTAACGATTTGTTCGGCGGCGACTCATCCTTCATCCTTGCTTTTTCAACCCAGCAAAGTTGCCACGAACTTGGAGCGGTTGGTACGGCCACGCGGCAGTTTTTCCTGAGACGGCGTTCTTGCAGATTGAGACTTCCAATTGGAAGCTCCCTTGGAGTTCATCCGAGCCGTTGCGCCCGGTGGTGTGAAGATAACCAACCCTCAGATCTGCAGGTCGACAGTTGAATTTCAGCGGTCTGCCCCCGAGTTTTACCGGAAATGCGACGTGGGTCCCTTGCGCGAGCCGTCCTTCGCCGTCGGTCTCGATCAAAACGTCCCAGCCGCCGTCGGCGCCAAGCTCGATATGATCCGGTGCTATCCTGCCGGCCTGGGCGCCAGGACTTGCCTGATCGAACCGCGGTCCATGATCGTAACCCAAGATGACGCCAGGGATCTCCCAAGGTGCGCGCCCTGAATTGAAGGCAGGCATCTCGACTTGAACCTCGAAGGCCGGTCCTCCGATTAATCGCGAAGTTTCCGATACCCTCGGGCCAATCGGCTGGTTCCTTCGCAGTCTCAGCGCGACGATACAGGCCAGCAGCGCCAGCGCGATGATGGTCACCAATATCTTCTTGCCACGCATTATTACCAAGGTCCCAGTACCGTTATAGAAACGATGCGTGGGCTGGATTCGATTGCCATATTCGCTTCCGAAGAATAAACGCCACGCAACGCTGGGCATCAGCGGCGCGCGCGAACCGCCCACTTTCACCGAGCACCACGCCAACGTGCGTTGGGCGGAAGCGGGTGCACAGCGTGTCCATCGAACGACACAGACGTGGGGCCGCCTTGGGAGTTAGGATTTAAGGCGGCACCCGTTGTTTTACTGCGGCCCGGTGAAGCCCGTGAGCGGGTTGCCGTAGAAGGCGTCGGTCTTCCACGCCGTCTTGTTCCACGGCCCGTCCTGAGCGTCGAGGATCACGACGGGCACGATGACGCCGGACAGTCGGTCCCCGTCTCTGTCCCTCACCTTGTAGAGCAGTGGGACGCCGCTGGCGAAATCGCCGCCGGCACCGATCGTGAACTTGATCGAGCGCGACAATTCGTCATTCCACAGCACCTTGATTTCGTACTGCCCGGGGTTCGACATCAGGTAGTGAATCGGGATGGCGAACTTCTCCCCCTGGTCCCTAATCTTTACGTCGGATCTCAGCTCGCACTCGACGAGCTTCCAGATGGGGGCGGGCTTAACCGTGCGGATGTACGCATCTCCCAGTTCCATCTTGTCATTACAGCTCGGCCTTCCCTGCAAACCTATCTCTTTACCCTGGTAGAACAGGTGCGGCTCTACCTTGTAGGTGCTCCCGCGCACCCAGAATGCCGTGTAGAGATTGTTGTCCGCGGGGCTGTAGTAGACGTAGCCGACAGGCAAGGCCCAATCCATGTTGGGAAAGAAGAAGGATTTTTTGGCGCGCTCGGCCGGCGTGCCGTTTTCGTCGGGCGCCTTTTCGATCTTGACCTTCCCGGTAAAGAGCGTCTGGTCAATGCCCTTCAGCTCGTTACGCATCTTGATGGCGAAGGGGAAGACTCCGGTCGCCGTTGTGCCCTTCTCCTCGGGGAAGTTGGGGCCGCCGCACTGGTAATAACTTTTTTGGCTACTACTAATCCATACGCAGTCCATCTCGACCCACGGCGCTCCGCCCGGCAGCGAAACCACCGCGTAGTATTGCGCGCCGCTCGGCAGCGGCCCGTTGGTGTCGAACATGATGACGGGAGTCCAGCTAAAGGTGCTGCTGTCACCCTTGTAGGACGTGACCGTTCTGGGGGTCACCCAGACCAAATTTTTCAGGACGGCGATTCCGCCCTGCGCCGCGGTTGGCTGCGGCTGGGCTGGCGCCGGGTTTGCAACCGCAGGCTGCGGTTGCGCGGTGGGTTGTGGCTGCGCGGTCTCAGTCGGGGTTGGCTTCGGCTTATTCACCTTCGGAATCTTCAGCCCGCCCGGCAACTGTGCCGAGGCGGCGTGCGGGCTGAAGGCGGCGAGCGTGAAAAGGACGGCTACGACAAGTAGTTGCTTTTTCATGGTTGTGCTCCGTGTGTCTTGGGAAAATGCGAAGTAGATGTTGTCTGGTCTTTCGGAGGTCGCCTCTTACTGCGGCGGCCAGTTGAAGCCGGTGAGCGGGTGGCCGTAGAAGGTCTCGGTCTTCCAGGCGTTCTTGTCCCACGTCCCGTCCTGCTCGCCAATGATCGTAACGGGCACGAAGATGAAGTTGTCCCACGTCATTCCATTGTTGGCGGCGATGCGGTTATCCACAATCTTGCCGTTCGGACCGACGGCGAACTTGATTGAGCGCGCCAGCCTCTTGTTGCGCAGCACCTTGATCTCGTAGTCGCCTGGGTTCGCGCCGAGCACGTGCCACTCCGGGACATTACTATTCGGCTTGTCGACTACGGTCGAGAAGGTACATTTGAGGCGCGCCCACTTCGCCCCCTGCGGCGCCGCCGGGCCGGCGTCCCTCGTAGGCCGGTACTCGATGTCGGGCGAACAACGAGACGCGCCATACTGCTCTCCATACTTTTCGAACAGTCCTACCTCCTCGCCCCGGTAGAACAGATGCGCCTCCTTGTCGGCCCCATCGGGCTCGCCGCGGATCCAGAACCTGACGTTGAGGTGGCCGTCATCTTCGACGTAAACCTGCCCGATGGGCAAATTCCAGTCCTGATTAGAGTAGTAAACGAACTGCTTGCTGGTCGGCGGGATGTTCCCGCTCGTGAGCACCTTCTCGACCTTCGCCCTGCCGGTGAAGAGCGTCTTGTCGGTGCCTTCAAGCGGGTTGCGTATCTTGATGACGAAGGGGAAGACGCCAGTTGCGAGGGTGCCGCTCTTCTCCAGATCGTTACGGTCGCCGCACTCGAAGGTTGGGCCTCCGTACGTGGTGTTGACGCATTTGAGCTTCACCCACGCGGCGCCGCCGGGCTGTGTGACTTCCACGTAATATTGCGCGCCGCTCGGCAGCGCTCCCCCCTCGTTTGTGAATCTGACCGTGGGTATCCAGCTCCAGACGTCGTTATAGTTCCCTTGGTAGGAGGTGAGCGTATAGGGCCAGAACTGAATAAGGGTCTTAATTAGCGTGATGCCGTCCGTCTGCGGGCGTGGGGACGCCTCAGGCGGGGCGGGGTTTGTCGCTGCGGGCTGTGTCTCGCCAGACGGCGCGGGCTGCGCCATTTCAGCCGGTGTCGGCGTCGGCTTGGGCTTACCCGGTCTCGGGATCTTCAGGCCGCCTGGTAACTGCGCCGAGGCCGTTATCGAGCTGAGAAAAGTAAATGTGAATATCACAAGGACGGTAAGCAATTGCTTTCTCACTATATATTCTCCTTCATCACGGACGAGATGTAGTAACGATTTCGCGGCCCACCACAAAGTACAAACCACTGAAGTCTCTGGCAACGAGGCTCACCACGCACCGCGCCCAGCATGGTGGTCAGACTCGGCGGGCCACCTCCGCGTGAACTCTAATACAAAAAAATTTGAAGGGAGAAGGAGCCAACCCCCCATACTTAGGAGGCTGTCTAACGCCCGGCATCAGCCGCCGCGCACACAACTGAGATAGCGGCAAGTCTCGCGGATGAAAGCAACGCTATTCGCGGTCGGCTGCATGGCGTTGTTAGACGCGGGCTCCGGTTTACCACGAATAAAACCGAACACTGTCATTCAGCAACCAATTGTTTGTGCCAACGTTTCACCCTTTCCGTCGCATGAGAAAGTAATCCACCGAAAATCGGTCGTCCTCGCGTGGCAACAGTAAGATAAACAGCAGCAGAGCGAGGCGCGGGATAACGTGTGTGTGGAACTCATAAAGCGGCTCTTTCAAGAGGTGCCCGAAAGTTACAGTGACTAAAACCAATCCGAGCGAAACTAGCGCTTCGCGAGTGCGCAGGCCGAGCATCACCAAAGCACCGCCGACAAGTTCAACGAAAGGGATAATGACACCCGTGCCCCACAGCGACCAAACGGGCAAGAAGGTATCGGCATACGGCAGAAAATACTTGCGCGCATGTTCGAGCGGCCCCAGTTGAAAGACCTTGAACACGCCGGCCATAAAGAAAATCAGTCCGAGAACGAGCCGCGCCAATAGAAGCGCCCAACTCCGGTCGGTGGTATTATCTCGTTGCATTCTCATTCTACTGTTCCATGCCAAATTCAAACTGAGCTATTACCAAAGATAGCGTCTAACGCCCGAATTAACCTGGCGGGAGACATCTGCGAATAGCCTTCAAGTTGACGATAAAATCCAAGCTGATTCCGCTCCGGTTGAATGAGTTGTTAGGCGCGTCTCGTCCTGCTCGAGATGATCAGTAGATCGCAGGTTGAACGTCTCGAGCACTCCGCGATGATCGTTGACTTCTCGGTGCCTCCAGCCGATGATACGCGGTACGTCGACTTTACCAAACGGAATCCGGTCGAGACACACACAAAGCCAGCTTCAGTTTCGTTTTGGCGGTCTGTCTTCCCTGAGTAGCCATAATTTCCGGTTTTTGGCCGCTGACCCATTCACTGTTAGAGATGAACAACTCTGTGGAGGCATATTATGACCCGGATCATGTTCAAACTACTTCTCGCACTCGCCTTTGCCTTGAGCCTCGTCGGGGCGGCAGAACGGGCCGTACTTGCCGCCCCACCTGCGAATGATTTGCGCTCTGGCGCAACGCTGGTGACGGTCGGATTTAGTGAATCGCTCGATACTACCGCGGCCACGACCGACGCAGACGACGCGTACTTGAATGCGATTGCGAGTTGCAACTTTCCCGCAACTGACGCCAGCGTCTGGTATCAATTCGTTGGCACCGGCGAGACGTTCAGATTCGAAGTTTTCCGATCCGATTATTCAGCATCTATTCTGATTGCCGAGGGGGATTTCAACAATCTCCACTATTTTGGATGTGGAATCGGCGGCATAGATTTCCCCACGACTTCCGGTCAGACGTATTACATGCTGGTATTCGACGATCAACGCGACGGAGTTGGCGTGGGCGGGATGCTGAATATCTCGATCAGCGCCGTCCCACCACTACCGCCAGCGACAGCGACAGTAGGCGTAAACCGTTTCGGGACGGTGAATGCGCGCACAGGGCTTGCCACGATTTCCGGGACCTATACCTGTTCAAACGCCGATTCTTTCTCCTTAAGCGGCGAAGCGCGCCAGGAGGTTGGCCGGTTTGTCGCCCTTGGATACTTTGACTTCCATATCGAAAGCACGTGTGACGGTGGCGTGCACACCTGGTCGGCTGACGTCTATCCGTACGATCCGCTGAACCGCAAATTCGTCGGAGGCAAGGCGATGACGTTAGCAGTCGCATCTGCAAGCGGTACAAGTGGATATGGCTACGCGTATACTGAGCAGGTGGTCATCCTCCGCGGGAAGAAATAGCCTTGGTCAGCATTCAAGCTGAAGGAATAAAGTTACTTGAGAAGCATGCTATCGCGCCGTCAGCTGCAAGGCTTTGTTATGCGGCCCGTACCTCAACATATTCAACACTCGAAGAGGGCTCAGGAATGGGCTGGCCATCCTCGCGCAAACCCTCGATATGAAACTCAATAGCTTCTTGGATTAAATCAAGCACCTCTTCTCTCGTGTCTGCCACGGCAATGCAGCCTGGCAAATCAGGCACGTGCGCACCAAAGCTGTTTTCACCTTCTTCGACAATCACGGCATATTTCATTTTTCCGATCCTCTCTGCTGCTTCAGGCCAGCCTGCTTCAAGATACTATTGAGAGTTCCTGGCGGAACATCAATACTCGGCTTGCCGGCAACTGTAACGGCTCCAGACTTAGTGGAATGCTTGAATTGACGGTGGCTGCCTCTAGTCCTCGCCAGATACCAACCGTCTTCTTCAAGAAGCCTGATGACATCCCTTACTTTCACGTGGGGAATAATAATCGCTTTGCTGAATCAGAGGAAGACGCATCGCCCGAATTAACCGGGCGGGAAGTATCTGCGAATGGCATCCAAGTTCTCGATGAAAGCGATTCTGATTCCGCTCCGGTTGAATGAGTTGTTGGGCTGCGCGTGGTTTGAAATGAGCCGCACCGATTTAATTACTTTTGCAAGGAGAGATTCTTTACAACATCTTCTTGGCCCGTAAAATAAAAAGGCTGCTTTACTGCTAAAAAACGTACTTTGCTCGGGTCATCTTTTTTCTGGGCATAAATCAGCTGGAAGTCTCCCACATCCTTATATCCAGAAGTGCCCCCTAATGTCTTATCCGACCACCATTTTATCATTAAATCATACCATCCAGGATTCGGAGGGGTGAGCTTGTAGTTTCCTTTTTCGTCAACACTTACTTTTACCACCTCTTTCTTCCGACAGTCATTAAACTGATTAGTCTCTTCGGGCGATTTGATATTCTTAGACTTAAGTTTGACGCACTGCTCATCTTTGTATGAGTTTAATAAGGCTTCCGAATCTGTATGTGGGCCATCCGGGAAAAGAATGACTCCTGAGATAGTGTGTGGAAGCGGAGGTGTGGAGGTTGGGGCACTATTCTCTACAAGGGATGACTGATTAGATTTGTAGCATCCGCCCTGTAGGGCAATTACCAAGACAGCCGTAAAGATAAAAAAGTGAATCTTGTGTCTCTGCATGTTTCCTCCATTTGAAGGACCTAATAGTGAAGCAGCCCAACGTCAGAGTTGACGCGCGGGAGACAACTGCAGTACGGACAAGTTGTCGATGACAAGCCCGCTGATTCCGCTCGCGTCCAACGAATTGTTGGACGGCGCGTGACCAAGAATCACGTTCGATAAATCCAAGCATTTGCACTCACGGCTTGACTGTCATCATAGCCGCCGGCAATCAAAACTTGTCCGTTTTTCAAAAGCGTTGCCGTCGCAAACAACCGCATCGTTCCCAGGCTACCGGCAGCGAAAGAAAAGCTATTGGTTGCAGGGTCAAAGACTTCCGCTCTGTTTGCGCCACCTGCAATCAAAACCTTGCCGTTATTCAAGAGCACCGCCGTGCCTTGCAATTTGTAACGAGCATCGTTCATGGCGCCGACTGCCGTAGAAGTTCCGGTCGTGGGATTGAAAACCTCGGCATTTCGATATGCGCCTCGTCCGTCGCGTTCGTCTGAGCCGCCAATAATCAAAACTCGTCCGTCTGCCAGCAAAGTGGCATCGTGCTTGTGACGCCTGACGGTCAAGTTTCCGGTGGAACTGAAAGTGCCGCTTGCAGGGTTGTAAATTTCAGCACTGGAGTAAATCGTAATTGCCGGGCGTCTCCCTTTGTGACCGCCTGTAATCAACACTTGACCATCTTTTAGCAAGGTCGCCGTATGCGATTCACGAGCTGTTGTCATGCCGCCCGTAGCAATGAAAGTGTTGGTCGCCGGGTCGTACAATTCGGCATCCGCCAGAAACGTCCAGCCTGTGCCAACGCCACCAGCCAGAAGGACTTTGCCGTTGTTCAAGAGCATGGCGACGTGACCGCTTCGCGCCGTGACCATTATGCCCGTCGGCATAAAAGTGTGGGCTGCTGGATCATACAACTCAGCACTTGCAAGATAACTTCCGTTGTAGCCGCCCGCGATCAGAACTTTGCCGTTAGCTAGCAGCGTTGCGGTATGACCAGCGCGAGAAGCGTTCATATTACCTGCGGATGCGAACGTACTAGTCGCCGGATCGAAAACTTCAGCGCTCGCAAGACTTCCGCCGCCAGTAAAACCGCCCGCAACTAAAACTTTGCCATCAGGTAGCAGCGTGGCTGTATGAGCGGCTCGCTGTGTAGCCATGCTGCGAACAGCGTTGATAACACCAGCATCTCGGTTACTGCTATCTTCACTACGCTCCCCGTTTGTAGCAGTAGCATTGCCTTTACAGCTTAGCACTAGGGAGATGACGGTTAGCAGCAGAACGAGAAGCGATGTTGTTTGATTCGTATTTTTCATTGCCCCCCCACGTCTATTAGACGCGGATAGCTGTCCCCTTGTTCATTATGATATTCGTTCCAAAGAGCGCGAAGCCGTCCAACGCTGGGCATCAGTGGCGCGCACGAACCGGCGGTCAGCGACAAGCCTTGCATGAGAGACATGCTAATTGCGCGTCCGCTGCATGCCGTTGTTATGTTGCGCCTATGGAGCAAACATTTCGCTTAGGACAGACAGCACCTCCGCTTGGGTTTGCTTATCGACTTTGCCAAGCCTCCTAACCAAGCGGGTCTTGTCCACGGTGCGAATCTGATCGAGTACGACTTGTCCTTGCTTCGCCTGGAATTTGCATAACACTCTTGTCGGATAAGGTGTGCCCTTCGTAGTCATCGGCGCGACAATAACGGTCTTGATAAAGCGGTTCATCTCATCGGGCGAGATCACAAGGCAGGGGCGAGTCTTTTGGATTTCGCTGCCGATGGTAGGGTCAAGGTTGATGAGGTAAACATCAAAACGTTTGACTACCATTGCCACTCATCCTCATCCCACCGATTGTGAGCGGGCGAACTATGATCGAGCAACGAATCGTCGCCGCGCTCTGCCATCGCGCGGAACGCACGCTCCCAATCCTGCCGAGGCTGCCTCGTGGAGCAGATAATGATGCGATCATCCTCCGCTTCCATTTCAACCTCTTCGGCAAGATTGCTGCGCTCCAAGAGTAACTTCGGGATGCGGACGCCTTGCGAATTGCCAATCTTTACGATTCGCGTTCTCATAGCCACATTGTAATTACGCGCTTATTCTGTAGTCAAGACGGAACAAGCGAAGCTGTCCAACGCTAGGCATCAGCGGCGCGCACGAACCGCCGCTATGAAATTGCCTTGCATGAGAGACATGCTAACTCGCGTCCGCTGCATGCCTTTGTTCGGTGTCATTGGCAAGGAATTACGCTGCTCGCAATAAGGACTTTTCCAGTGCCTTCGGTAATTCCACAAAAACGAAATATTCGGCTGGGTAGAGGTAATCTTCGCCGCTCTCGTCTACTACGCGGATGTCCCCATCGATAGCTGCATCCTCATCGGGCAGCACTCGGTAGATCTTATGCAGCTCGAGAGAGGCCGGGTAATCAGCATTACTAACACATACAGCGAATTTGAAAACTGGTTTCCTTTGGCTCATACAAATCAATCCAGATAAAGCTTACGCTTCATTTCCTTTCTGCCTATCCCGTGGGCCTCATACCAATGCAATTCCGCCAAGCGTATTCTACCGCTTCGCAGGCGAACGTGAGCAACACCTTTCAACTTTCTCCAGCGACCTTTTCCGTACATCTTCCGCAGCCGCGCAAGATCCCGAATCTGTCGATTAACAGCAATGGGCTGGATCTGCGTAATCTCGCTGACGATTTCGAAGTTAATCAGCGGTTCATTTAATCAGGTACGGCTCGCGGATTCAAGAAGCCGCCGAACGTCGGAGTTGACGCGGCGGCGCGCTTTCAATCAAGCATCGCCGGACCAATTATATTGCGAAACACGCCCCCGCCGCTCGCGTCCAACGATTTGTTATGCGGCCGGCAATCAGTAGCTCATGAGAGCATAGCCATTGTTCTGATAAGACATAAGAACAATCAGCGCGTCACTCGCTACCGTCACATCCGGCGAGATTATTTTCGGATCAATCTTTTCCGCCAGCAAGAATTGTCCGCAGACAAATATTTCGACGCCTGCCTTTTTCATTTCCGACAAAACCTTGAGGTTGGGATTGGCTACACCAAACTTTGCTTTATAGTTGGCATCCTTGAGGATTCCGTTCACAGAAGCTCCGTGAAAGACGATGACAAATCTGACATTGCGAAGTGGCACACCTTCCACTCCAAAAGCGTTTAACTCGGCGCCCGCATTGTCGAGCGCGGGAACAAGCTCAGCCGGTTTGTTCGCCGCGTGAGTGGCGTCGTATATCGCTCGGTACGTGCGTTTCTTATCTGGAGGGACCGCGGCCCCAGGAATTGATACATAACCCTCCGCCTCTGGGATAACCGGCGCGCTGGTCCTGCTGTTTTGAGCAAAGACTTGTAAAGCGGCAATAGCCGCCAACGTAACTACTGCCATCGAAAGCATTCGCTTCATCACAAAAATACCTCCATCTCTGATTTGGTGTGCAAACAAGAAGTCAAAGAGTCAAATCCGCATAACGCTCGCCTTCAGCTGCGGCGCGCGATCAGCATTCAAGCTGAAGGAAAGAAGTTACTTGAGAAGCATGCTGTCGCGCCGTCAGCTGCAAGGCTTTGTTGGATGGCGTGCGATTAGAGAAGCTTCCTGAACTCCTCGACTGACAGCCCAGCATCACGCGCGATACCGCCCATCGTAAAGGCATTTACCGGATTGTGTCGTGGGATCGTGAGGATGCGAATTCCATCTGACATTACAATGTGCTTTCCTTGCCTGAGGATGCGAAAGCCGGCTTTCTCCAAAGCTCTCACCGCCGACAGGTGGTTCACTCCAGGAGTCTTCGGCACGATTTACACCGCCACCCTCACTTCACGAACATCCTGACCCTTCACCAGCTCATCGACGGCTGCCAGATATTCAGCAATAGCATTCTGAATATTCTCAAGCGCCTCTTCCTCGGTGGCGCCCTGAGACCAGCAGCCCGGCAAACCAGGACAAGACACGCTGAATCCTTCCTCAGACTCGTTCAACAGCACTTTGTAATTCATCCTCAAACCTCCAGCCTGATTATACAGATGAAGGAATTCAACAGCCATCCAACGTCAGCTGCAAGGCTTTGTTCGGTGGCGCCGGGGAACCAGACTACTTCTCGGTATTCGTGCGCGAAAGATTCAGAGCAATAAGGGGACTATCCCAGTCATCTTTGGGGCGATGCACGGCGCACGCGTACCAGAAAAGCGCAAACATTAGGTAGTCCATGGGTCTTAATGCGCTGAAGCCCTTCCAAGTTGCGCCCAAGACGGTTTGGCCTGCGGTGAAACCAATAATGATATTGAGGGCGAGGACAAATAGAAAGGCACTTCCGAAGATGAGATGAACCTTCCGCTTCGCGAGAAATTCTTTCATTGTTCGAACCTCCTACTCTGTCGTCAGCGAACGAGCAGGAACAAGTCGCGGCCAGGTGAGTATGCCACTTGAATCACACAGAAGCCACCGAACGGTTGAGTTGACCGGGCGCGGCGATTACATCCACCCTTCGATTCAATCAATCAAGTTGCGAAACACGCGACCGCGCTCCGGTCCAACGATTTGTTATGCCCGTCTGCTGGTGAACTCAAAGAGTTATGTACTATTCGTTCAGATGTTGCTGCCTATTCGCTATGTTTGATCCTGCGTAACGCGCGGCCGGCCAGGACGCCGGTATATTTGCCCTGTTTGACCGCTAGTTTGCCATTGACAATCACATATTGCATGCCAACGGCCAGCAGTTCCGGCTGCTCGTAGGTGGCGCGATCAGCCACTGTCTTTTCGTCAAAGACAATCACATCTGCGAAATAGCCTAGGTGCAGCCGTCCGCGCTCCGGCAGGCGATACGTCTCTGCGGTCAATGCGCTGCTCGAATGAACAAAGAAGGGCAGCGTGATAAGTTTCTTGCGGTAGACATAGTCTCGCAGTTTTTTCGGAAAGGTTCCGTGTCCTCGCGGGTGTGCGCCTTCGGCCCCACCATCTGAGCCGGTCATTACGAAATCCTGCCGCATGAAATTCTCGACGTCGCGCTCGTTCATGTTGAATGAGGTCACACTGTTTCCACGAGCTTTGATAAGATCAATGGCCGCTTCTACGGGCGACTTATTCCACTCCTTAGCAATGGTGCCGAGAGTCTTACCGATCAGTTGTTTGTCAGGCGCCCTCGTGATCAATAACATCTCTGGACCACCGCGCCGTTTCAGATTGGCTTCCATTTCCGCAATTAACGATGGGCGAAGGGTCGGGTCTTCGGCACGTTTGAGCATTTGCTCAAGGCCGCCGCCACTGCGGGGAGCCAAAACGTTGTATAAGTCTGACGCTGAAGCAGCATAAGGATACTGGTCGGCGGTCACGTCAATTCCCTCCGCGCGCGCTTGTTTGATGAGCGAGATAACTTCCGTGCTCTTGCCCCACACTTCGGGGCCGAGTGCCTTGATGTGAGAGATGTGGATCCGAACCTTTGCTTCGCGCCCGATGCGCAGCTCTTCCTGAACTGCCGCGATTAGACCAACAGTGTACGTGCCCTCATCGCGGAGATGACTATCTATCAGTCCTACGTTGGCCGCCACCACTTTCGCCAGTTCAATAACCTCTTCGGTCTTGATATTAGCGCCGTAGTAGTACAGTCCCGTTGACATCCCCAAAGCACCCTCGTCCATGTCCTGACTAAGCAGTTTCTTCATCTTCGCTAGTTGGTCAGGCGATGGATCGGAAACACTGAAGGGCATCACTCTCCTGCGAATCGTTGCATGACCAGCAAGCAGGGCTGCGTTGGTACCAATGCCCTGCTGCTCCCACTTGTTTAAAG
>JANLYH010000175.1:0-2290 GCA_031365545.1 Pyrinomonadaceae bacterium | reverse complement strand
AGATGACGGCGGCGACGTGTTGGCCTTCGCTGACTTCATGGCAGCGACGCGCGCTCCTGGTCGACAAAATCCAATTCCAGCCGCCGCCACCCGAGGTGATTCGTTGTTCACCTCAGTAGGTTGCGCTGTCTGTCACACGCGCACTTTCACCACTGCTCCAGCCGGGACGGCCATCAACGGCGGTGCCTTTAACGTACCCACGGCTTTGGGGAGCAAGATAATCCACCCGTTCAGCGACTTCGCGCTGCACGACATCGGCACCGGCGACGGCATTGTTCAAAACGCAGGCCAGTCGTCAATTAACCAGATGCGCACGGCTCCTCTTTGGGGCATACGGGCACGCAATCGGTTTCTGCACCAGGGACTCAACGTCACTATTTTCGATGTAATTCAAATGCACGCCGGGCAAGCAACGGCGGCGCGTAACAATTTCAACAACGGTCTGACTACTGCACAGCAGTCCGACCTGATCGCGTTCATCCTATCACTGTGATATTTCCAGCAGTGGTAGGACCGTAAACGTTTAACCGAAGCTCGCCGGACCGTCTCGGCGAGCTTCCTTCGAACGTCATTGAACTCGTGCACCTGGCAAGGGGGCTGCAATGCTACCAGTTCTGACTCGTCATTTTCCGTACTCTCCCATTAAGACCACGCTTTCAAATGGTTTTCGAATTCGTTCAGTCTCGCTGATTGTCGTTTGTATTTTTCTATGTGGTTGTGAAGGAGCGAAAAAGCCCCTGGTAGAAGTGCAGCCTTCACCCACTGCGCCGCCGCAGGATCAGCCATTGCAAATGTCAAAGCTGCCACCACCTGAGATCAACTCGGTCCAGGCCGCGGTGAAACGCGTCTTTAAAGATAGCGCTCAAATTGATACGAGTCGTACTCCCGCGTTCATTGTAGGAGACTTCAACGGTGATAATTCGCAGGATGTCGCGGTAGTCTTAAAGCCGGTGCCCGAGAAACTCGGAGATCTTAACGTGGAGTTCCCCAGATGGCTCCTCAGAGAGCCGGTCGTGTCCAACGAACCCCGTGTACCGCGTCTTCGCGTCGCTGCTGATGAGATCCTGCTGGCTATAATTCACGGTTACGGCGACAACGGCTGGCGCGACCAGCAGGCGACCCAAACATTTCTACTGAAGAACGCTGTTAGTAATGGTATGGCGGTGCATCAACAAAAGGACGCCGCTATGGCCAACCAGGGCAAGAAGCAACCACAACTGCGCGGCGACGTAATCTCCGCGACCCTCGGGGGCTCATCGGGTTACCTCTACTATTCTAATGCTTCGTATAGGTGGTATGACCCGAAGACGTTTAAAGGTGATCCTGAACCGGGAATGTTCCATGGCGTTGCGCGTAAAGTTAAAAAATAACTTGGCGACGCTATCGCGGCGGCGCCGGCGCGCCAGCGTTTTATTCAACAGTTGAAACCGATTCGGAGGTAATCAAATGAGCTTTAAGAAGTGCGGAGCGATGGTCTGCATGTTCTTGCTTGCGTCTTTAGCAATAGCGAAGTACAGAACAAACAATGCGGCCGTGTCGCTTTCAGCCGAACCCGCTTTGCAAAATTCCGAAGAGACTGAGTTCATCTCCGTTGAGGACTTGAAAGCGAAACTGTCCAAAAACGAACCGGTGGCAATCGTTGATGTTCGGGCTCCCAATGGGTTGCCGGCAAACCCTGAGAAGATCAGGGGCGCCGTCTACGTAAAGCTGAGACGGCTTAAGTATCGGCTGGGCTTTCCGCCGCTAAAAGATGTTCCTCACAACCGCCTGGTTGTGACTTACTGTGCCTGCCCAAACGATGAGTCCGCCGTCTCTGCTGCCCAGATACTTCGCGAAGCAGGCTTCAAGCAGGTACGTGTTCTAAGAGGCGGCTGGGTGCGCTGGCAGAAAGCCAAGGGGCAGGTTGAACGAATGGCGCGGTGAATTTAGCGTCCAAGCGGTGAACCGACCTAGGAACGCGCCCTTGCTTACGCTCGGTCTGCCGCGCCCTCACCATGCTTTTCCCACAGAACTTCAATACAATGATCGCGCAAGAAAACAAGTCCTGCTGGAGGGCAAATAGCCATACTCGAAGTCGCCAATTTGGAATGTGTCCGTGGAGACCGCAGACTCTTCCGTGATGTGAGTTTTTCTCTATCGCCGGGAAACCTGTTACAGCTAACCGGGCCCAATGGCAGCGGCAAGACAAGTTTGCTGCGCATCATCTGCGGACTGGCAGCTCCAGAGAGTGGAGAGATACGCTGGCAAGGTGCGAAGATTCACTCGCTCGCTGAGGAATATTCCCTCAGCA
>JANLYH010000166.1:0-7066 GCA_031365545.1 Pyrinomonadaceae bacterium | reverse complement strand
GCCATGACGCCGCAACTGCGGATTTGAGTGAAGACTCGGTAGGTGATGAGATTGTTGGTGAAGAAGCGTCGCGCGATCCATTTGAAGAGATCGATTTTGGCCGGGAGTTTCAGGACTACCTCGATCCTGGCTATAAGACTCAGGAAATCGAGTACAAGGAAGACGCCCCAACCTTCGAACAGTTTCTGACCAAAGCTCCCTCGCTTGCCGATCATCTTGAATGGCAGCTTCATATGAGCCCGATCGCAGAGGACATTTGCGCGGCCGCGATTAGCGTCATCGGCAATCTCGATGCGGACGGTAGGCTGAATGCCACTAATGAAGAAATTGCTGCGATGGGAGGCTGGCCTGTAGAGCTGGTCGAAGAAGCACGCCAGGCGGTTATGCATCTTGATCCGGTGGGCTGTGGCGCGCGCGACGTTCGTGAGTGTCTGCTGGTACAACTGGAAGTAAAAGGTGAAAGCGATCGTCTCGCCACCCGCTTGATTAGTGAGCATCTTCCGGAACTTCAGCAACACAAACTGCCGCACCTGGCAAAGCAGATCAACAGCGACGTCGATACGCTGCTGAATGAATTGCAGTTTATCCGAACGCTCGATCCATATCCGGGCAGGCGCTATTCATCCGAAGAGCCGATCCTGATTTCCCCGGAAATCTACATTGAGAAACTCGACGAAGCCGACGATCAATACGTGATCTATTTCGCCGACGATGGTAGTCCGCGCCTGCGGGTTAGTCAGCAGTATCAGCAAATGCTGGGTAAGGCAGACGTGAATAACGAGACCAAGAGTTTCATTCGCGAGAAAATGCGCTCAGCGGTCGATCTGTTGCGAAATATCGAACATCGTCGCCAGACCATCTACAAAGTTGTAGAGTCGATTGTGCACCGACAACAGGACTTCCTCGACAAGGGCGTTCAGTTTATTAAGCCGATGATGCTGAAAGATATCGCCGAAGACATTGGCATGCACCTTTCGACGGTTTCGCGCGTAGTGAACAGAAAATATGCGCATACGCCTCAGGGCGTGATCGAGCTGCGACGCTTCTTCACCGAAGGCATGATGAATGAAGACGGCGAGGAGATTTCTACGCGCATCATCAAATTGAAGATAAAGAAACTGATTGAAGAAGAAGATTCGCATAATCCGATTACCGACGATCAGGTGGTTAAGATTCTGATCAAAGACGGGATCAAACTCTCGCGTCGGACGGTTGCCAAGTATCGTGACCAGATGAGTATTCCGGGCTCGCGCGAACGTCGCGCTGTCGTTTAGAAGACGCGCCGCTGCTGGAGCCTGAGTAAACGTTTAGCCCCCTGGAGTTATTGTTAATTCGTCAAGCCTGATCCTGATTTGGCAAGGATTAGTATAGCTATCAGGGTAGAAGGGAAACCGCCGCCATGAGGTTTGAATACACTGGTCGTCACGTTGAGGTCTCACCCGGAATTCGCAAACATGTTGAGGACCACTTTAAAAAGCTCGAGTACATTTTTAACGGCACCGAAACCGCCTGGACTCACGCTATCATTGACGTCGAAAAAAACCGTCACATTGCCGAGTTGATAGTGCATTGGCGAGCTCACACGCTGACGTCCAGAGACATCAATGCGGATATGTACCTCGCCCTGACCCGGGCGATTGCGAAGATCGAGAAACAAGCGCTCAAGCTGAAAACCAAAAAGATTGATCGCAAACAAGGTGCGCGTAAAGCATCTGCGGTGGCGCCAACCCCTGACGGGCGTATTGAAGCTAGTCCGCGGCCGCCGAGAATTATTAACGCGCGCCGTTACTCCATCAAGCCAATGACCGCTGAAGAGGCAGCTTTGCGACTCTCGACAGACCCCGATCAGTTTCTCGTGTTCCGCGATGCTGACACAAATCGCGTCGGCGTTTTGTATAAGCGAGCTGATGGGAATTTTGGCTTGATCGAACCTTGACGACGTACCTGTTTAAAACTGTTTCATGAAAAAGACTACCGCGACGACGAGCCACGACGAAACGGAAAACCAGCATAAGACTCCCGACATCGTCGTCATCACCGGCCTGAGCGGTTCGGGAATGTCGGCGGCGACTAATGCCTTCGAGGATCTTGGTTACTTCTGCGTAGACAATTTGCCGGTAATGATGTTGCCGATGTTTGCGCGGTTCGTGACAGCGAATGCCGACGAGAAAGGTATTGAACGCGCGGCCCTCGTAATCGACATCCGCGAAGGGACCTTCTTAGCCGACTTTGCTAAACAACTGAACGCACTCCGGGCTACCAAGCTAGTCGTTTACGTTATATTTCTCGAGGCTTCCGACGATGCCTTGCAGCATCGCTTCAGTGAAACCAGAAGACCGCACCCGGCCGACCGCGGTCAAATTCTATTACAGTCGATTGCCGCCGAACGGGCAGCGATGTCCCACATTCGTTCGTTGGCCGATCAGATCATCGACACGTCTGAACACACCGTCCACACACTTCGGAACCTTCTCATCGAGAGGTTCAGTCCCGACCGCAAAGGTGGGGCGATGCGCGTTCAGGTTCTGAGTTTTGGGCACAAGTATGGCAACCCCGGAGACCTGGAATTGTTGTTTGACGTCCGGCACCTGCCGAATCCCCACTTCATTCCAGACCTGAAGCCACTATCCGGGCACGACAAGCGCGTGGTGAAATACCTAAGGGCGCAACCGGAGGTCGAGGAAACTCTAATCCGGTTCTATGAGTTACTCGCTTATCTTCTGCCGTTATATAAACGTGAGGGGAAATCATATGTGACGGTCGGAATCGGATGCACTGGTGGACGGCACCGCTCCGTGATGGTGGCGAACGAGCTCGGCCGCAGGCTACGGCGTGATGGTTTTGATACGCAAATGGTCCACCGCGACGTGAGAAAATCCAACCGCCGCCGTTAATGTCTTTCCCAGGAGAATGCTTTGATGAGCAGTGATCCCAATTCAGTTACGCCGAAACAAGAAACGCAGCGCATAGCGGGCGTGATTGTCACGCACGGGCATCTCGCCGGCGAGTTGTTAGCGGCAGCCGAAATGATCGTTGGACCCATTTCATTTATCACGGCCGTTTCCATTGGTTGGCATGACGACGTGGATGCCGCTCGTGATGAAGTACAGCGTGCTATCACTCGTGTGTCTCAGGGCGCGGGCGTGCTTTTGTTGACTGACATGTTTGGCGGCACTCCGACAAATATTGCGTCGATGTTTTTGGACGACGGCAATGTAGAGGTCGTCACCGGGGTGAATCTGCCGATGGTTATTAAGCTGGCGGGTCAAGTTGGTAGCGAGTCCCTGATTGAAACCGCCAGACGAGTTTGTGATCTCGGTCGCCAGGGAATTTACCTCGCCGGCGACTTGCTCGCTCCTCCAGAAAAAAGCAACACAAAGTAATGGTCGAGCGCACACTCCTAATCAAAGGGCGTCTGGGGCTTCATGCTCGGGCGGCCGCGAAGTTGGTACGCGTGGCCAGCGGTTTTCAAAGCCAGGTGCTCTTGCGTCGTCCTGATGGCGAAGTGACCGCTGACGCGAAATCAATTCTCAGTGTGCTGATGTTGGCTGCGAGTCGGGGAACGGAATTGCAGATTGCGGTTGCCGGGCCTGATGAAGTAGCCGCGTTGGCTGCTATAGAGCAACTTTTCGCTGCAGGCTTCGGCGAGATTGAGCCGAAAGTTAGCACCGCGCGGCAGCCCCTCAAGGAAATTCGCTTCCCTGGCTTGGGTGTTTCTGAAGGCATCGTTGTTGGGCAGGTCCTGCGAATGCACGACGGCACGGAGCACGTCTATCAATGGAAAATTCAAGCGGCTGAACTCAATGCGGAGCGCCAACGCTTCCGCGCCGCGGTCAGTCAGGCCAGCAAACGACTGCTAGCCATAAAGGGGCAGGCAGGCGAGCGTTTTGGGAAGGAACACGCCTATGTCTTTGATGCTCATCTGCTGTTGCTGGAGGACGACAAGCTAATTGGCGATATCGAGCGACACATAACTACCGATCGCGTGAATGCGGAATGGGCTGTCAAGGTCGTTGGGGATCGTCTCCTCTATCTTTACTCGGAGATCCAGGACGACTACCTGCGCGAACGGAGCTCTGATGTTGAAGACGTGATGCGACGGCTGCTGGCAGCACTCAGTGGTGTCGAATCCCGCAATCCAGCGCTCTTCGAAGATGCGGTCATCGTGTCTCGAGATCTGCTGCCGTCCGCAGTTGCTGAACTCGATCTCGAACACACGCAGGCGCTCGCGACTGACACGGGAGGTTGGACGTCTCACACGGCGATTCTGGCGCGCGGCGTTGGCATTCCTGCCGTAGTGGGACTGCGCGATTTCTATCGGCGGGCCAAAACGGGCGACCGAATTATCGTTGACTCCACTCGTAACCTGGTAATTCTTCATCCTGCACCCGCCACGATTGAACGCTATCAAACAGAAACCGCGAGTCGCGCCGGTCGGCAAAGAACCGATGGAAAGAGAGAAACTGGTCCCGTTTACACTCAAGACGGCGTCGCGGTTACGCTGCGCGCCAACGTCGAAATCCCCTCCGAGTTTGACGGAGTGGCAAGCTACGGCGCCTCGGGTGTTGGGCTCTATCGTTCGGAGTTTCTGCTGGCGCGGCGCGGCGCTTTTGTTTCCGAGGACGAGCAGCGCATCGCATACGAAGCGATTGCCAAAGTTGCCGGTGAGGAGGGAGCAGTGATTCGCTTGTTTGATTTGGGAGGCGACAGCATCCGTGAGCAATTTCAAGAGCCTGAGAAAAATCCCGCACTTGGCCTGCGGGCAATTCGGTTTGTGCTCTCTAACGAAGACGTCATGCGCGAACAAGTGCGCGCGATCCTGCGAGCTGCGGCGCACGGGTTTTTGAAAATTGTGTTGCCCATGGTTGCAGACGTGAGTGACGTCCGGCGGGCACGGGCAATAATCGATGATGAAGTCGAAAAGCTGCGCGCGGCCGGAACTAATTTTGGTGAGGTCAGCGTTGGGGCGATGATTGAAGTGCCCTCAGCAGTGCTGATGGCCGAGAAGATCGCACGGATCGTCGATTTTTTCGAACTGGGTACGAACGACCTGGTGCAGTACACGCTTGCTGTAGATCGTGGCAATGATGAAGTCGCCGACTGGTTTCGTACGCTTCATCCGGCCGTTCTCCAAAGCATCGATCAAAGCCTCCAGGCAGCGAACGCTGCCGGGATTCCGGCGATAGTTTGCGGCGAGATGGCGTCAACGCCTGCGTATGTGGTGTTGCTGTTAGGGCTCGGAGCCCGGGAGCTAAGCATGACGCCAACCTCCATTCCTCGGGTTCGCAGAGCCATTGCCGGGGTCTCGATGCGGGAGGCGAGGCGGATTGCGATCGACTGCCTCAACTGTGATACGGCCGACGAGGTGGAAAGTCTGGTTCGCGAACGCTTTCTCCTGCTTTGGCCACACCTGTTTGATTCCACAAACTTACCGGCTTTCCGTTTACCCCGCTAGCTCAGACCCTCAACAGCCTGCACCCGGCCTCTCAATCCGCAGTGCGCCAAATCGTTATTGAGCTCAATCAAGCGAGATTCTTCTGCGAAATCTGGCCCCTTGGTCGTTTATTTACTCCGGAGCAAACCTGCTCGGCGACGCGAACGGCTGAATGCCCCAGCCGAATCGCCCGCCAGAACATCCAAGAAAGATGAGAACGACGATGAAAATGTTGGTTTGTACCACACTCGTTCTAAGTGCCTCCCTGGTTATGACTGCCTCCGGCCAGGTGAAATCAGTTGCCGCAGCAAATACCCAAGGCAGTTCAAACCCGGGGACAGAACCAGCCACTGCAACCCGCGCCCGCGTGCTGCGACCATCACCAAATTCGGCTGGGATAACTGCCAAGCTCAGGTCTGATTTCAACAACCACTCTGAAGTCAATCGCCTGGTCAGTTCGAATAACTCGGCAGCATTACCCGCGGATTCCGACCAGACACCGACACACATTTCCTCTACTGCTTCGAAGACCGGACACAGCAGTCTGAAACCTGCGGGCGGTTCCGCGAGCATAATTGCATCGCCTGTAAGAGCACTGCCAACTACTCCTGCGCCCGTGGCCACTGCTGCAACGCAGGTCTACCGCGTTGGCAGCGGAGATGTGCTCGATATACAGATTTCCGCCGTTCCCAGTGGGAGGTCGACGCTATTCACCGTGCTTGAAGACGGGGCCCTGGAATACCCGCTCGCCGGTGATCCGATTATCGTTGGTGGACTGACCGCCAACGAAATAGCCGCCCTTCTGCGGCAGCGACTAAAGGTTTTCGACAACCCGGTTGTGACCGTCGGCGTTCGCGCGTTTGCGAGCCATGCCGTCTCAGTGAGCGGCTTGGTCGCGGCTCCGGGAATGAAGAGCTTGCGCCGCGAAGCGGTGCCGCTTTACACGATGCTAGCTGAGGCTTTGGTACTTCCCGAAGCAGCACGCGCAACCATCACACGCGAAGGAGTCGCGCCAATCGTTGTTGATCTAAAAGATCCGAACCTGGCTGCGACATTGATAGTTCCAGGTGATTCAATCAAAGTGTCAGGCCAGCCTCCGACTCCCGCCGAGTTCTTTTTCGTGGGTGGAGAGATCGCTTCGCCTGGTCAAAAACCATTTTACGCAGGGCTGACTCTGACTCAGGCAATCCTTGCAAGTGGTGGAACGACGAGCAGCGCCGGTGCAAAGGTCAGAGTCTCACGACAAGGGCTTGACGGCAGACTAACCTCGGAAGAATTCAACCTGCGTAAGATTCAGGCCGGTAAGATTGCGGACCCAGTTTTACGGAAGGGTGACCGTATCGAGATTACGAGCGGTAACTGAATCCAATTCCAAACTAGAATTGGCATGGGGCGGCTTTTGCGAGCCGCCCTTTTTGCTGAAACCAGCCAAGCTCTGGACTTAGGCGGGTCTTTGCCCAACCCGAAATCCTCTGTGCCTCCTTTGTGTTTGCTGGGTTCCTGTGGTGAGAATTTGCTTAGAGTTTATTTACCACAGAGACACGAGCGCACGGAGATTTCAGAGAAACCTGAAATTAGGACACCATCACCCAATCCCCCACTCATGCACAAGTTTGCGTTACAATGACGCGC
>JANLYH010000157.1:0-11308 GCA_031365545.1 Pyrinomonadaceae bacterium | reverse complement strand
GGGCCCGGGCTGCGGACAGTATATTAGGAGAGTCGGGCCGGTGCGAGTCGGAAGCTTTGTTGACCGACGCGAGCGTGCACTACTATGATCCTTCCGTCACCCCAGTACTTAACAGGTCACTCAAGAGACGGTGGTGAAGGTTTGGGTAGAAGTGCGGGCGCGGTTAAGTTTTTGTTGGTCTTAATATTCTGTTCCTTGCTCCTGGCTTCGCCCGCACCAGCGCGCGGCCGGCGGGATTTGCTAACCGTTGCAATCATAGGAAAAGACTTCGGCAGAATGACTACTTCAGTTGAAAATAATAATGGCGATTCGCCGGCTTCGTTTTATGAAGTCTTGAGCAAGGCTCTGAAGAAACGAAAGACGAGCATTGCCCGCGTCTGCCCGCCGTCAGACCCAGTGGCCCGCCGCGTACTCGAAGATTACGGCGCAATATTTCTGGCGAACAAGAAAGTTTTGCCGCCACCCGTCTGCATTTTTACAAGTGACGAAGAGGTGACGCAGTTTCAGGAAGATGCCGGTTGGGCCAGTGAAATGTTTGGCTTCGATCAAGTCGAACTACAACCCGAAGCGATGAAGGAATTGCTGAAGGCGCGCGCTGAAGCACAAGAGGAAAACCTCGATATAACGCCACGCGACGGAGCTGAGGCGGCGCGTCGTAGTTATGACGACAGCCTGCAATTATGGCAGACGCGCTTCCTGCCGGCGCTCAGCTACTGGCTAAAGCAGGGAAGGCTAACGGCGGCCGACGTGGCCCGCTTGAAGGGGTTGCCGCTACGCGACCAGATTGCCGAAGTGTTGGAGTTGGAAAAGAGCGGCATTTACTTCAGCAAAGATCTTTCCAAGTCGATCCTTTATTCCATCGCCGCGCCCGGCACCTCGCAACACATCGCCATGCTCGCTTTCGATGTGAACGAGTTTGACAACCCCCGCGTGCGCGAAATCCTCCGGAAGCATGGCTGGTTTCAAACAGTGCTGAGCGACTTGCCGCACTTCACCTTTCTTGGTTTAAAAGAAAAAGACTTACCCAAACACGGGTTGAAGCAGGTCGAAGTTGACGGGCAAGTATTCTGGATTCCGAATGTTGCCAGCGCCAGTCTGTAGGTTTCGATAAGCGGAAAAGAATGAAACTCTGCCCGCAGTGCAAGCGAACTTACAGCGACGATTCACTACGATTTTGTCTGGATGACGGTTCGGTTTTGGTCCGCGATGCTCCCGCGACTCTGCCATACCCGCCTCGGCCGCAAGAAATTTCACGAGAGACCGTCGTTCCGCAGACGCCGGTGACACCTTCCTCTCCGGCGCCTGTCAATCCAGTCAGAGTCATCGCTCCTGCTAGTTCATCAAGTTCCATTCTCACCGCTGGGATCATAATCATCGCGGTGCTCCTTCTTATACTGGCGGTTATCGGCGTTGCGTTCGTTTACAAGTATTGGACAGCCTCAGTCAATGCGCCACAACCGGCAAGTTCGCCAACGCCTGCTCCGGCGCGGGAGAGCAGCAGCGCGGATAACACCAAGCCGGCGTCGTCTGCCGCGCTACAGATGAAAACCAGCGCCTCGTCGGTCAGATACGCGGTCCAGACGAATACTTATGTTCCGGCAAACGCCGTTGATAACAACAAAAAGACCGCGTGGATTGAAGGCGTGGACGGTCCTGGCATCGGTGAGTGGCTGCGTTTTGATTTTGGGCGCGAGATCAATCTGCACCGCATCGTGATTCTGCCTGGTTACTTCAAGAGCCAGCAGATTTGGGCGCAGAACAATCGACTAGCAGCAGCCACGTTGCAGTTCTCCGACGGCAGTTCGCAGCGCTTCCCGTTTCCTGATCGCATGGAGCGTCAGGTGATCGACGTTGGCGCGATCAAGACGCACTGGGTGCGCCTCGTGATCGACGATGTCTATACCGGTACCGATCCCGATACCGCAATTTCCGAAGTTACCTTTGAGTGGGAGCCCTGATCGCCAGTCATAAAATGAAGCGAGCCAAATTCGACGAAGACGCGCGCGTGAAACTCACCGACTGCGTCAGAAAGATCGAGACGACCACTGATGCGGAGTTAGTCCTGATCGTTCGCGGCCGCTCAGGTTCCTACTCCCAGGCAGACTACTTGTTTGGCGCCCTGTTAGCTTTCCTCGGTCTTTTGTTTCTACTTTTTTCCCCTTTCGATTTTCACCAGTACTGGGTTGCCATCGAGGTCGCGCTGCTCTTCGCAATCGGCGCTCTCATTGCATCGCGCAGTAATACACTGCGGCGATTGCTGACTTCCGAAAAGTTTCGGACCAAGGCTGTACGCACCGGCGCCGCCGCCATGTTTTACGAAGCCGGAATTGCGAATACTGCGGCCGAAATGGGTGTGCTTATCTACCTGTCCGTGCTGGAGCGTCGGTTGGAGGTGATCGCCGACCGCGGCGTCTTAAAGGCCGTGAACGCGCTTGAGTGGAATCAACTCTTGTTTGAGTTGCATGAGGGAGGTCGACGGGCCGATGCCTCAACCCTATTGGCAGGAATGGAAAGCCTGGGGGCATTGCTTTCAAAACATCTGCCGGCAACCGGTGAAAACCCGAACGAACTTCCTGATGCCCCGCGTTTCGAATTGAAATGAAAAAGCACGTTTTTAGGAAACAACTTAAGTCGGATGAAGACAGGGGCACAGCAGGGCGCGCTGCCACGACCACCTTGCTTTGGCTGTTTGCGGCAGCGGCAATAGTTTTGATTCTGGTTCCAGGCGACGTGCTGGCCCGGGTAGGCGGCGGCGGTTCATATGGCGGTGGCGGTGGCGGTGGTCATGGAAGCGGAGGCGGCGGTGGTGGCGGCGGCGCTATCTTCGCCATAGTCAGGATGCTCATCTGGCTTACCGTCGAGTATCCGGCGGTTGGCGTTCCCTTGGATATCATAGTTGTTGTCTTCGTGGTGTATCGCCTCGTAAGGCGAGGCAGCAAGACGTCGGAGACTTTCTCATCGGCTTCCTTGCAAACGTCAGATGAACCGATGGCTTTCCCGCTCGGCCTGGATACTGCGGCGCAGGAGCCGGAAAGTTTTAGTCGCGAGTTTGCTCAGCTCCGTAAGTTTGATCCCAACTTCTCCGAAATCGTTTTCACTGATTTCTGTTACGCGCTTTACGGAAAAGCGCACGACGCTCGCGGCCATGGGGCAAAGGCGCTCGATCAGTTTTCGCCCTACCTCAGCGAGGCGGCGCGCAAAGCGTTGCTCGAACGCAATCCCAAAGGTCTGACTGAAGTTAAGGGAATAATTGTTGGCGCGATGAACATCGTCGACGTGCGCGGACTGGAAACTCCAGTTGTCAACATCACCTTGCTGTTTGAGACTAACTACACAGAAGTAGTTACTGAAAACAACCGGATGACGGAGATGACTTATTACGTGCGCGAGCGTTGGCAGCTCGAGCGCAAACGCGATCGGTTGTCTCCGCCGCCGGCCCAGGCGACGGCGCTTCATTGTCCGAAGTGTGGTGGAGCATTACAGAAAGATACCGTCGGCGCCTGCGCGTTCTGTGGGACCAAGATCGAGAGCGGCGAGTTTCAATGGTACGTGCGAGGCATAGGCCTGTTGGGCAGCGAAGAGAAAGGGCCATTGCTCACGTCGGATGTGCAGGAAGTTGGTACTGATCTGCCCAGTGTCGTCCAGCCGGGCTTCAGAGCGATTCGCGTTGAGTTTGAAAAAAATAATCCGGGCTTTGGCTGGGGTGAGTTTCAGGAACGTGCGCGTCTCATATTTGCTGAGTTACAGGCTGCGTGGTCGACGCTAAATTGGGAGCGGGCGCGACCCCATGAGACCGATAACCTGTTTCAGATGCATCAGTATTGGATCGATGCTTACCGGCGCCAGCATCTCCGCAACGCGCTCGACCAGGCAAAGATCACAGCGCTGCAACCGGTGAAGATCAAGGAAGACGCATTCTATATCTCGATTACGCTGCGAATCGGAGCGGAAGGATACGACTACACCGTTGACGAGAGAGGGACGATTGTTTGCGGCTCGAAAACCAGCCTCAGATATTGGAGCGAGTATTGGACATTTATTCGCAGCCGGAAGGCGAAGCCGATGCCGGCGAGCGCCAACTTGAATTGTCCTAATTGTGGCGCGCCGCTGAAGGTCAACAATGCCGGCGTTTGTGAATTCTGCGGTGGAAAGATAACCTCGGGGGAGTTTGATTGGGTGTTGTCCAGGATTGAGCAGGACGAGTCCTACCGGGGTTAATCCTTGTCTGACATTGAGCTGACATCTAATCGGGGCAAACAGACATCGAACGTTCTCTTGAAAATGGTAAGGGTTGAGAATCTGCCGGTAACCGGCAATTCTCGGAACACTGTATGGGAGTCGCTTGTGAAACGTAGTTTATTTCTGCTGTTACTTATCTGGTCTTTGTTAGCGAATTCGGCCGTGAGTCCGGCAAGTTTTGGCGGACAACGACGAATCGCAGCGCCACCGAAGCAATCTGTTGCGACGCCGCAGCAAACAGCTGCCGCGCCGGCGCGTCTGCCGCAAGCCCAGCTTGTCAATCGCACGCTTGCGAACGGTCTCGAAGTAATAGTGCTGGAAGATCACTCACTTCCGCTGATCACTATTGAGTTGGCCGTCAAAAACGGTTCTTACACGGAGCCTCCGGAACTGAATGGGCTGTCGCATCTTTATGAGCACATGTTTTTTAAGACAAACCGGGCAATCGCCAATCAGGAAGACTACGTGCGCACGATAGGTCATTTGGGTATCGCTTACAACGCCTCGACGCGCGAAGAAGTAGTTAATTATTACTTCACCACCACCGCGTCGAATCTGCGCACCGCGCTCCAGTTTATGCGCGACTCGGTGCGTTATCCCTTATTCGACCAGAATGAACTAGAGCGAGAGCGGCAGGTAGTGATCGGCGAAATCGATCGCAACGAATCAAACCCCTTCTACTACCTGAACAAGGAAATGAATGACCGGCTCTTCTACAAGTATCCGAGCCGCAAGGAGCCGCTCGGTAATCGGCAAACGGTTTCTACCGCAACGCCGGCCACGATGCGTCTCATTCAATCTCGTTATTACGTGCCAAACAATTCGGCGCTGGTTATTACCGGTGACGTAAACGCCGAAGATGTTTTCAAGATGGCCGAGGAGTTTTATGGCGACTGGCCGCGGCGCGAGAAGGATCCGTTTGTTGAATTTCCACTGGTTGAGCATCCGGCGTTGCCAAAGAGCGAAGGCATTGTAATTACACAGCCGGTCCAGAATGTGATTATCAACATTGGCTGGCACGGACCGTCTATTGGCAAAGACAATGCTTCAACTTATGCCGCCGACGTGTTTTCGTTCATCCTTACCCAGCCCAACTCGCGATTTCAGCGAGCGCTGGTTGATTCCGGGCTTACTACCGGGGTGGGTATTGGTTACTACACCCAGCGAAATGTTGGTCCAATTTCGATCATAGCGCAGACCACGCCTGAAAAAGCACATGCCGCTATCAAAGCGATCTACGCCGAGGTGGCGCGTTTCAACGACAAGGACTACTTTACTGACGAACAGCTGGAAAGCGCCAAGGCTTTGTTGGAAGCCGACGATCTTTATTCGCGCGAAAAACTAAGCGACTATTCCCATACACTCAGCTTCTGGTGGGCGTCTACAGGTTTGGAATATTTTCGCGGCTACCTGGGACGCCTGCGCGCTACTTCACGGCCGGATATCAGTCGTTACGTCACGACCTACATTCAGGGGAAACCTCACATAGGCCTCGCCCTGGTTTCAGCTGAAGCGCAAGAACAAACTAAGATTCAAGCGGAAGAGTTAACAGGTAAATGATGAAAATAGATCGCACACCGGGAATGCGCCGGCCGGCGCTTTCACGATCATTCTGCAAGGCGGCGCCGGCGCTATTGCTTTTTGTTTCACTGTTATTGGCAGGTCGTGCACCGGCTGCGATGGGCCAGGAGAAGCAGCTGCCGACAGTGCGTCCGCAGCCGGAATCTGCTCGTATTTTGCAGAGCGCGCAAAGCGTGGTTGCCAGGCAGGCAGCGCTGGTTACTGAGTTTGAAGTCAACGGACTGAAAGTGTTGTTGAAGCGACGCGAAGGCAGCCTCACCGTGGCTGCGGGGCTTTTCATAAAGGGTGGTTCGCGAAACATTACTGCCGAAAACGCCGGCGTAGAATCGCTGATGCTTGACGCCGCTACGGAGGCGAGCGCTGCCTTCCCGCGTGATCGAATGCGGAATGAGCAGTCGCGTATGGGTACGGTAATCAGCTCTACCGAGAATAATGATTATTCAGTGCTCGCGTTGCGTTGCACGCGTCCCAACTTTGATCGTTCCTGGCAGATGTTCACCGACGTGGCTCTCCACCCGTCTTTCACCAAAGAAGATGTGGCTTTAGTGCAGGAGAAGACCGTCGTCGGGTTGCGCGATGATACCGACGATCCTGACAACTATTTACAGCAGCTTCAGGACCGGATCGCTTACGCAAATCATCCATACCTGAACCCGGTGGAAGGAACGGTTGATTCGGTCGGCCGGCTAACTCCTGAAGACTTGCGTCGTTACCACCAAAGGGTATTTGAAACGTCGCGGCTGTTGCTTGTTATCGTCGGCGATTTGGATGCGGCAATGGTGCGAACGCTGGTGACTGGAAGTCTCGGCAAGCTGCCGCGCGGGAATTATTCGCCGGAGCAAATCCCGCAACTATCGTTTGATAAATCGACGGTTGATGTAACTGCTCGCAATCTGCCGACAAACTACGTCCAGGGAATATTTGCGGCGCCGCCGCCAAGCTCGCCAGACATTTATGCGATGCGCATTACCATTTCAATCCTGCGTGATCGAATTTTCCAGGAGGTGCGCGCCAAGAGAAATCTCTCCTACGCGCCAGATGCCTTTCTGCGAAACCAGGGGGCGAACGTCGGCGGCATTTATGTAACGGCAGTTGACGCCAATCAGTCGGTCGGGCTCATGCTAAAAGAGATCACCCGCTTGCAAACAGAACCCGTGCAAGACGAAGATATTCAGGCGGTGGTCGCTCAATATCTGACGAATTACTACATGACTCAGGAAACTAATGCGGCCCAGGCCGGCGAACTAGCCTCGTTTGAATTGCTGGGTGGCGGCTGGCGCAACTCCACAGTTTTCGTTGAGAAAATGAGCGCGGTGACACCCGGCGATGTTGAGCGTGTAACGAAGAAATATGTGCGGAACATTCGCTTCGTCGTGCTTGGCAATCCGAAGAGTATCGACGCGCAAATTTTTACGGGACGGGCAGGGGCGGAACCGCAAGTGGGAGAGGGAAACCAATAGGCAGACGGCAGGAGATAAAAGTTTAGGCGAGAAGCCAGCACTTAAAATCCAAAGGGCGCCGCGAGTTCAATCGCAACGCCCTTTTTAATCTCTTTCCGGTGTCTTCCCTCCGGGCCTGCGGTCTTTACTGCAGGCTTTCTCGCAGCAGTTCGCAGACGCCTTCAACAATCTGCTTTAAGGTCTCGCCAGTCAGCGTTCCAATCTGAGCGACAACCAAGCTGTTATTCGCGGTAAACAATTTTCCTGGTCGGGCATAACTAACCACTCGGAGCGAGCCGGAACTAAAGTTCTCGTTCGCAAGTTTCATTGCGCGAGGATCCGAATAAGGATTGCTGGTAATTTGACACAAGATCCAATCATTCGCGCTGGTCTTAGCAAGGACCACAGCGGGACGTAGTTTCGCCTGAGACAGATCAGAAAAAGGGAAGGTAACGAGAACTACTGTGCCGGCTGAAGGTGAGACCATGCCTTGTCTTCCTCCGGGCGGTTCCAATCCTCGGCAAGTGATTGCTCGCTTAATAGGGCTGTCACGGAAGCTTTCGAGACAGGTTCATCCTCGAGGATGGTTACAAGCGCGCGATGCGATTCCGTAAGATGGACAGCTTCGAGCAGGAGTACTTTACCGTCCGGTTCGATTATGGCTTCGATTGTTTGAATCATGGAATCCTCCAAACCCATTGTCATCACATTCCTCTTGTTCAGCAAGGGCTCTCAGAAACCCGTCCACTGTTGAGTGAGTCAAACCTCGTTTATGAGTTCTAAATAGGAGCCATTGCGAGTTGGAATCGGCACGAATCTCCGTAAGGAGCTTTCACTCATCGTTGTTGAGAACCAGGAGGACACCTTTCATCGGAAGATTCCACCCCTATCTTCAATGACGCGGAGCAGACCTAAGGGCTCAATAGCTTTGCAATTCTGTAATCGCCTTAGCTACATCCGCCACCTGCGGGAGAATTGCGTCTTCGAGTTGTGGTGCGTACCCTACGAAGGTGTCGGTAGCGGCAACGCGGCGCACGGGCGCATCCAGATATTCGAAGAGGTCAGCCGAAATACGTGCCGCGATCTCGGCGCCGTAACCGAAGGACAAAGAATCCTCGTGCGCCACTATAACTTTGTTGGTTTTCTTAACCGTCTCCGTGATCGCGTTCCAGTCGTAGGGTTGCAGGCTGCGCAAGTCAACAACCTCGACACTGATGCCTTGTTGCTCGGCTTGTTTGGCCGCAACGATCGAACGCTGTACCAGCGCCCCGTAAGTGATGATCGAAAGATCCGTTCCTTCGCGCACAGTCTTCGCTTTGCCGAAGGGGATCATGAAGGTGTCTGGCGGATACTGCGATTTATTGTAAGCCTGGCGGTAGAGGTGCTTGTGCTCCAAAAACAAAACCGGATCGTCGCAGCGAATTGCGGTGCGCAACAAGCCGTTTGCGTCGAGGGCGTTTGACGGATAGACAACGCGGAGCCCGGGAATCTGCGTGAAGGTGGAAACGCCGGATTGCGAGTGATAGACCGCGCCGCCTTTCAAGTAGCCGCCGACTGGCACGCGCATCACCACCGGTGCTTTCCAATCGCCGCCGGAGCGCCACCGCATAACCGCCAGCTCGTTGCGAATTTGGTGCATGGCCGGCCAGATGTAATCGAAAAACTGAATTTCGACTACCGGCTTCAATCCACGCGTGGCCATTCCGATTGCGCGACCTACGATGTTTGCTTCGGCGAGCGGGGAATTGAAGACACGAGCGCTGCCAAACTTGCGCTGCAAGTTTGCCGTTACCTTGAAGACACCGCCCTTGCCTTTCACCTGCGCGAGAGATTCTTCCCGCGAACAATCTGCGACGTCTTCGCCGAAGACAACGATGCGGGGATCGCGCGCCATTTCCGTGTGCAGGCAGCGATTGATCAAGTCAACCATTGTCCCAGCATTGCCGGAAAGCTCAGCGCCCGTTTCGGTGTCAAACTCCTTCGCGGTCGGATCCACCTCTGGCGAAAAAACATATAGGGGAACAGTTTCCGGACCTGGTTGGGGGCTGGCGAGGGCCTGGTCGGCCGCTTCAATCACCAGCGCATCCACTTCATCCTTGATCTTTTGCAGCGAATCCTGGTCGGTTACTTTTTCATCGATCAAGACCGCGCCAAATCTCTTTACCGGATCGCGTTCCGCATCCGAAGCTCGCTCCTCATCGGAACGATAAAGTTTCTCGTCATCCGAAAGCGAGTGGGAATAAGGACGGATAACCTTCGCGTGTACGAAGGCAGGTCCTTTGTGCTCGCGGCAATACTGCACCGCGCGTTTCATGACTGCCAACGATTCGAGCACGTTCGTACCGTCGCACCGTTGCATGTACAGATTGGGAAAGCCCTTGAGCAATCGGGAGACGTCGCCACCCGCAGTTTGCACTTCAACCGGGACGCTGATCGCATAACCGTTGTCTTCCAGCAGGAAGAGCACCGGGAGTTTGAGGTTGCAGGCGGTGTTGAGCGCCTCCCAGAATTCGCCCTCGCTGGATGTGCCGTCTCCAAGCGAAACGTAAACAACTTCGTCTTTTTGAAAGTTTGAGGTTCGCTTGTTCAGCTCTTTGATTAGTTTGAAACGGTACCCAGCCTCAGCACAGCCGACCGCTTGCAACAGTTGCGTGCCCGTCGGCGACGACTGCGAAACAATGTTGAGTTTTTTATGGCCCCAATGCGAGGGCATCTGACGTCCGTGAGAATTTGGATCCGCCGCCGCCCCTACGGCGGAAAGGAGCTGTTCTTCAGGAGTCATCCCCAGCTGCAGACAAAGAGCTCGATCTCGATAGTAGGGATAGAACCAATCGTAGCCCGGCTTTAAGACCATGCCGGCGGCGACCAACACTGCTTCATGTCCGGCGCCGCTAATCTGGAAAAAAATCTTGTTCTGGTTTTTGAGCTGAATCTCCTTGTCATCAAGCCGGCGCGAAAGATACATCGTGCGATACATCTTGAGCATGGCTTCGCGTGACAAGCGTGGTTGCTCGGGGCGTTCGCTTTTCTCCCCACGTCTCCGTCGATCCCGGTGTCGAGCGGGCTTTGGTCCTGACGTTCGCGCCGGTTCACTCGGAGTAAACGCGGGCACAGGTGCGCTGACAGGGGCGGGGGCGCTCGGCCCAGCAGGCGTGCTCGCCGCCGGCGCCGCCTTGGCTTCAACCGGTTTGGCTTCCGACTTGGGGACTAGTTTTAGAACTTTCGTGTTACTCATGATAAATGCTCGACGATGCCGCAGAGCGGCGAGATATTATGAACTTGGAATCAATACTCAGCTACCGGGAGAGCAACATGGCGACAGACCACGCACTCAGATCTCGGCTATCAGATCTCGATACTCTTCCGCCATCGAGGGGTGACCGTGTTTAGTGGCGGCATCGATTCCGCGTTGAAAAGTTTCGCGGGCCCGATCGCGTTGACCTGACTTTTCATAAGCCCGCGCCAGCATTCCAAAAGCATTACCCTCATCATCGGAGACTGCCAGGTAACGCTCGAGGGTTTCAATCATCTCCGGGGTCTGGCCGGTCTTTTCATACTCTTTCGCCAGCCCGAATAAAACCGGGCTGTTGGCTGGATCGTTTACCAGCATTTGTTTGAAGACGTCGATTCGAGAGGCGGTCATTTCAATTTAACCGATAGACAACTTTCCGGCTGTTTACTGTTTTTATTTCCCAATCAGCAGCTTCGCAATGGTTTGCAACTGCATGTTTGACGTTCCTTCGTAAATCGCGCCAATCTTCGAGTCGCGCCAGTACTTCTCGACCGGGTAATCCTTGACGTAACCATAACCGCCATACAGCTCAATCGCTTTCGACGCGATTCGTTCGGCCGCGCGCGACGAATAAAGTTTCGCCATCGCCGCTTCCTTCACGAAATTCATGCCCGCGTCTTTCATGCGCGCCGCGTTGTAGACCATCAAGCGCGCGGCTTCCAGGTCGGTAGCCATTTCCGCCAACTGAAACTGCACGCCCTGAAACTGATTAATCGATTTGCCAAACTGCTGGCGCTCGCTTGTATACGCAGTAGCG
>JANLYH010000139.1:0-1575 GCA_031365545.1 Pyrinomonadaceae bacterium | reverse complement strand
GCCGGACACCGAAAATGTCAGGCGCTTGTTATCGACATTTTCTGTCTGGTTATCTTCTTTGACGACGCCAAAACGCAGGATCGCACCTTGCCGTGGTTTGAAGTCAAAGGTCACCTCGCCGCGTCGTGAGCCAGGCGTGACGGTGCCGCCGAAAGGATTGAGAAAGCCTGCCGACGCACTCTGGAAACGTGCATGCAGAACGGCTTCATGGAATCCGAGCGGCTGTTGGTAATCAACACTGAGAGCGTTGCCATCGTGTCGCGGGTCGCCTGCCGTTGTATTCGTGGCGTTAAGACCATTGTTAATCTCGCCGCGGCTGGTGGCCCAGGCTATTCGCAGCAAGCCACGTCGCGGCATGCTCTTCTCCAGATCCAAACCGCCGACGATGAAACTTTCCGACGCTTCCTGTCGCTGCATCACGGTAGAGAATCCCAGTTTCAGTCCCATGCCTGCAAAGTTTTTCCGGCCGCGCGCGGTGTAGACGCTCGCGTTCATTCCGGCAGCACGGTGTTCGTAGGTGACCACGATCTGTTTCAAGTTGAGGCCGGCATCGAAGGTGGGAATCAGCTTTAACAGGAAGAGTTCACCGGTCGCAGCGTTTAGATTGTAGTCGATGGACCGGGCCAGCAACTCACGCGAAATAATAACTTCAGGATTGCGCCGATCGCGCACTTCCAACGCCACCGTTTCCGAGCCCTGCAGGATTTCACCATGCGCGAGTTGCACGATGCTTAAGCCGCCCGCGGGGAAAACCTCACGCGCGAATGATGTGTCGGGTCTGGCTCCCGTCACCGTCACAAAGTCGCCGCCGTTATTCTCCAGATGAAGTTTGACCCCGGTGAGCTTGCGCGTGTAACCAGCCAGCGGCACCTGCTCCATGTCTGCATCGAGGTCGCCGAACATAGCATAAGAACGGCCATGATCGAGACGCGCGTAAAGTTTGGAATTAGACGCGGCTGCTTCGTAGCGAGTCGAGGAGTCGCCGAAAACCGGGTAAGCGCGATCCAATGGATCGAGCTGGAAAAGACGATCGTGTCCAGTAGTGCGATTGATGGGCCGTTGTGAGTCGTAAGAAAGCGTCAGCGAGTTTTTGCCAAACAGCCGACCGCTAAAGAAGAAGCTAACGTGATCGCGCCGGTGGCCTTCTTCGCCGCGCAGACTGACCTCCGGAATCGCATTTCCAAAAGACATCTCCGCCAATCCCACCAGGATTGTAGGTCGGCTTTCCGGCAGGATGCGCACCAGCGATTCCATTTCAAGCTGGCCGGCAACTACGTGAAGCCGCGCATCCCCCGGCTGGGCTGGGCCAATTAGCTTGACCGAGGCCTCGCCGTTTTCCATCGGCACAATGAGTTGGCCGCGCGCCTGATTCTTTAGCTGCACACCAACATCCGTAGACAGGTCGGAACTGGGGACGATTTTGCCCGGCACGATTACGTCGTCGGCGGCAGCAGGTTGTGGTCCCAAACGCACCAACTCGCCCAAAGAGGTTTCAATGCCCACCTGGTTGTCGTTAGCGGGATGCCCCCACTTATCAAACGCGCGCACTTTGATGAGCGTCGAATCACGACCGCC
>JANLYH010000120.1:0-10752 GCA_031365545.1 Pyrinomonadaceae bacterium | reverse complement strand
GCGTTGGCGACGGTTTGCGCCTGCACGCCCTGGAAGGCATCGACGAGGAGGATCGCCCCTTCGCAGGCGGCCAGGCTGCGCGACACTTCGTAGCTGAAATCGACGTGGCCGGGAGTATCGATCAGGTTGAGTTCGTACCGTTCGCCCTTGTGCGTGTGGTAAATCGTCACCGGGTGCATCTGAATGGTAATGCCGCGCTCGCGCTCCAGGTCCATGTCGTCGAGGAGTTGCGCGCGAAAATCGCGGCGGGCTATGGTCCCGGTTTGCAGCAAGAACTGGTCGGCCAGCGTGGACTTACCGTGATCGATGTGCGCGATGATCGAGAAGTTACGAATGCGGGCTGGATCCATGCGGTTGTCAGTACTGAACAGTCAAGTTGTCAGTGGCTAGTTAAGGGGAACAGAGAGGATTTTGCAACCGACCCCTGACAACTAGCAGCTTCAGAAAACGCGGGGGTCGTGAAACCGAACCTTGGTCGCGCGTGTCAAACGAACCAAAACTCATATTCAACTTTCACCCATTGTGAGACAAAAGCCACCGTCTTTGGTGGCTGGCATGGATTTGATGAGCAGCGCCGCTTCGATGGATTTTGTAGTAAGCCCGTAAGGAAGTCCCTTGATGATTGTGACGTTAGTCACCCGGCCGTTTGACCCTAGAATTGCATGTAGCACTACCTTGCCGTGGAAGCTATACCCTCTCGCTTTATTGGTGCCAGACGGTTCGGGCTTTTTCAGGGTGACGGCTCTGTTGTCAACTTCACTTCCGAGGTAGATGCGCTCACCGTCGACGATCTTCGGGAAGTCTGGCTTCTTTGGTTTCTCTTCCGCCGGCGTCTCGGTCTTTTCAACTGGAACCGGCGCGACCCTCGGCTTACTGGCCGCACTCTTGACGCGACCTGACTGGCCCTGTGCGAGCCCGAACATTGTGAGCAGCAGCAAGACAACCAGGATGCGACTCAGGCTCATAACTCGCTTCACGCTTTCGCCAACATGCGGCTAACTATTACCACAACCTCAATCGTTAATATGCTCTTCCACGTAAGCTCGGGCCTTTTCCTTCGTCAGTACCGAGCGGATGAAATCGAAATTCTTCTGTGCCCAGGAACCATGATCCTGGAGGAACTGCGGGTAGCCCGCGCCGGTTCCGTCGCCGAATCCAATCTTTCTGATCACGCGAAGGATGAGATCGTTGTCCTGCGTAATACCGGCAGCTTGAAAGAGCTTGTGCTTATCGTCATCGGACATTGACGACGACGTGGAATCGGAATTCGAGTTTTGACTGTCATTCGTGTTTGCGTTGGAGTTTAAATTCGAATTGCGGTTGGAATTGACGTTGATGTTGATGTTGGAATTGCTGTTGGGACTGTAGATACCCGGCGCTTTCACAACCCCGGTTCCAATAAGAACCGCGGTCACGATCACGATCAGAACCAAGCCCAGACAACCGGCACCACCGCAACCCAACGCAATTTTTCCGTTCTTATTCATAGTTTCTCGACCTTTCAGCTAGAGACTAGCGCAAACGCTTCATCCAGTTTATGCAGGACTGCAGATGATAACGCATGTTTTGCTTTGTGTCGTGATGCAGGGCACTGGCGGCCGCGAAAAACTCACTTGAAATCATATTGCGATAGGTAGGCGGGCTTGCCCCGCTCGTTGGCTAGCACTACTATTCAGCCTCGAATGTCATTTGTCTTGTCTCGATTTCATTTCACTTCTTTCGTGAACAACCGCTCAGGAGCATCATAATGCAAACCTTCCGCAGCTTGCTCGTCGGCCTATGTCTTGTCCTGTTTGTCGCGATGGCGAACACAATTTCGACCGCCCAGGAACCAACTTCAGGAAACATGGCGCAACTCATTCCGGCTAACGCCGACATCTCGGTGGGCCAGAAAGTGAAGTTCACCGCGGTAGCCAAAGACGCAAAGGGAAACAAGACTAGCCCGCCGGCCACAGCATGGTTTGCAGCGCCGTTTGATCTGGCCGGTGTGGACGAGTCAGGCACCGTATCATTCTTTAGCCCGGGTGAAGTGTTGGTAGGCGCAATCGTCGGCGGCAAAACCGTGCTGGTAAGAGTTATGGTCAAACCAGGCCCGGTCACCCGCGTTGACGTTGAAACAGTTAAGGCGCCACTAGTGGTTGGTGCAGCCACAAAACTCTCGGCGGTTGCCAGAAGTGCTGAGGGAAATCCGCGCACTGACGTGACGATAAGCTGGACTTCGAACAAGCCTGACGTAGCCTCGGTGGACGCAGCCGGTGTGGTGACGGCAATCTCGCCAGGGCAGGCTACGATTAGCGCGTCTTCCGGTGGTGGCAGGGGCAACGTAGACCTGAGCGTGGTTAACAACACTCTGACGGGATTGTCGGTCGATCCAAAATCAACAAGTGCTCGCACTGGAGACGTGCTGCGCTTCAATGTTCATGCCACCAGCGGCCGCGCTGATAATAGTGCGGTCCGTTGGACCGTTAGCGGCCCGGCGGCCACAATCGATGCGGATGGTGGCTTCGTCGCGGAGCTGCCTGGTTCATATGTAATCACCGTTGCAAGTGGGTCGCAGGAAGCTGTGGCCTCGGTGGTCGTAGCTCCACGAAATGTTGAGCGCACAATTGAGCTCGTTGGCCGCGCGCCTATTAAGGATCTGGAGGGAGCGGAAGAATGGATCTTTGGAAACTACGCCTACTTTTCCACCATCTCGGATAGGTTTCTGGTTTATGACGTCTCTGAGCCCGCGCATCCGAAACTGACCGACACCGTCAAGGTTGATGCACGGATAGTGAATGACATCAGCACGACCGGGGACGGCAAGATTCTGGTCATCTCGCGCGAAGGCGCCTCCAATCGCAAGAATGGCATTGCCTTTTACGACACGTCCGATCCGGCCCACCCCAAACCAATTTCTGAATACACCGAAACTGTTACCGGTGGCGTGCACAGCGCTTTTGTTGACGGTCACTATGTATATCTGACTGACGACGCCACCGGATCGATGCGGGTGATTGATTTCGCCGATGTGCACCATCCGAAAGAAGTAGGACGCTGGGAGGTTCCCAGTGCCGTGGCGACCACAATTACCACCGCGGGCGGGGACCACGAAATACTCGGCCGTTACCTCCATGACCTGCAGGTTAAGGACGGGCTCGCTTATCTTGCCTACTGGCGCGATGGTCTGGTGATACTCGACGTTGGCAATGGCATCAAGGGAGGCAGCCCGGAACATCCGCAGTTGGTCAGCGACCTGCGTTTTAACCATCACGAGTTGTATGGCAATGGCTGGCTTGCAGGCAGCCACTCAGTTTTTCGTTACAAGAATTACGTGTTCGTGGGCGATGAAGTATTTCCTGCACGGTTTGATATTTTCGATCGCAGCCGCATTCCGGTGCGCGGTATTGTGCACGTGGTGGACGTCTCTGACATCAACCATCCGCGAAAAGTTGCCGAGTATCCCGTTCCGGAAGCCGGTGCTCACAACATGTGGGTCGAAAACGATGTGATGTATATGGGCTACTACAACGGCGGCGGGCGTATCGTTGATGTGTCAGGCGAACTGCGCGGCGATCTCTACCGGGAGGGTCGCGAGATTGGCCGGCTCTGGGCCGGCGATCCGCAAGGCTATCGCCCCAATCTACCGTTCACCTGGGGCGCACAACCGCACAACGGTCTGGTTTATTTTAATGACGTACACAGCGGTCTCTGGATCGTGAGGGTTGGCGGCATCACTGAGAAAGGATCGACTACGACGCCCGGCTGGTGAAAAACAGGAAGCAGGAGCAGGGGGCAGGTTAGTGGGAAAATCGTTCCGAGTGAGCAATCATGCCGCCCAACATCCTTCCGACTTCTTCGTAACTTTTGTCAACCCCAATTGCCGCTTTTGTGAGAGATAGCCACACTCATAAGCGAAATCCAGGACTGCTCTTGCCGACTGCCCCTGTTAAGCTGGCGCTCTCCCAAACTCCAAAAGCAACGGTTGCATGGAATCAATGATGCTTTCGTGGGCGACGCCATTACTTGCAACCACGCCGTTACGATTCTGTACCTGGGCATCGTTGTAACGGAGTGGCCTGCCAAACAGATCGGTGATGCGCCCGCCCGCTTCGTTAAGGATCACTTCCGGAGCACAGGTGTCCCATTGTTTGGTGCGCGGCGATAAGTGGACGTAGAGATCGCATTGCTGCTCGACGATCAGTCCCACCTTAATTCCTACCGAACCCCGCAGCACTTCATCCTTTAGTCCAAGTGCCTTAACAACCTTATCCATACGCGGGCTGCGATGAGACCGGCTTGCTGCCAACCGCATCTCAGAAATCTCGCGGTGATCGGAGACCTGCAACTGTTCGGGCTGATGATCAGGTCGCTCGATCCAGGCGCCGCCGTTGCTGACAGCGCGATAGAGCACGCTGGTCAGCGGTTGGTAAACAACGCCGAGCACGCATTTACCGTTTTCGCTCAGACCGATCTGTACTGCGAAGTCGCCGTTACCGTCGATGAAACCGGTGGTGCCGTCGAGCGGATCGATCATCCAGACGCGTGACTTGTCCAGCCGATGCGCAGTGTCGATGGATTCTTCTGCAAGGATTCCGTCATCGGGAAACTCACGCAGCAGGCGCGACACAATGATTTCGTTTGCGAGCTTGTCGGCCTCGGTAACCGGCTCAAGGTCATCAGCGTCAGCTTTCTGAAGTATTTCCAGCGGGCCTTCGTAGAAGTCGAGGATAGCCGCGCCAGCCTCGCGCGCGAGCTCCAGCGCGACATGCAACTCACGATCGTAGTGTTCTGGGTTCACTAATTCCATCAACTCAATTCTCTTGCTGCGTCGCGAATAATCTCGAGCGTCTCATCAATGTCAGCACGAGTGGTGCGAAAGTTTGTTATACAGGCTCGCAAAGCAAACTTGCCCTGGATGGTAGCGCTCGAGAGATAAGCACGTCCGCCGCGCTGAACCACATTCATTATCTGGGTGTTGAGTTGGTCGAGTTCAGCCTCCGCTAATCCGGGAGCCAGGTAACGAAAGCAGCAGATACTCAACTCCGGCGCAGCCAGAAGTTCAAAGTCTGGAGCCGCCTCGACTTGCTCACCCAGGTAAGCAGCAACAAGGTTATCTTCGCTGATCGTTCGCGCAATTCTTTGCACGCCATAGTAACGAAGCGTCAGCCAAATCTTAAGGGCGCGAAATCGTCGCGAGAGTTCCGGGCCATAATTCCAAAACGCAAACGCTTCATCTTCGTTCTGCTCATGCACCTTGATGTAGTCAGCACCCTCGAAGGCGAAAGCAGATCGCGCACGCCCCTCATCACGAAACAGCAAACAACCGGAATCAATCGGCACGTAGAGCCACTTATGTGGATCAAGTGAGATCGAATCCGCGCGCTCAAGTCCGCTAAAGAGTGGTCGCTTCTTTTCGTCCAGCGCGGCGAGCGCGCCATAGGCGCCGTCAATGTGAAACCAGAGCTGGAATTCGTTGGCGACATCTGCAATCTCGTTGAGCGGATCAACCGCGCCCGTGTTTACGGTTCCGGCGCTGCCGACGAGGCAAAACGGCTTAAGACCATTCTTCAGATCGATGGCAATTGCCTCGCGTAACAACCCGAGGTTAATCCGAAACCGATCGTCGCTGGGTATCAGGCGCACCTGCGCGCGGCCTACGCCGATCATGTCAGCCGCTTTCGGTATCGACATGTGAATCTGATCTGAAGCGTAGATAGTCATTGGCGCCGAATGCCAGAGACCCGCCGAGGCGGCCTCGGGAGACTTTGCCCGGTGGGCCATCAGCAATGCGGTCATGTTTGCCATTGAACCGCCGCTCGTAAGCAGGCCGTGGGCGGGAAGTGCGTCAGAGCTGTAGCCAATCAGTGATGCGAGCCAGTTGATGACCGTGCGCTCAATCTCTGTGCCCGCGGGACCCGAACGCCATGAGGTGAGGTTTGTATTCAGCGCGGAGGCAATCAAATCGGCAAAGGCCGCGGGAGCGTTTGCCGGTGAAGCCACATAACCAAAAAACCGCGGGTGGCCGTTGTGTCTGCTGTTCTCGATGATTCGGCGACAATCGTTGAGTAGTTCTGCAAGCGGCTCACCTTCGCCCGGTAAGGAAACGCCAATTTCGTAAATTGTTTTGCCACCCCACGTATTTGGAAAGACCGGCAAGCTGGCAACTTCGGAGAAATATTCAGTCACGAGTTGAGTAACTCGCGACGAAAGTTCATGCAACTCCGCTGCGGTGATATCGAGCGAAGCTTCAGCGGATCTCGCTAACCGTGGTGATTGATCTGTTTTGCTCATTTGAAAGGCGGCGCAATTGTGACGAGCAGTGTCAGGCGTTCGTTGGCGGTGTTGGAAACACGATGCGAAATTCCAGCAGGCGCGATCACGAGCATGCCCGCGCCGGCCTCTCTTTCTTCATCGCCAACAGTGAACTTTCCGCGCCCCTGCAATACGAAATAAAACTTATCTGCGCCCTGGTGCGCGTGGGTGTTCTGCGTTTGCCCGGGCTCCAAACAATTCAAGCCGGCCATCACGTGTTCCCCCTGCCAGAGAGTCGTTTTGTAAAACTTGTCTGGTTGCGAACCGGTATGCTCTTGCCAGTTTAGAAAGTAGTTCATTGGTGTGCCTCAAGCTTTCTGTGGAAGAGCCAAAGCTAACACAGGCAGAGGTCAGAAGTCAGAGGACGGAAGTCAGAGATCAGAGATCAGAGGTCAGGGGTCAGACAATACTTGTCAGTCACTCCGTTGTCAGCTATTTTCTGACTTCTGACTTCTGACTTCTGACTTCTGACTTCTGACTCCTATGCTCATCAAAGGTTCCGCCACGCTTGCCGGCACGACGCGCTATCGCGAGCGCCTCAAGGATAATGTTGCCGCCAACCATTTCCGGCAACGAAATGATCTATTGCTGTCGTCGATCGGTATCGGCACTTATCTCGGCAATGCCGACGATGAAACTGACGTTCGTTACACCGCTACGATCATGCGCACAGTAGAGTTGGGCGCTAACGTAATCGATACGGCGGCAAACTATCGCTTTCAAAGAAGCGAACGCGCCATCGGCAACGCGATCGGCAAGCTGGCCGAAAAAGGATTCGCACGAGACGAAATAGTTGTCTGCACCAAAGGTGGTTATCTGCCGTTTGATGGTGCGCCCCCGCGCGACCTCCGCAGCTACGTCGAAGAGACATTCGTCAAAACCGGGATAGCGGTTTTTGAGGATTTTGTCGGTGGCAGTCATTGCATGACCCCGTCGTACCTGCAGAATCAACTGCAGCAATCCTTACGAAACATGAATCTCGCGTGCGTGGACGTTTACTACATTCACAATCCGGAGTCGCAGCTCGGTCACGTTTCCGAGGAGGAGTTTTACTTACGTTTGCGAGCTGCTTTTGAGTCGCTGGAGCAAGCTCGTGGCGAAGGAAAACTGCAGAGTTATGGTGTGGCGACCTGGAACGGATTCCGCGCGCCTCTCGGGGCCAGCGGTTATCATTCGCTGGAACGCATGATGACAATTGCGCGCGAAGTCGGCGGCGAGTCCCACGGCTTTCGCTTCATTCAATTACCATTCAATCTGGGAATGCCCGAAGCCCTGACGTTGAACAACCAAATATTGGGCAGCCACCAGGTGTCAACGCTTGAAGCAGCTACCGGCCTGGGAGTGACGGTGATGGCGAGTGCTTCGATCTTTCAGGGGCGCGTAGCGCAGGGATTGTCCAGCGAACTGCGCGAGAAATTGGGGTCGCTGCCAACTGACGCGCAATCGGCGATACAATTTGCCCGCTCGGCACCGGGGATACGTACGGCTTTGGTTGGTATGAGCAGTATTGAACACGTCACCGAGAATTTAAAAGTAGCTGCGGTCGAGCCGCTGCCGCTGGAACAATTCATGCAGTTATTTTCGGCGACGTAAGACTTATCCGCAGGTTACACAGATTACGCAGATAAGAACCTGGACCAGTCATGTCGAAAGTTTTTGTATCCGTCTTTCTGCTTTAATCTGTGTAATCTGCGTAATCTGCGGATAAAGAGGATTGCCATGTCGCAGGAACGATACAATTCATTCACCGAATTCTGGCCTTACTACCTGGCTGAGCACAGCAAGCCCGGCACCCGTTTGCTACACCTCTTCGGCACGTCGATCGCGCTCGGTACCGTTGTTGTCTTCATCCTAATCGGCAAGTGGTGGCTTTTCCCGTTGGCGCTGATTCCCGGATACGGCGCGGCCTGGATTGGTCACTTCTTCATCGAGAAGAACAAGCCGGCAACGTTTCAATATCCGCTGTGGTCCTTCATGGGCGACTACAAAATGATCTGGATGATGTTGACCGGCAGGCTGGATTCGGGGCAGTAGCCCGACCGTCAGGGAGGCCTCCTCAGGCGCAGCGAAAGCCCTCCCTGACGGTGGGGCTACTGCTCCGGCTAGACGTCCTGGTCATCCGGATCCCCTACAACACGGGCCATCCACGCCAGCTTATGCAGATTCAGGATATGCGCGACAAACAACGCCCGCGCATAAAAAGCCCGCGAGGTGCTGCCGTGGCCGCGTCCTTTGGTTCGCGCCTGCACATACTGGCCCGTGTCGCCGGTTAAGGCGTCGACTCCTTTGGTCCTGATGATTTCTCGAATCGCTTCGTAGTCAACCTCAACTTGTTTGCGGATGGATGGGTTGTCGAGGTCAAACTCCGCGGCCGAGTGAAGTATTGAAACCGTGTCTTCCACATTCTCAAAGACTCTGGCCACCACGATCATGCTGCGCAGCTTGTCATAAAGATGACTATCTTCGAACTTGCTGGCCACAACTTCCGCCGGTTCCAGCATGGTGATAGCCATCGACTCTTTCACACGCAAACCGCCCTCAGCGGTTTTAATCAGCGGCACAACTTTTAGCTCCCAGGAACCAAAATCCGGCGCTTGCAGAGAGTTTTGCGGCAAGCCGAGGTATTGTTCGATCACCTGACCCGCCCAGCCTTTGTTCTTGTGTCCGTTTTTCCAAACAGTGACGTGATATTGTTCCGCCAGTGGACGCAGATCTTTGCCGGCCAATATTTGTATGCGCCGCAAGGCTTCAGCCCGCGGCAAACTATGAGTTTGCACGGTCAGCATCGAAATAAAAAACTAAAAAGCGGAGGTAAACGGTGATTTAGGGTAGCGGCAGTATAGAATAGGAGATTGAAATTCGAAACATTAGATTGGTGCTGGGACGTGAGGAAGTCAGGTGGTAGTGACCTCATGTCGTAAACAATATGCGTGGAAACATTCCTATCCCGGAAATTCCTTTTGCGGAAGAGTTATGGCTAATGGTCGTAATTACTTCGGTGCGGGAAAAGCGAACGCAACAAGGAAAGCGTTTTGCCGATGCCACGGCTCGCAACGCAACGGGCGCGCTTCCGTTGAAGATTTGGGGCGAGACGCTCGAGGAGTGGAAAGAAATCAAGCCGGGACTGTGGGGTCTCACCGGCCGGCTCGAAAGCTTCCAGGATCGTTCGCAGTTTGTTGTTACTGAATACCGGCCTATTACCCTCGAGCTGTATCGCGAACATCAGGGTGCTGATCCGGTTTTGCCGCGGGCCTACACATTGGACATCGAGACCCTAACGCTGCCCGACTATCGCGAACGCGTCGGTTCGCAGCTCGAAAAGTTGCTCCGGCTTGGCAACATGCGCCTCGAACAGCAGCAACGTTACCTGGAAGATATTGTGGTTGAGGAAGAGCGTTGTTATCAGCTCGGCTCGCTGAGCGCTACCTCGGGTCGCATAGTTTCCATTGCCGTGCATGAGGGTCCGGTTGCCGGTCTCGATTTTGGAGTGGAGCAAGGCGCCAGGGAACGGGTGTTTGGAATCGAGGAAGATGGAACAGAACGCGACGAGAAAGAATCGCTAATTCAGTTTCTCGACTTTATGAAAGACTTCGACAGCGATACGGATGAGATCGTTGGCCATAACCTTATTGGCTTTGATTTGCCGTTTATTTTTCAACGCTGCCTGGTGAATGGCATCGTTGCGAAGCCGCTTGTTGATCTTGGTGAGTATCGCGTGCGCGGAGTCTACGACACGATGCAGCACTGGTGGCTCGGTGACCGCCGATCACGCGTCAGTCTCGACGACATCGCTTGGGCGCTGGGAATCGAGTCGAGCAAGACGGCGACGGCGGAAGGCAGCAAGGTGTTTGAACTCTACCAGGCCGGGAAGCTCCGGGAGATTCGCGAGTACAATCTCAATGACGTGCGCGTCACGCGCAAAGTTTACGAGCGCATGGTTGCGTGTTTTGGGCGTTAACTTGAAATCTCTGGGCGTTCTCAATGTTCTCTGTGTCTCTGTGGTGAGTGTTTGCCGAGCGCTGATCCACCACAGAGACACAGAGAACACAGAGGTTTCACAGAGAAAACCGGGCCCGGAATGAAGAGAACAAGCGAGGAGCAATTTGCGTTAGCCCGTAGGCGGGCCACTGTTTCGTGTTTGCAACGCTTTTTGGTAGACTGCCGTTTGTCCTCGAAATTCATAAAATGGATACCCAGATTTTATCGATATTTGTCTTTCTAGCCGGCGCTGCCCTCGGCGGTGTGATCGCCTGGTTTCTCCTGAAGACAAGATCTGCCTCCGCAAACGCTGCCGACCTGGCTACGTTGCGGGAGCGTCTCGGTGGCAAAGACGCCGAAATACAGAAATTGCAAGCGGCACTCACCAACGAAGTTGCTGAACACAAATATTCACGGGAAGAAAGTGGTCAACTAAAGGCCGCGCTCGAAGGCGAACGCCGGGCAGCGACTGAACGAATG
>JANLYH010000113.1:0-2717 GCA_031365545.1 Pyrinomonadaceae bacterium | reverse complement strand
GGCCCCGACGCATGTTCGTGGGGCGGGCAGCGTCTGGATGTCTTCGTGCGCGGCACCGATAACTACATCTGGCACAAGTATCGCGACGAGCAGGGGGCGTGGCACGATTGGGAGAGCCTCGGCGGGCTGAAGATGACTTCCGATCCTTCAGCGGTCGCGCGCAGTAGCGGACAGATGAGCGTCTTCGCGCGCGGCGAGAACAACCAAATCTGGACGAAGACCTACATTAGCGGCGACCGCTGGGGTCCGTGGCTTTCGCTCGGCGGCGCGCTCGCCGGAGGGCCAGACGCCACGCGTACCGCAGACAACAGGATCGACGTTTTCGCGCGCGGCGCACGCGGCGAAATCCTGCACACGTCGGTCACCTACAAGGGAAGCTTCCCCGATATGAAAAATGTCCCTGCGTGGTATGACCTGGGTCTGGGAGGAAAAATTATTACTGCAGACCCGTCGGCGGTGGGGGTCAGTTGGTGAGGAGAGCCGCAGGGGTGAAAAACGGAAGAGTGAAACGGAGATAAACACACTTTCCTGCGTCAGGACAGAATGAACGAAGGATTCGCATGAAAGAAAGACGGTTTTCTTGTTGGCAGGCCTAACGCCACTGTATGCCGTCTTCTTCAACTCGGAAGGCCAAACGCCTCCCGGCGGACAGAAACCAGGGGCAGCAAACTGCTCTCACCAATTCTTATGGAGGTTGACTATGAAACGGAATCGCAGCAAGAGAATTTTCGCTTTGATGTTAATTGTTCTGATAACCGGGATGAGCAAGCTCGGCGTGGCGCAGCAAATTAATTATGAGCAGCGTGAACTAAAGGCGCCAACAGCAGTCAAAACAAGGTTGGCCCAGTTGCGCGCAGAAGCGAAAGCGAAAGGGCAAAAATTTCGCATCGTCTATACCTCGGCGATGGATCGAAGTTTGGATCAACTAACCGGCTTGGTTGTGCCGCGAGATTTCGGGGTCAAAGCCCGCCAGCAAAATATACTCGCGCGCAAACTTGATACTCTCGACAACACAGCTCGCGACGCTTTTGCCAAACAAAACAATGTTCGTCTACCAGAATTGGATTACGTCAACTCCGTCAACGCAAGGGCGTTCGATTGGCGTAAGCAGGGGAAAGTTACCGCAGTCCGGGATCAAAACCCGTGCGGCAGTTGCTGGGCGTTCGCAGCTATCGGGGCCTACGAAGGTAGTTATCTTTTGCGGAATGACCTGTCCGTTGATGCTTCTGAACAGGATGTACTGGATTGCAGTAACGCCGGAACCTGCAAAGGTGGATGGCACACAACCGTGTTCGACTACCTAATTGCAAAAGGCAACGCGTATGAAACTTCATATGCTGCATACACGGCAACACAGGGAACGTGTAATTCCGCCATTGCCACTCCCTTGCGCGCTGTTGCGTGGGGGTACGTAACTGATGACTTCATTCCCGGAACCTCGAACCAGCGAATGCCCACAGTCAGGGAGTTGAAAAACGCGCTGGTGACGTATGGTCCGCTGGCAATTACGGTGCTAGCAACCCCTCAGTTTCAGGCGTATGGCGGCGACGAGCCTTTCAATGAACCAAAGTCCGCGAATGAAACTTACATGGATTCGAAGGGAAACACCTTTAAGGTCGATGCAGATGGACACGCGTATACCGTCGATCCGGTGGCCGGCAAATCCTACTATGTCAATCACGGGATCACGCTTATCGGATGGGACGACAGCAAGCATTCCTGGTTAATCAAAAACTCGTGGGGAACGAATTGGGGCGAGACCGGTGGCTATGGCACCGAACGTGGATACATGTGGATCGATTATGGAACAAACAACGTTGGTTACGCGGCTGCCTGGGTCAAAGCGAAAAGCAACAAATACCTTTTGCCGCCTACTTATATGCAAATGCTGAAAGCTAGCATGACCTTCAAGCCGATGCCCGATGAACTTAAGAGCCGACCGATCCAGGTTGGGCCTTCGCCGCACACTCCGGGCGGACCGGTGGCTAAACCAGTTACAAAACAAGTAAATCCGTGAGCCTGGCCGCACCAGGGTAGTAATGAAGAATAAGGTCGGGGCAGAAAAGCCTCATGTGAAGAAAACCGGACGCGACACATGCATAAAAGCGAGACGACCGCTGAAAACAGCACTGGTCCAACACAGTAACCAATCTTGAAGTGCGATGCGGCGCCCTGACAGCGCTTGAGGGATAAATATGACGCGCGATAGGACAGACATTCACGAAGCTCAAAGTGGCCCTGGCCAATCTTCTGCAGGAATAAATTCGCAGGAGACTCCCGCGCTGACGAGACGAAAGATGCTGAGCGGCCTTGCTGCTTTGCTCGTAGGGATCCCGACGCTATCGCGCATTGCGGAAGGGCAAATCGGACGCCTCGGGCAAATCGGACGCGTGGGTAAGCGCATCGCTACCGGCAGAAAGCATTGGCCCAAACCGCCCGCGGGCTTGCGTAAACCACGTAACCGCCATGCCAGAAAGAAAACGCCTGCTATCGTGACAAAGCTCGCGCCGGGCTTCTACTTGAACCCTAAGTCGCAAGTGGTCCACTACGTCACGGCCGATCGGAAGATCGCGCGGGTGTCTAAGATTAATGAGAAGCTCTTGCAGCCTTTGAAGCCCGCTGATTTAGTAAAGCTTCCCGTCAACAACGCGAAACCGCGCGTGCACCTGGCCGTCGCTTCGTATTCCCTGGAGCAGGCGGCCCTGGCGAGTCTTCAG